>CAIYXP010000160.1 GCA_903930145.1 uncultured Methylococcaceae bacterium
AACAGGCCGATGCTGAACAGAGCTAAAGTCTCTGGTTCAGGCACGCGCACACCTTGCTCAACGAAGATGGTTGCGCCATTGTTTAAACTGCCCGTTAACGAGTTAAAGGACGTCGTAACCGCGAGAGTCGTCGGATTACCAGAAGTGAATTCGATATCAGGATTGCCGTTAGTGGGGGACTGCAACGAGTATGGCCCACCTACGCCAGTGATTAGATCCGAAATGAATGCACCGGGTGTGCCGACAGTCGCACCCTGACGGATTTCACTAATATAGGCAGTGGGATTGTTAAACACCGAAACGTTATAACTAACGCTAAAATCTAAACCTGTCGATGGCAATCCCATCGTCCAGTTAACGGTATGTGCATCTTGCAGTCCAATTTCTTCAAAGAATATCTGTCCACGGAAATTAGATCCGGGCAACGAGCTTCCACCAAATACGAAATCTTTATACAACTTATCTTGTTGGAAGCATCCCTCTGCACTCAAACCTTGCCAGTAGTCACGAGTTTGAGTCCCTGAGTCATTGGCAGTCCCGCCAAAGCCATCCCCGCAGAGAATAGGCGCTGCCATACTATTTTGGCTGGATAAGGCACCTAGGATCATCGCCAAGGCCAGTAAGCTTTTGTTCATGTTCATTATGGTTTCACCTAATAGGGTCTGTGTATTGAAGATCAATAGAGTTCGGTACACTCTGCGAAGCATAAGCTGTGCCATGATACAATTATTTCTACATATCAACGACTTTCCAGAACATATTGAGCAAACTACCGGGTTATGCCCGGTCAGTTGTAAAAATTTCTGACAGTGATTGAACCCTGCACCCACCCAGCTTTCAGGCCCATAAAACAAGCCCGTTCAAGAATCAGAAAAGCCCATGGATTCGCTCTCAAATGTTGGTGTGGCAGAGTTTTTCATGTTGTCAATCCGTTTGGTTATCGGAATGGATACCCTTTTGAAAACAGTAGGTTGAAAACCATGCGCTGGATGAATGCCCTCTCCATGCCTCCTGAAAGAGCGTATGCTCGCTGGCCACCGGGAACCGGGTTTGCCCGACCTGTGTCCAATATTTTTAGAGCTTTCGCATACCCAATTCAGTAAACCGTCACTGTTAACGGGCACTGGAATCAGAAGTTAGCCATTTAAGCTATAGAATCTGTCAGCATTTTTTACAGCGGTGACGGGGAGCGGTCATCCAGTCAAACATAAAATCTAAACCACTGAATAATTTCTATATTTAATACGTTTACACCAATAATAAGCATATATGATGTCAGGTTTTTGACTGATTACAAGATTCTGTTCCATTTCCAGGCTAGTCTGTCAATAGGCATAAAAGCCTATTTTGACGATAAAGCGACTGTATTTTTGCATAGGGCTAAAATCGGTGAAGCCAACATTTCTTCAAGGTGTCAGTTTTTTTTACAATAGCATTGGATGAGGTTTGCAGCACTGGCTTCCAGTTTTTAGGTCTCTGTTAATTATAGCTTTTTAATATTAGGCACAATGCTTGCTTACATTAGAGGGAATTTTCATTGATGCAATTGTGATTTAAACATCCGAGGATAAATACATGTTTGGCAACCTCCAAATCGGGTAAAATTTTGGATGTGACCTCGAACCCGTTTGGTTCCTTGTCCAATTTCATCAATATCATCGCTGGCGCATCGACGATTCAGCTTGACTTAGCTAGCATTACCTTAACTGGCGCACTTAATGCTTTTGTAATAGGTCAAGGTACAGGCATCTTCAACGTCACCGGCTTCGATCCGACTCCGGGTTACTTGTCCTTCACCACCCAAAAAGCCAGCAGCGATACCAACACTTGGTCGCTTTCCTTGACCACGACCAACCCAAGTATACCTGAGCCGGAAACTTTAGCTCTGTTTGCAATCGGTTTGGCTGCCTTGGTTGTCAATAGCCGCAAAGCCGCTAAAAAATAAACTAATTTATTTTCGGCAAAAAAGCCCGCCCTTGCAAAAGGGTGGGCTTTTTTTTGATCTATAATAAAGCCTCTTCCATTTTAGCCTTCCCCATGAGCAACGAATTCGACCAACAATTACAAACCGCCAAACAATGGGCAATGTCTGCGCGGACGGGTGGCTGGTTGACGGAGTCCGACATCGCCCATTTGGCGAAGCTGGATAACCGCAGCCCCGCAGGCTTGTTCGAACCCGGCGCACATCGGCCCTTGGTGGCGGCATTCTTCGGCGGCACTGGCGTAGGTAAAAGCACCCTGCTGAACCGCTTGGCAGGTCAGGCAGTCGCCAAAGCCGGCGTGGAACGGCCCACCTCCCGCGAGGTGTCGATTTATCTGCATGAGTCCTTGCATCTGCGTCAATTGCCGGAAGGGTTTCCGGTGGACCGGGTGCGGGTCGCCCGTCATGCCGTCGAGAAGCGCAAACAAGTGCTATGGATAGACATGCCCGACATCGACAGCACCGAATCCAGCAATCGGGATTTGGTCGCCGATTGGCTGCCGCATATTGATGTGTTGATTTATGTGGTCAGCCCGGAACGTTACCGCGATGACAAAGGTTGGCGCTTACTGCGCGAACATGTGCTAGAACATGCGTGGTTGTTCGTGATGAACCAATGGGACTTGGGCCAAGAGGCACAGGTGGCGGATTTCATCAAACTACTGCGGCAGGGTGGCTTTTCCAGCCCGATGGTGTTTCGCACCGATAGCCGGGAAGAGGCTGGCAACCGCAAACCCGACGAATTCGCCGAATTGGAAGCCACGATCCAAAGCTTGGCCAATAGCCATTTAATGGAGCAATTGGAAAAGCGGGCCTTGGATGCACGTAAGGAAGAATTGCAAGCGGCGGTCTCGACTTGCCTAAACCGCATCGGCAATGATGGCGCCATGGCTGCATTGCGGGAGGAATGGAAGAGCATTTGGGACACCAGCACTGAGGGATTGTTGCAAGGCTTGAAATGGCCCATGCAAGAGGTGGCAAGGGCCTTCGTGCGCCATGACACCAACCCGTTACGGCGAGCGATTCAATTGGATCGCAAGGAAAAGACGGTGGAAAACCCGTCCACCGCCACGCCTTCCATTTTGTGGGACGATTGGGCGCAAATGCAATTGCAGGATGTGCTAGACCAATTGATGGTTGAGGCCGCCGAACAGGGCTTACCCGTCAGCCCGTTAAAATCCAGAGTGACGAAATTAATGGATTCAGCCCCTAAACTGATGACGGACGAAGCTCAAAAGGGTTTGCGGCTTGCGTTAGCCAATCCCGGCAATATTGCACAACGGGTTTTGCTGAAATTGACGGCTTTGTTTTCGGTCTTGTTGCCTGTCGCCGCAATGGGCTGGGTTTCATGGCAAGCTTATACGGCCTATTATGAAAGCGCCCTCACCCACACCGGGTTTTTAGGGACGGATTTCGCCATTCATAGTGCATTGATTGTCATCATTTCATGGTTGTTGCCGTTTTTTCTGAACCAACAACTCAAACCCTCGCATGAGCGCACTGCCCTCAGAGGTTTGCGCAATGGGGTGAACACCGGGTTGGCACGTTTGCATTATTTGGCGGACGAGGTGTTGGCTGATTATTCATCCGAGTTGAATTCACATTTGTCCAAAGGCCGGCTATTGCTGAACCCGCCCAGCGAGCGGCGAGCTTCCGAAAATGCGCTGTTGGAGCGCATTATTCCAAGTTAAGCCAAGGGCTGCGTTTAAACGACAAACAGGAGTGCAAGGCTTGCCTTGCGATGGCATGTTCAGGCAAGGCAAGCCTTGCACTCCAGCGTCGCCCTTAAGCAAGGCAAGCCTTGCACTCCAGCGTCGCCCTTAAGCAAGGCAAAGCCTTGCAGTCCAGCGTCGCCCTTAAGCAAGGCAAGCCTTGCACTCCTGCATCGCACCCAAGCAAGGAGACAGCCTGTGAGTCCTAGCGTTTGGGCTGGGGGAAATGGTCCATGGTTCGCAAGGAGCCAAAGCCGCGCATCCAGATCAGAGTGACCAACAAGGTTGCACAACCCCCGGCGATGATGGAAGGGGCAAGCCCCAGCCAAGCCGCCGCCAACCCGGACTCAAATTCCCCCAGTTCGTTCGAAGCTCCGATAAACACCGAATTCACGGCGCTAACCCGGCCACGGATGGCATCCGGGGTTTCCAACTGCACCAGCATCTGACGTATGAACACACTGACCATATCCCCGACTCCTAGCATTGCCAAGGCGGTCAATGACAAGTAAAGGTTGTTCGACAGGCCAAACAGAATCGTACCGACACCAAACAAGGCGACACCATCAAACATCCAGCGGCCAACCTGACGGGATATGGGGAAAAATGCCAGCGTCATTGCGGTCAACGTCGCGCCTAAGCCGGGTGCTGTGCGCAACAGGCCAAGCTCGGCAGGACCGACATGCAGAATGTCGCTGGCAACGGCAGGCAATAGCGCGGTCGCCCCGCCAAACAAGACGGCAAACAAATCAAGGGAGATGGCCCCTAGCACGATGGGCTTATTCCAAACGAAGTGCAAGCCTTCCAAAAAGGTGCGCCAGGTTGCCGGACTATTGCTGGCTGGCTTTCGTTCGACGCGAACGAATAACATCAAAACCTGAGAAACCAGCAACAGGCTGGCAACCGAAAAATACACCACTTCAGGGCCCAACATGTAAAGCAAGCCACCGACGGTAGGCCCGGTGAGGATGGCAATTTGAAAACTGGAAGAATTGAGCGCAACGGCATTGGCGAAACTTTCAGCCGGCACCAAGTTGGGCATGATGGCTTGGCTGGTGGGCATCATGAATGCCCGCGCCGAGCCATAGATCGCCATTACCGCAAACACTGGCCAAACCTCTTGCTGCCCGGAGACCGTGAACATCAGCAGCAGAATGCCACATAAGCACTCCACCACATAACACAGGAACAAAATTGCCCGACGGTCGGCACGGTCGGCAAGTTGCCCTGCGACCAATACCAAAATTGAAAAGGGTAGGAATTGTGCCAGCCCGATCAAGCCCAAATCGAGCGGGTTGCCGGAAATGGAGTAGACCTGCCAGCCCACCGCCACGCCTTGCATTTGCACGGCAAGGGTGGCGCAAAAACGGGCCAGCAGATAAAAACTGAAATTACGGTGGCGTAAGGCTCCAAATCCGTGATGGGAGGGGTTAGGCATTATCTAATTCTAATCATCAGTATCATCCAGACCATGTGTATCCAAAATGGGGCCGGTGGGACTATCGGAACCAATATTTTCCATAGACTCACCAGATAGAAATCCGTGAACTATTCGCCATTGGTTGGCAGATTTTCCTTTCCCCGTGATTTCTCTTATGCTTGCAAACTGACAAGCTGAAATATCCACAATTGATGTGTTTTCATCTTCTGAAAGACCAATCTTCAGAATAGGTAAAGTTAATGACAATTCTGCCGAAGGAGGCTCACGTTTTGCCCTTTCAAAATTGACAACGTTTGAATCAATTCTATTTGCGAGCGATCCCATGGGGATTATACTTAACCCAATCTTGATGAGGGATTGAGAGTAAGCCGTCTGAAATTTGAAGACATCACTATACCACCTGGACATATTGCCGAATTGAATTTCAGCTTGAATAGTTAAATCCCCAAATGTTTTCTTAAAATCAGCTTTCAAGCCCGAGTCTACAATGTTTGTTGCTAAAGGGTGGTACGTCCAGCCATTATCAATGACCATTACTCGATCAAAGTAAGTATTCATGACTTGCTGCACGACATCAAGCTTTTGGTTCTTTTGAGACTTGTTTGGATATATAAATAAAGGGGCATTGCTCAATATTGATTGAATCTCTCCCCATGCGTTTTGATGGCGAGGATGTTGGGCAATTTCCTCGGCAAAGCGATAGCTAAATACTTCCAAGTTCATTTATGCCCCCCCCCTGGAAGAGAGGGGTCGTATACCGGCTTGTTCATTGGCCTCGTTTTAAGGGTTCCATCGCGATATGAATAAACACGTTCCCATGCCAAATCTACATAGCTAGAATCTAATTCACAACCATAACCAAACCGGTCGTGTTTTATAGCAGCAATGATTGAACTGCCCACACCCATGTATGGATCAAGCACCGAATCTCCCTTGTCGGTCATGGATAGGACAAGTCGCTCCACCAGTTCGACCGGGAACTGGCATGGATGTACGGTCTTTTCGCAATGGTTTGATTTGACATTAGGGATAACCCAAACGTCGCCTGGATTTTTCCCCAAAGGATTACAGGATAACTGACCCGCTTTTGGACCTTTAAAATACTTTTTTCCTGGATATTTCGATGGAACCCTGACTGCATCCAAGTTGAAGGTATAGTCGTTGCCTTTTGTAAACCACAATATTGTTTCATAACGTCCAGAGAAACGTTTACTGCAATGCAATCCATGTTCGAAATGCCATATTATCCGGTTACGCAAAATCATTCCGTGCTGTTTAAATATCGGATATAGCACTGCATCAAGTGGGACAACTTCACCCTCAGGCGTAATGTGATTTCCCACTTGCCAACAGATGCTACCGCAGGGGTGAAGTAAGCGAACACATTCAGCGATAATCTTTGCTTGCTCAGACAAATAACGATCAAGGGATGTCCTTTTTTCGTATTTCTTACCAATATTATATGGCGGCGAAGTCACAATCAGCTTCATTGAACTATCTGGCAAATTCCTCAGAAACTTACTATTGTCTGTATGTGAAATGTGGGCATACTTATCTGTTTTAAGCACCTGTATATTAATTTTTTGCGCCAATCCCATATATGTCTCCCAGCTAAGTTTCGTTACATCCTTATTTGAGGGAACTATGTTTAAGTCAAAAGAAACGGGCATTAATCAAGAAATGCACCGCGATGCTGGCCGCATAACCCAAGGCGATCACTGGCATCCATTTTAGATGCGAGACAAAAGAATAGGCACCTTTGGTCTGGCCCAACAGCCCAACCCCTGCCGCCGAACCAATCGCCAATAAGCTGCCGCCCACCCCGGCAGTCAAGGTCACTAACAACCATTGGCCTTCGGAAATCTTCGGGGCCATTGTCAACACAGCGTACATAATCGTGCCATTGTCGATGAAAGCCGAAACAATGCCCACCAGAATATTGGCTACTGTTGGATTGAGATCGGTGTAAAGAAACTGCGAGGTCAAGGTCAAATAGCCCATGAAACTCAAACCGCCCACCCCCACCATGACCCCATAGAAATACAATAAGGTGTCCCATTCCAGATGGGCTACGCTGTGGAAAACGTCAAAGTGCTGTTTGGTTTCGACGGTTTGGAAAGGCGAGGCGATTGCTTGCCTCATGGCCTTTTCCGTTTCTTTGACTACGCCCTTGAAACGCTGGTCGCCGACACGAACCTTGTACAAGTAGAAGAAGTAGAAGCTGAGATAAGTCAGACCGGCCAACATGCCGGCGGCTGGCGGAAGCCCTAGGAAATTTTCAAAGCAAACCGACGTGACGATAGTGAGGAAAAACAAGACGATAATGCCAATGGCACCGTGCTGCATGGGCCTAGGCTTGCCCTCCGATTGTGGGAATTCCTTTGGAACCCAAAAAAACATGATGGCGGCGGGGACGATAAAATTAACAATCGATGGCAGCAAAAGGGTGAAGAAATGTGCGAAAGGAACCACTCCCTTTTGCCATACTAGCAATGTGGTGATGTCGCCAAACGGGCTGAACGATCCTCCCGCATTGGTGGCGACCACGATATTGACGCAAGCGATGGAAATGAACTTCTTGTTATTTTTTGCCATGGCCATTACTACGGCCCCCATTAGCAGGGCAGTGGTCAGGTTGTTGCAGACCGAGGACATGAAGAAGGATTGAATTCCGGTGATCCAGAACAGTTTTCGGTATCCGTAGCCTTTGCTGAGCAACCATATTCGGAGATTGTCAAACACTCCTCGCTGTTCCATGGCGTTCAAGTAGGTCATTGACACCAAGATAAATAAGAACAGCTCGGCGTAGCCTTCCAAGGTGGAGCGGAATGCATTTCTCGACTCTTCTTCCAAGCCGCCTGAAACATAAACCGAAGCAATCAAGACCCAAATCAAGCTGGCGGCAAACACCATCGGCTTGGATTTGCGCAGCATGGTGGATTCTTCCATCATCGCCAGCACGTAGGCGAAGAAGAAAACGGCCAAGGAAGTGTAGCCTATCCAGCTATGGGTCAGGTCAATAGGAAGGTTTGTGGTCGATTCACCGGCCCAAGCATTGACCGGTAAAAGCACAAGCAAAGCTATCAGTACATTGAACATGGTTTTACTTGTCTCCAAAGAATGTCGATTGGCAATATGTCCCATAAGGGAGGCGGACTGTATTTACGGTCGTTTGACCTACGCTCACACTATAAGTTTGTAAGTGGATGTTAAATGATTGGATGCCTGTTGGTCGAGTACAATCAGAATTTACAGATAAAAACCATTGGATTTTCATTGCAAAGAGACACTCAAATTGTCTGTTGAATAGGTTCGCCAATTAAAATTCAATGACCAACCATGGTATTCGTCTTACACGACCCAAGAAATGTCCTATCATACAGGGCGAACGGTTTGGCATTGGCCGCAAAAGCAAAATGGAAGGCGTTTTCCCATTCAATCCTTGCTATCATAATTCCACAACCTTAACACGATACTTTTGGGTTCAATGATAAAGAACAGAGGCGACAGATGACAACGCAAAACTATGATAAGTCTCGTAGCATACTGGGTTCCGATGAAAGTTTTCGCCTATTGGTGGATAGTGTCGCTGACTATGCCATCATCATGCTGGATACAAAAGGACAGGTTGCCAGTTGGAACGCCGGTGCAGAAAAAAATCTAGGTTATCGCCAAAACGAAATAATAGGCAGGCATTTTTCTTGCTTTTACTCGTCGGAATCGGTGAATGAAGGTCTCCCGGAAAAGACCCTGAAGTTGGCTACCGAGAATGGTCGCTATGAGTATGAAGGCTGGCGCAAGCGTCAAGACGGCTCGCGTTTTTGGGCAAACACCTTACTGTCACCCATGCTGGATTCTCAAGGGACGCTGATTGGCTTTGCGGAAATCACCCGAGACTTTTCTGAACGGAAGAATGCCGATTATGCACGCAGTCTGATTGAAGCAAGTTTAGACCCCTTGGTCACCATCGCCCCGGATGGCAAGATCACCGATGTCAATGCCGCCACTGAATCCATCACTGGACGTTCACGCATAGAACTGATTGGCACTGACTTTTGCGATTATTTCACCGACCCTGAGAAAGCCCGTAACGGCTACCAACAAGTGTTCCGCGAGAGCATGGTGCGTGACTATCCGTTGGAGCTTAGACATGCCAACGGACGGGTGACTTCTGTGCTGTACAATGCTTCGGTCTACAAAGACGAGGACGGCGCAGTGGTCGGCGTCTTTGCCGCTGCCCGCGACATCACCGAACGAAAGCTTTCCGAAGAGCGCATAAAACAACAGAGCCGGGAAATTCTGGAACTCTCCACACCCGTCATGCAAGTTTGGCAGGGCGTGGTGGCAGTGCCGCTGATTGGTTGCCTAGACAGCCAACGCACCCAGCAATTCATGGAACGCTTGCTCGACCGGATTGTTGAAACCAATTCCCCCGTCGCCTTGGTTGACATCATGGGAGTGCCGACTATCGACACCCAGACCGCTCAACATCTGATTGAAACGATCACCGCAGTTCGCCTGCTTGGGGCTCAAGTGGTGCTGACAGGCGTCCGTCCTGCGATAGCCCAGACCTTGGTGCATTTAGGGATAGACCTTTCGGGCATCACTACGCGCTCGTCCATGGCAGCCGGTTTGTTAGTGGCACTGGACTTGCTGAAATTGCAAGTAGTCAAGAAGTCAGAAAACCATCGGGGAGACTGACATGCCTAACGGGACTGTTTCTGTCATCAAAATCCGGGATATTCTGCTAGTCACCGTGCCGTCCGACCCGGACGACATCACTGTCTCCGAGCTTCAAGAGCAAGTGCTGTATGCGATGGAACGACATAGCGCCAAAGGGCTTATTTTGGATATTTCCACGGTCGAAACGGTTGATTCCTTTTTTGCGCGTACAATTTCCGAGACGGTCAAAATGGTGGCGCTGATGGGCGGCTTGAGCGTCCTTTCCGGGATGCGTGCCTGCGTTGCCGTCACCACCACGCAGTTAGGGCTGACTTTTGAGCAAACTTTGACCGCATTGGATGTGGACAGGGCCATGGACATGCTGTCGGTAGCCATGGACGATAAGGGGGACTCGGCATGAACACGTTATGCCAGGGGGAAATGCCGATCGATACAGAAAATGACATTGTCATGGCTCGCAAATCGGTGCGCGAAGCCGCTGTCACCTTGGGTTTTGGTGTCACTGACGTGACCCGCATAGTCACCGCAGCCTCTGAACTGACGCGCAATATTTATGTTTATGCTGGTTCAGGCATCATGCGTTGGCATTCCATCAATGATAGCAATGTGGGACTCGAATTGGTTTTCGAGGACAAAGGCCCTGGCATCATCGATGTCAAATTAGCCATGGAACCGGGATATTCGACTGGCAAAGGACTGGGGATGGGTTTGCCCGGAACCAAGCGCTTGATGGACGAGATGGATGTCCTGTCTGAAATAGGCAAGGGAACCACCATTCGAATCAGAAAATGGCTTAGACAATAACAGTGTCGCCAATCGCGCAAACCATTACCATCGGGCACAATGCCGAAATTGCCTTGGCAAGGCGAGCCGCCAAACAGCTTGCGGAAGAAATTGGCATCAATGTTCTAGGGTGCGAAGAAATCGCCCTGGCAACCAGCGAACTTGCATCCAATTTGGTCAAACATGCGGGGGGCGGCATCTTGGTGTTGACCCCCCTTTCGTTGTCACCCCGACATGGGCTGCAAATCGAATCCATCGACAACGGCAAAGGCATCCCCAATATCCCTGAAGCCATGACCGATGGCTATTCGACCGCAAACAGCCTCGGCAATGGCCTAGGCGCTATCAACCGCCTGATGGACGAATTCGACATTACATCCCGTATTGGCGCTGGCACTCACATCGTTTGCCGTAAGTGGGTGCGCAAAGACGAATCCACCCTAAACCCCTGCCCCTATGACATAGGCGTGGCCACTCGTCCAAAACCGGGTTTCGATATCAATGGCGACGATTTTGTAGTTAAGAGTTGGGCTGGCAAAACATTGGTTGGGGTCATTGACGGCCTAGGCCACGGTGAACTCGCCCATCAAGCGTCCCTTGCAGCCCGCACGTTTATAGAATCCCATTACGATCTGCCCCTTGATACCCTGTTTCGTGGCGTGAGCTTCTCCTGCCAAAAGACACGCGGGTGCGTGATGGCCTTAGCCTGCTTCGACTGGGAACGGAAGACCATTCATTTCGCTTCTGTGGGCAATATTGAGGCACGAGTCATAGGCAGCCCCAAAACGATTAATTTCATTGTGCGCCGGGGCATTGTGGGCGTTAATTCTCCTGATCCCCACGTCACGGCACATGGGTGGGAGCCCGAAAATATGCTGGCGCTTTATTCGGATGGTTTGATCAGCCATTGGAACTGGCAAGACTTCCCTCAATTGATTGACAAGCCTGCATCCCAAGTCGCTGAAAATTTGTTGCACAGCTTGGCTAGGCCGACAGACGATGCCACCATTTTGATCGTCAAGAAATCAAGCCGATGAAACATCATGCTCAACCGCAACCGAATGAAGCGGATAAGAGACTCATCCACATCCTTCAATTCGAATTGGCGGAGACAAACCGGGGTTTGATCGCCCTGTCAATGGAACTGGAACAGCGGGTCGAAGAACGCACCGCAGAATTGCGCATTACCCAAGACGAACTCCAGCGAACCAATACCGATCTGTTGCTATTGACGATGGAGTTGGAAGACCGGGTGGATGAGCGCACGAAGGAATTGACCCAAGCCATTACGAATTTGCACCAAGAAATCATCGAACGTGAAAAGGTGGAGGCAGAACTCAAGACTTATCGTGACCATTTGGAAGAGATCATCAAGGAACGCACGGCCGAAGTGGAAAGTGCCCGAAAAATAGCCGAGGCGGCAAGCCAGTCGAAATCGTCTTTTCTCGCCAATATGAGCCACGAACTGAGGACACCCATGAACGCCATCCTTGGTTTCAGTGGGTTGATGATGCAAGACGATGCTTTAAGCGAAAAGCAAAGGGAGTATTTGGACATCATCAGTCGCAGTGGCAAGCATCTGCTCGCCCTGATCAACGATGTGCTGGACATGTCCAAGATTGAGGCAGGTCAAATCACCTTGGACAAGCAAGCCTTTGACTTGCTTGCGATGATCCAAGACATCACCAATATGATGCGGGTACGAATTGTCGAAAAAGGGCTGCAATTCTTGATGGACCAGCCCGTTGATCTACCCCGCCATATCTTCGGCGACGAAGCCAAATTGCGACAAATCCTGCTTAATCTATTGAGCAATGCGTGCAAATTCACCCCGCGTGGCGGCATCACCCTACGCATAGGCATCCTTGCCAAGCGCGAATGTTCCAAATTATTGATAGAGGTTGAAGATACCGGCATCGGCATCAGCGCTGAGAACCAATCCCGAATTTTTGAAGCGTTCTACCAAGTGGGAATGGCCGCCACAGAACGGGGTACTGGGTTGGGTTTGGCAATCAGCCGACAATTCGTCGAACTGATGGGGGGTTCCATCCATGTCGAAAGCATTTCGGGCCAAGGCTCCACATTTAGGCTCGAACTGCCGCTGGAAACCGCCGAGGGCGTGGTTACCCCCTATTTATACATTGAAGATAGCGGTGATGCCATCTTGCTGGAGCCAGGGCAAACCTCTAAACGCATTCTCATCGTGGAGGATCAAAGGGAAAATGCCCTGTTACTGCAAACTTTGATGGAAAAAGCCGGGTTTGAGGTGCGGATGGCGGACAATGGCGCGATGGGTGTCGAAATGTTCCAGCAATTCAAACCGCATTTAATCTGGATGGACCGCCGTATGCCGGTGATGGATGGCATTGAAGCCACCCGGAACATACGCAGCATGGAAGGCGGGCAAGAGGTCAAGATCGTCGCCGTGACGGCCTCAGTGTTCAAGGAACAACGCGGCGAGTTGTTGTCGGCTGGCATGGACGATATTATCAACAAGCCATTTCGAGCTGGCGAACTATTCGATTGCATGGAAGAGCAGCTTGGGATTCACTTTATTCGTCAAGTCACCGACACCCCCCCACCACTTGCTGTCATCAGTGCCGAAGCGCTGGCAAAACTCCCCGACGAGTTGCAAGTCAAGTTGTGGGATGCCTTGTTGGATTTGAATACGGCCCGAATTGACGAGATTGTCGGGAAGATTAACGATCATGTACCCGAATTGGGGGGTATTCTGCATAATCTTGCCAAGTCTTACCAATACACCACGATGATTCAGGCATTGGAAGAGGCTTTTGCGTTGAGGGGAAATCCTTAAGTTAGCACCGGAGGAGGCGCATCTTTGGCGTATGATTCGCCTCTCAAGTTCAGCCGATGCTGCGGCCCTTCATTTTTGGGAGGCGGAGCGCCGCTGCCATTAAGTTAAGGATTTCCGTTCGCCTGTCGAAGGGTGAACGGAAAAATCCAAACACTTGAATGTTAAGCCGTTCATGGTTCGACAAGCTCACCACGAACGGCTTAACTTAATGGCTGTGAGGCGGAATGCCCCATTAAACCTTGGCTTTCCTCAAATCCAAGGTATACGGATATTCCAAACTACCTTCTTCCTCGGCTAATAACAATTCGGCTTTCGTCGTTCCGGGGGTATGGCCGAAAGTCCAAAATCGCCCGACACGCCTAGCCTCCGCCTCATAGGCATTGACTGGAAAGGTATGGAATTTGCGCCCACCCGGATGGGCGACATGGTAAGTGCAACCGCCAATGGATCGGTCATTCCATAAATCAACGATGTCAAACACTAAGGGTGCGTGAATCGGTATATTGGGGTGCAGAGCCGAAGGTGGTTGCCAAGCGCGATAACGTACACCGCCGACGAACTCCCCCCGCCTGCCGGTGTTGCGCAAAGGGACGCGCCGTCCATTGCAGGTGATCAGATAACGGGAGTCAGTCAAGCCCGACACTTTGACCTGCACACGTTCCGTCGAGGAGTCCACGTAGCGGGCCGTGCCGACAGCACTGGTCTCCTCGCCCAACACAGGCCAAGGTTCTATCGCAAACCTCAGTTCCAATTCAATATTTTGGCAGCGAATCTTGCCAAAGTGCGGGAAGCGGAATTCTAGGAATGGCTCCATCCAGTCCTTGTGGAACGCGAATCCGGCCTTGTTAAGGTCATTGACGACTTCATTCATGTCAGCGGCGACATAATGGGGCAACATGAAACGGTCATGTAACTCTGTCCCCCAACGCACCAATTGATGTTGATAAGGTTCGTGCCAAAAATGAGCAACCAAGGCTCGAATCAGCAATATTTGCACCAAACTCATCTGAGGATGGGGCGGCATTTCGAAAGCACGCAGTTCCAACAGGCCGAGTCTGCCATTCGCGCTGTCTGGGGAATATAGCTTGTCTATGCAGAACTCTGCCCGGTGCGTGTTGCCCGTCACATCCACCAGCAAATTGCGCAGCAGGCGATCCACCAACCACGGGGAAGGTGTTTCTCCGAGTGGGATTTGTCCAAATGCAATCTCAAGCTCGTATAACAACTCGTCGCGGCCCTCGTCCACACGCGGAGCTTGACTGGTGGGTCCGACAAACAGGCCGGAAAACAAATACGACAATGCCGGGTGATGCTGCCAATAGGTGATCAGACTGCGCAACAGGTCTGGTCGGCGCAATAATGGGCTGTCCGCGGGGGTCGCCCCACCCAAAGTGACGTGGTTGCCACCGCCCGTGCCGGTATGTCGGCCATCCATTAGGAATTTTTCCGCTGTCAGACGGCTGAGCCGGGCTTCTTCATACAGTCCCAAGCTGTTGTCGACCAGTTCATTCCAGGAGGAAGACGGATGGATGTTGACCTCGATGACGCCGGGGTCGGGCGTCACCATTAACCGCGCCAAACGTGGATCGTGAGGGGGCGGGTAGCCTTCCAACATCACTGGGGTATTGCACTCTGCGGAAGCGGATTCTATGGCTGCCACCAAGCTTAGATAATGCTCCAGGTCGGTCAGTGGAGGCATGAATACATACAAGCGGCCTTCACGCGGTTCAACGCACAGTGCCGTATGGGCAATCCCTTCTCCCGTTTGGCTGTCGTCGGTCAATTCCTGTAGTTGAATCTCGGGATGGGATACCGGCTGTTCGACCAACCGACTGAAGCGGCGAGCCACTTCACCATAGTCATCCCACAAGGGATTGGATGGTTCAAACAAACTGCGCTGCTCGTGCCTTTCGCGCTTCGATTGCCATGGCAGAGAATCAATCGGCAAGCGCAACCCCATGGGAGAATCACCCATTAGCAAGTACATGTTATCGCGTCGAAACGTCCACAGACTGCTACGCCATGCATTAGCGCCATAGTGCCAGCACAGCGGGAGGGCAAACCCGGTGGGTTGATTGGGGCTTTGTGCCAACAATCCGCCCGACCATCGGCATTCCTGCAAATCCACCACCGAATCGTGCGGTAGATCGACATTGGGGGGGAGCGCCCCTTCTTTCCAGGCTCGGTAAACGTGATCTTCAAAACCAGGCAAGACATGACTGGGATGGACCTTCAAGCATTCTGCGATTTTTCGGGCCAACGCCATCGCCTGTTCCACAGTTGCCCCATAATTTTGGGTCTCGTCGGCCAATAAGCCAAGATTGCGCCAAATAGGAATTCCGTCAGTTCGCCAATAGCAAGCCAGCAACCAGCGCGGCAACACCTCGCCCGGATACCATTTGCCTAGTCCGTCATGACGGATGCCTCCCTTGCCGAAGCGATCATGTAGCCGGCGCATCAATACGCCAGCCCTTTCGCGTTTATGCAAGCCATCGGCGACGATGTTCCATTGGGGCGAATCCATATCGTCTAAGGAAATGAATGTGGGTTCACCCCCCATGGTCAGGCGGACATTACCCTCACCCAGTGACTCATCCACTTGATAACCCAAGCTTAATATCGCTTGCCATTGCTCTTCTGCGTAAGGTTTGGTGGTGCGAGGCTCTTCGTAAAGACGGCTGACGTGATTGTCAAAGCTGAACTTACATTCCGCTGTGCCGACAAAACTTCCGGTGATTGGGGCTGCACTGATAGGATGCGGGGTACATGCCAAGGGGATATGCCCTTCCCCGGCGAACAGGCCGGACGTTGGGTCCAAACCTATCCACCCCGCGCCGGGCACATACACTTCCACCCATGCATGAAGGTCGGTGAAATCCTGTTCGGGTCCCGAAGGGCCATCCAAGGATTTGAAATCGGCCGCGAGTTGGACCAGATAGCCAGAAACGAAGCGGGCTGCCAAGCCTTTATGGCGCAAGACTTGCACAAGCAACCAAGCACTGTCACGGCACGAACCCAGCCGGTTTTCCAAGGTTTCTTCGCAGGTCTGAATGCCAGGTTCCATGCGAATGGCATAAGCAATATCCCGGCTTACCCTGCGGTTTAAGCCAACTAAAAAGTCCACAGTGTTCTGCCCTGAACCATCCGTCAGATTCATCCATGCCTTCAGTGACGGCCCGTGTTCCTGCGCTTCAAGATAAGGTTCAAGTTCCTGCTTTAGCAGCGGTGGATAGGTGAATGGATAGCGTAATGCGTAGTCTTCCACAAAGAAGTCGAACGGGTTGATCACAGTCATGGCTGCGATTAATTCCACTTCGACGAACAATTCTTGGGCCAGTTCGTTGAAGACTACCCTTGCCTGATAATTGCCAAACGGGTCTTGTTGCCAGTTGATGAAATGCTTGGCGGGTTTTATCTTGACCGTATACGATTCAATGGGTGTTCGACAATGGGCAGCGGGACGCAAGCGAAATACGTGGGGCAACAAGCTGACGGGGCGGTCATATCGGTAAATGGTCTGATGGCGGATCGCCACACGGATTGCCATGCGTACTCTCTGTCTATAAAGTTTGGGGACCGCAGCATTGCTCCGGTTGTTGCCAGTCTAAAGCGGCAAGCTTCTGTTCCAAGCTTGAATGAAAAAGTCATGCCAATTAAGGCCCGCTGGATTTGTCCAGTCTAAATGGCTCCTGTGGCGGCAACGGGTCGCCGCCACCAGAGTCAAGAATTCAATACTGACTCATCTAGTGACACCGCCCAAGGATTAAGACACCTAAATTTCACAAACTTCACAAGGCGTTATCTTTGATCTTCCCATTCAAACCGGGGCAATGAGTTGAAACCCGCCCTTATGCTTTCGGACCAATGCTTTTGCACCCCGGAATATAATTTCGAGGAGGTGTCCAAATTGAGATGATGCCCCATTTTGAAGGTATCCGCCCGATAAATGCCGACCTCGACGGGGGGGCCTACCGAGATGTTACTGCGCATGGTCGAATCCAGTGACACCAAGGCACAGCGGGCGGCATCTTCCAAGGAAGTTTTCGCCCCTGCCATTCGGTCCAAAATGGGCTTGCCGTATTTGGTTTCGCCAATCTGCAAATAGGGTGTGCTGGGGGAAGCGTTGATGTAATTGCCTTGCGGATAGATCAAATAAATCTCATGCGGTTGACCCGCAATCTGTCCACCCAGGATGAATGTCGCTTCCGCGCTAAACCCGCTGCGTTGCATTGCCAAAGAGTGCTGTTCTTGCACTTTGACGCTAATCCCTCCCACGTAAGTGGCCGCATCGAACAAATAAGCCGCCTTGTTTAAACTGCAATGTGCCCCGGAATTTTCCAAATCGCGCCGGATCAGATTCACCACCGCCTGAGTTGTCGCCAAGCTACCTGCGGCCAGAAGCACCATGAACCGGTCCCCTTGCAAATCAAACTGATGCATCTTACTAAACACGCTGGCATAGTCAACACCCGCGTGAGTCCTTGAATCGGACGCGAAAACCAAGCCATCATCGACTTTAATTGCCAAACAGTATGTCATATTGCTCCTATGGGTCTCCACAAGGGAGTAAAATAAAGATAGTTAATCTTGCGCTAAGCGTAACAATTTCTCAAGCCCGAAAATTGCACCAGAAAGGATATTCACATGCACCATAAACAGTCTTTTATCCATCAGGCAGTGCGACCTACCTTGCTATGTTGGGTTGCAAGTGTCCGATTCGGGGCAAATCAAGCTTCTGGCCTGTGTTTTGCTAAGTCAGATAGAAAATAGATTAACCCCCTTTAGCTTGCGTCATTAGCCAATATTTGGACAGATTCACATGACCATCACCTGGAAAGATTATCCCTCAAATGGGTTTTTCGACGAATTGATTGCCACCGACGGTAAACCTAGAAGCGGTGCCGAAATCTTATTGAAGCATCTCGATGGAATGACTGCGGACGATCTACAAGAGCGTAAAACAGCGGCAGATGCGGCCATCCTTGGCATGGGCATCACGTTCACGGTTTATTCGGAGAATGAAGGCTCCATTGACCGCGCATGGCCCTTCGACATCATTCCCCGCATCATTACATTACGCGAATGGAAGAAGATCGATCAAGGACTGAAACAGCGGGTAAAAGCCTTAAATATGTTCATCGACGACATTTACCATGAACAGAAAATCGTCAAAGATGGCGTTTTTCCGGGCGAACTGCTGGCCGATTCCAAAAACTTCCGGCCCGAATGCGTCGGAATAAGTCCGCCACAAGGGGTTTGGGCTCATGTGTGCGGTTCCGATTTGGTGCGCGACCATGATGGAATAGTGTATGTTCTGGAAGACAACTTACGCGTGCCATCGGGTGTTTCCTATATGTTGGAAAACCGCTTGGTCTTGAAGCGGGTGCTACCCGAATTGTTTGAAGATTACACCATTGTGCCAGTGGATGATTATCCTTCCCAACTCTATCAATGCCTAGCCTCCTTGGCATCCGATAAAAAGTGGCCGAATGTCGTGGTTCTGACACCGGGCATTTACAATTCGGCGTATTTCGAACATTGTTACCTCGCCCAGCAAATGGGGGTGGAATTGGTCGAAGGCAAGGACTTGGTGGTTAACGACGATGATTGCGTTTATATGCGCACCATTGAAGGGCTAACCAAGGTCGATGTCATTTATCGACGCATTGATGACTTGTACCTAGACCCGGAAGCCTTCTTGCCTGACTCGACTTTGGGTGTTCCCGGACTATTGCGCGCTTGGAAGAAGGGTAACGTGGCGCTGGCGAACGCCCCCGGTGCAGGTGTGGCCGATGATAAGGTAGTCTACACTTATGTGCCTGATATAATTAAATATTATTTAGGCGAAGAGGCGATTTTGCCAAACGTGCCTTCGTACCGTTGTGTCAATCCCAAGGAATGCGAGTATGTGCTTGCCAATCTGGACAAGCTGGTGGTCAAACCAGCTAATGAATCAGGGGGATATGGCATGTTGATCGGACCCAAAGCCACAAAGGAAGAATTGGCAGAATTTGATAAATTGATCCGTAACGATCCTAGGAATTATATGGCACAACCGCTGCTGCTGCTTTCGACTGCCCCTACCCTGATCGGAGAAAAAGTGGAACCGCGCCACTTGGATTTGCGTCCGTTCATACTCTCCGGGCAGCAAACCTATGTCACTAATGGTGGATTGACCCGGGTAGCCCTCAAAAAAGGCTCCACGGTGGTCAATTCTTCACAGGGCGGTGGCAGTAAAGACACTTGGATTGTTGATTGGGAGGGAGTGTGACATGGCTATGTTATCCCGCGTCGCCGAACATCTCTATTGGATGGCCCGTTACTTGGAACGGGCTGAAAACACCGCCCGCTTGGTCAATGTCAACGGCAGTTTGATTCTCGACTTGCCGAAACATGCCCGTCCAAGCTGGTCCTCGTTGATCTCCATCACTGGAGCCGATGAACTGTTTTACAAGCTTTACCCCGATGGAGCCGCAGAAGGTCATGTCGTCAAGTTCATGCTGGCGGATGAAGAAAATCCCGGGTCCATCTTGACATCGATTCGTAGCGCCCGTGAAAACGCCCGCACCATTCGTGACATCATCCCTCGCGAAGCCTGGGAACAGATCAACGAATTGCATCTCAAGGCTAGGGAAAACTTGGCAAGCGGTTTGTCACCCAAATGGCGCTATGCTTTCTTAAGTGAAGTCATACTGAGCATTCAGATGATTTCAGGCATCTTGAACGGTGGAATGAGCCACGATGCCGGGTATGAATTCATGAGCATAGGCTGCAACTTGGAACGGGCCGACATGACCACTCGTATCATCGACGTGCGTTCGTTGAACCTCAGCCAAAAAGACCAAGCCGAGGCGCTGAAACCCTTCGAGAACATTTTGTGGATGAGCGTTTTAAAATCATTGACGGCTTGGCAGATGTACCGCCGCCACATGCAGGCTTCGGTGCGCCGGGATGCCGTGTTGAAGTTTTTGCTGCAAGACCATCAATTTCCCCGCGCCTTCCGTTTTTGCTTGGATAAAGTGGAAAATTGCCTCGAAAGGCTGCCGCGCAATGAAGCGGTGGTTGAAACCTTGTCACCCTTGAAAAACCAAATTGTAGCGGCCAACCCTGAAAAACTAGGCCAAAACGAACTGATGGATTACATCGATGAGTTGCAAATCAAACTAGGCGACATTCACGTCTCCATCGGCAAAACCTATTTTGGCGAAGTCGAGGAGCAAACCCAGAGCCAGTCGCAATAGGTGTTTTGCCGCAGACTTGGTTTGGGGCAATCACAAACAAAGGAATGCGCAGGACTGGACTATTCAGCGCATTCCACAGCCTTGTTGCTGTCTTGCCCGGCAATCTCTTGGCAGCAATTCTCAGTATGATCTAAGTGCATGTTGCAGAAACGTCATTTTGGCAGGGATGCCGAAATCCATCGTCCAAGGATGGCAATCTATACGCTTTCCATTGGTAAAAGTCCTCATTTTTTCTGGGAATGGTTGTTTTATGAATCATAGCAGGCCCGAAACGATGACAATGATCTATAGGTTATGTACAATCCGTAGAATACATTGCGAGGCATCCCTATCATGATTACCATCAGTTCAGCCGAATTTCAGAGGAATTTTGGTCGCTATCAAGATGTCGCACTGACCGAACCCGTCGCTATCACGCGCAATGGACGTGAGCGGGTAGTCGTTCTATCGGTAGATGAATACCATCGTTTGAAGCAACGGGATCGGCAGGTTTTGAGTCTTGTTGACTTCAACGAGGCCGACCTCCAAGCCATCCTTGCCGCCGAACCGCCGCCGGAGGCTGCTACCTTCGACCATGAAATAGTTGGATAAATCTTGCCGCTCCCTCAACCCGTTCCGGGCTTGGTCATCCGCTATTCCTACTTATGGAAATCGGAGCATCTGCGCGGACAGGAAGACGGCGTAAAAGACCGGCCTTGTGCCGTGATCTTGGTGACTTCGGACAGGAGAGAAGATAGTGACCGTCCTACTATCAGCCACACGCCTCCCGCGAACCCTAGCCTTGCCGAAAGAAATTCCTCATGCAACCAAGCACCGCCTAGAGTTGGACGTTGAACGCTCCTGGATCGTACTGACCGAGGCTAACCGTTTTGCTTGGCCTGGGCCGGATTTGCGGCAAACGCAACCCGGTGATTTAGCAAGCGTAGCCTATCGCACCTTCGTTCGACATCAGGATGCCGCGCAGGAAGCATGTGTTTTTCGCCTACTATCCAACGCACTTGGGTTTGCTGCTGGCTGTTTCGCGCTTCGATTTTATGAGAGGCTTGGGCTGGTCGTGGCGATGAAGGCAGGCCGACAGTTTCCATGGCGACTTGTAAGAGTGTGCCAATTACGGCACAATTCTCAGCAATGATTGATCGAACCAAAAAACTGCCTGCCCGCTTTTATGTGACCCCTGCTGGCCGCAATCCGGTCCGCGAATGGATTCTGGAATTGCCCGAAGCCGACCGACACACTATCGGCAAGGACATTCAGAAAGTCGAATTTGGCTGGCCTATCGGCAGGCCGCATTGTGCGCCGCTGGGCCACGGCTTGTGGGAAGTGCGCAGCGACCTTGGAAGCAACCAGATTGCCCGCGTGATTTTCTGCATGGGTGACGGTTACATGATCTTGTTGCACGGCTTCATCAAAAAGACGCAGAAAACACCCCAGGCGGATATTGAATTGGCCCTGAAACGCAAACGAGAGGTGACGTGATGGCACAACATGAAAAAGGCAGTGTGAGCGAAGAGACGTTTGACGACTTCCTCGCCGAACAAGGCTTGCTGCAAGCCTGTGAAAACCACGCAATCAAAGACATCATCGCCGAACAGATAGCTGACGCAATGAAAGAAAGTGGTCTGACCAAAGCCGCGATGGCAGAACGAATGCACACCAGCCGCCGCCAGCTTGACCGGCTGTTCGACCCCACTGTCCAATCCGTAACACTGGACACCCTGCGCCGAGCCGCCAGTGCGGTGGGCCGCACCTTGCGCGTCGAGCTTGTTTAAACCGCATGAAGTGCAGCCGAATTTGGGTTAAACTGTCTCCGATCTCCCGAACTCCGCAAACTCCGTTCGGGCAACGCTGGCTACATCATTATGGTGTTATAGGCGGAACCCCGATGGCAAACCGCTTTGGTTAGGTGTTAAATAGGTGTTAAAAAGGAAACACATATGATTGATCCAGCTAGTCAAGAACAGCTTAGAGAAGCCATTGCAGATTGCATCGGCGCTGATCAGGGGGTGCTTGATGCATTACGCGAAGAGATTCGTCCACTTAAAAGCGCCACACGGCGCATCCAACCGCGCTCCACGACATCGATTTCACTGGTTGGCACCGATGGTGGCAACAATCAACTCCAGTTCGACCCATTCTTGATCCAATTAGTGCGGGTAGTGGATAGTAGCAACAACGAATACTGCCTAGAAGCGGTGTCGCCCACAACACCCGTCCAAAAACTCAACGAGCTTCAGTTCGCAGCAGATGGAACGCCTCGAACGGCGCTGGGCGAAATGATGGCTTTCCTTGAGGTGGATAGCCTTCCCAAACTTTCTCATATGATCCGCCCGACTGATAAGGGAGTCCCGGTTTCCCCCAGTTGGGTGCAGGTCTATCGTGAACTGGTGGAATGGGCAGTTCTATTCGCCATCCTAAAAAAGGACTTTGGCACTGATACCTTGATCGTTTGTGACGGGTTGTTGCGAACCAAAATTTTTGCCAAGGATCGGTTCCAGCGCCTGCTCCAAGGCATGAAAGATCGCATTGATATACAGTGGAATAAGAGTCGCCGTCGAGTGTATCTTGCCGGTGTAGCAAAGCACAGTAAAGTACTTTCAAGGTATCGCCTCGCCATGGCCCTTGAAGGAGTGCTGCAAACCGACTATCCGGCTTATGTAGAAGTGCCCCGTGAGGTGGAGGAAAAAGCTTATATCTGGTCTGAATTTGCGCGGGGCGATGACCGTGCGGATAATGCTGGAGAAATCAATAAATTTGTCGGCGGTAAGATGTTCTTAGTGAAGTTTGGTTCACATCGCCGCGACCCTGTCTGGCCTGTTGATATCTTTGTTCCACAAATTGGGGAGGCTCAGGTTATTCTAGGTTCTATGCTCGCCGACGCGATCAATGGTTTCCCCGTTCCACATTATCCCCAGTGCCTACAAAAGGCACACGAAAATGCGGCTTTGGTCGACTTTGATTTCGATATTCTCCAGGGCTTTATCTATGAAGGCGTGCGCTCAAGCCTAGGCGGTGATGCAGGGATTTTGGACGCATTTCAACTACAAGATGCCGACCCGGCTCAGCGCCGCTACGGATAAAAACAAAAGTGGATAACATGGCAGATATACAACTTTTTCCCAAAGACAAGGTCATCGGCATATTCCGGGGATTTCAGCAAGGCGGCTTGGAATTTCACGCCGAACTAGTCCTTCCATACCGGAACGATTTCCAGAACATCCCTATGCACGGGCAATTCCTCCTTGTGCAATTAGAGACGCCTGATGAGGCCGTACTAGGCCGAATCGCATCCTTTTCTTCAGAAGGCAAGCTAGCTTTCGGCTCCGGCGAGGAATTCAACATCCGTGCAGTCCGCGAGGATCGCCCAATCCCCGAAGATTTGCGCGAGCAATACTTAAAGTACCGGGTAAATATCCGGGTTCTCGGAGTGCTACGGCGCAACGGCAAAGGACTGACATTTGTTCCCTCGCATCGCCGACTACCCCATGTGGGTAGCAAGGTGGCTTTTCCTAGCGGCGAGGTATTGCGAGAGATTGCCGGTCACAATATCGACGGGGCTACCATTGGCCATCTAGCCTTCGGTGAGTATGTTTACGCTGAGGGTAGCAAATCGGTGGAGCCATTAGACTGGATGCAGATGGTTTCACCTGAGGTATTGGTTCGTTTTCCGATTGAGTCTCTCGTCTCGCGCCGCAGCTTCATCTTTGCCCGTGCGGGCTTCGGTAAATCTAATCTCAACAAGCTACTCTTCTCAAAGCTTTACGAGACGACACCCTATGTCACAAAACGCGCTGGCAGAAAGGTTCCCGTCGGCACATTAATCTTCGATCCAGATGGCGAGTATTTCTGGCCCGACGACAAGGGCCGCCCCGGTCTTTGCGATGTCCCCGCGCTGGAAGACAAGATTGTCGTCTTTACCAGCCGTAAGAATGAGAGTCCCTTTTACCAATCGTTCGTGGCTGGCGGTATCAAGCTGGATATTCGCCGCTTACGCCCAAGTGACGTAATCTCCATCGCGCTCGGGCCAGAACGTCAGGAGCAGCAGAACGTGCGGAAACTACGAGGGCTACCGCAAGATCGTTGGGAGTCATTGGTAAATTTAATCGACACGAATGGCAACACCACGCCGCTTGATGATATTTGCCGGTTGCTTGATCTTGACCCGCAGCGACAGGAGGCCGAAGCTTTAGCGGCTAGAGGCAATATGACGGCGATTGTGAAAACGTTGCATGATAAGAGCAGCCAGCTCATGGACATGCTGGTTTACGCGCTTTCCGAGGGTAAACTGTGTGTAATTGATGTCTCGCAGATGCGCGGAGGTCAGTCGTTAATGCTATCGGGCCTAATTCTGCGCAGGATCTTCGACCGAAACCAGCAGGAATTCACCTCAGCCGACTCCAAAACCATTCCGACCATCGCAGTCGTCGAAGAAGCGCAATCGGTGCTGAACGAAAATGCACAGGCCGCCGAACCTTACATTGCTTGGGTAAAGGAAGGCCGCAAATACGATTTGGGTGCCTTGCTGATTACCCAGCAACCCGGCAGCATACCTGTCGAGATACTTAGTCAGGGTGACAACTGGTTCATCTTCCACCTATTGTCGGCGGCGGATCTGACATCGCTGAAAAGAGCCAACGCCCATTTCAGTGATGATTTGTTGAGTTCGCTTCTTAACGAACCCATCCCAGGCCAAGGTGTTTTCTGGAGTTCAGTCGGGGGAAAGCCCTATCCGGTCAGCCTTCGTGCCCTTTCGTTCGAAAAAATTTACTCAATGCGGGATCATGATACCAACCAACCTGCCGGGAATACCTATGCTCAAACATTGTGCAGCGTCTTTTCAGGTATGGGTTCAATAGCGGAGTCCCGCGTCCCTGAAGCCCAGAGAACGGGTGAGTTGCCAATTGATGAGTTAGAAACTGGAGAAACTGAGAGAGTCGATGTTATGGCAAACATCGAGAATCGGGCAATCGAAGCATTCCGTGGAGATGACGGCATCCGCCATAAACTCGAATCGAATGGAATGCCTTGGTACGGTGTACAGCAGTTCCTGATTGACCATTTGCCTGAACATTTGGAAGACCGTCGTCAATTTGCCTTTTACCTTGTCCCAAAAGCTATGAAGGCGGTATTTGGATCACAGCCAGAGGCATGGGATAAATTCAAGAATCCTACCACAGGAAAAGCTTGGATAAAGGTCAACAAATGACTACGGGTATAGAGCTAAGAAATACCGCCCTAAACGGGATATGCCCTTATTTCACAATGTTTCCGCTCGACTTTCCGCTCAATATCCTAAAGCGGAGAGCGCGAAAGGGTGATATCGTGCTTGATCCCTTTTGCGGTCGTGGCACTACTAATTTCGCCGCAAGGCTTATGGGCCTGCGTTCATTGGGGGTTGATTCCAGTCCGGTTGCCGCAGCGATTACTGCTTCTAAACTGGTAACGGCGAGCGTCGAAGACATTCTCAATGATGCACGGGGGATTCTAACGCTATGTGAGGCGCGACACATACCAGAAAGCGAATTTTGGCAATGGGCGTTTCATCCAAATGTATTAGAAGCGCTGTGCAGATTCCGGGGAGCATTCTTGGAGGATTGCACCTCAGATGCCCGCATTGCGCTGCGCGGCATCATCCTAGGCGCATTGCATGGTCCCAAGCAAAAAACTTTCCCTAGTTATTTCTCCAACCAGTGTCCGCGTACCTATGCACCCAAGCCCGCCTATGCAACTCGCTTCTGGCAAGAACGGGGGCTTTTGCCAGAGCCAATCGATATTCTGGCTGTCATCGAACGGCGTGCAAAACGTTACTACAGCGTGTCACCTGAGATTACAGGAACCGTGCGATTGGCAGATAGTCGGGAAGCTTGTGCTTTACAGCCAGAGATATCGGATACCCAATACAATTGGGTCATCACCTCGCCCCCATACTACGGGATGCGGACTTATATCCCGGATCAGTGGCTTCGCAATTGGTTTGTCGGTGGTTCTGACGTCGTTGATTACACCAATCGAAATCAAGTTGTTCATTCAAGTCCAGAAGATTTCGCGAAGGATCTGCGTCAGGTTTGGCGCAATGCACATAGTGTTTGTGCAGAAAATGCAAAAATGGTTGTCCGGTTTGGCGGAATCCCTGATAGAAGCGCAAACCCGCTTGATTTGATCAAAAATTCTTTTTATGACAGTGGTTGGCGGATTGCTACAACAAAGAAAGCGGGTACCGCAAATGAAGGTAAGCGACAGGCAGATTATTTTCTAAGGAAGAGGTCAAGCCCTATGACCGAGCAGGATATATGGACGATTAAGCAATAAACCCGTATCGAAGCGCGAAAGTGACCGGGACTCCTTGATGTTGCATCCTATCCTCACGTCCTAATTTCGTTCAACAAATCAGGATGCCGATCCAACACCTTGAGCAACTTCACCAGCGCCAAAGGCGGCTTGGTCATGCCGTTCTCGTAGCGCGAGAAGGCATTGACCCCGCCGCCGAAAATCTCCCCGGCCTCCCTCTGGTATAGTGCAAGCTTCTTGCGGACGAAGTCAATAAATCTAGCCCGGATCGACAATCGCCGCATTCACCTGCTTGTTGAAATCCAGCATGGCCGCGCCAGTGCGGGAAGATTCTGCCGCATCGAGGATAACCTCGTCACAGGCCGGGCAGAAATCCCCGGTCACTGCCGGAATGAGGGTGGTTTCACCTTTGTAGGTGTAAGGCAGGTCGCGGGTGTCATGCACCAGTTCCGCCGCCGCACATAATGGACATTTCATGTTCATAGCTCTTTGAAGGACACGATCAATACATCCTCAATGACCGTTAGTTTCAGATAGACCTCGCCGACTGGCGTAGTGGGCCGGTACACGTCCTGCCAAATCCGGTGGTCAGCGGGTCATGCTCTTGTAGAAGTTTGATGGGGTCAGCGCCATGACTACGCCAACGATCCCTTCGAAATCGAACCCCAACGCGGCGGCGCCAGACGATTCATGACCCCAGAAATTCTCATTATGACCTAAAGCACTATGGCTTAGGAATTTGGATGTATCGTCCCAAAAGAAAACCTCACGCAACGACGCAACGGCGCAACGTAAAGCGGCTCTTCGTTGC
>CAIYXP010000161.1 GCA_903930145.1 uncultured Methylococcaceae bacterium
CAGGTGCAGGTGCTTGGGATGTATGAGGACATTGAGCTACTCGATACTGGCGCTATCCGCCTCGATAGCAATGGCCTTCCAACATTTCGTACGCTTTATATTATTGGTCGCACCACCAATCCCCCTTATGCCTATTTTTGGCGCCAATGTGAGAGCTTTGGAAGCCCCTACATGGAGTGGACACCTTGGCAACGTATAGAGATCGAAATTACGGGTGATCATATTTTGCCATTTGTAATCAATCGGCAACTTGTTATTGTTTGGCCCGCGATCAAACGTTCCGAGCCGGATGCCAATGGCGAGGCCACATTAGAAATCAAGTTTAATTGGTCACGATATGACGGCGTTAGGTGGTGTCAACCGAAAATATCTAGGGATGAAATGGCATTGGCCAGAGCGGAAAGATTTGACGAACGTCAGGGTGTTCATCTCGAAGGTTTTGTCACCAAACAACAGCATGAAGATAGCGCAACGCAACATGATGTGGCCATATTGAATGTCTTCACCAAATCTAAGTATGAACTTCAGTCGTCCATGCCGACTAACCGTAGTACTATTGTTCCTGGTCAATTAACCGATTTTCTTGCAACCCGTCGCTATAAAATTATTACAAATATGACTAGGGGAGAGAAATATGCAAAGAATAGACGTGATATTCCCGACGATTCTATGCCCCAAAAATCCGCTCAATTGACCATCAATTGGTCCTGCTGGATCAAAGTTAAACAATATAACACCGACTCTCAGCCAAAGTATTTAGAGTTAGCTCCATCGCCCAAGCGTTCAATTAGTTTGCTTCCCGATGAGGTTCCATTTGATGCCTTGTCGCTTGGAAGCGACGGAACATTTCTATGCGTCGATATTACATACGAAGCAATCAGCGGACTTCCGAAAAAATATATCACTGGTTCACTTCCACCAGTGGAGCATTGGACGGTGGAGGCTACATTCAATGGTTTGAGAACCGGTGTTAAACTTTCTTCTGCAAGTTTACCGACGACTGGGGTTAGTTCGGGAGTGAGTAAAACTGCCACGCTTGTTTTTGAAATTAACGCATCAGAGTACACCATTGCCGATCTAGGCCTTGAGGACCTGGTACCGAGCAAATTTGAGCGAAGAGGATCTTTCGAGATCAGGGCTGAAGATGTGTTTCGGAGCAGTTCTTATCAGGTCAAGTTAATAGTACCCACCAGTACTGAATGTTGGGTAAACGGATTTATTGAGTCAAAGGGATCTGCAAACAGTGCCTTTGCCATCAAATTACCTGCGAGTCCATTGTCTGAATCGTTTCGTGTTCTCGGGTCATCCACACAAAGTCTATTTTATGAGGTAATCCCGGCAATCTCTGGTCGTCAGTCCGAGCCCGGAGTTGATACCGAACTACTTCCGCGGATTTGGTACTACCGCGAAGGACAAGCGAATACCTATATCGATGTGGCGCATGAAGTTATTAGACATCCAGCTAAGTTTTGTTTATACCCTTCAGGATTTTCGGAAGCCTTTGATTACAGTACTACTTGGCGGAACTCAAATATTATTGCGGCGACTGAAGCTCAGGGCGGACTGTTTGATGCACAAAACTTGCCATTGCAGATTGAATACATGGATAGAGAGACGATCAGATTAGAAGACTCTAGCAGTCATATAAATAAACAAGAACAGCGTAAACTCAGCTTTGATACCCAATTTCCCAATGCCTGCTACAACTGGGAAGTATTTTTCCATGCCCCGTTGCTAATCGCCGATCAGTTGTCCAAACAGCACAAATTCGAGGATGCAGTTCTTTGGTTGCAGTATGTATTTGACCCCACCAACGGTGGAAATAGCAGCGACCCTAAACGCTTCTTTAAGTTTCGTGTGTTCAAGGACTTGGACTTGCACAAGCAGGTAATCGACGATTTGACCGCACTGGCACAGTTAGCTCACGCTTCGGGAACGACTGCCGATAATAATAAAGTTAAAAACCTTATCGACCGCTGGCGTGATATGCCTTTCCGGCCTTTCATGATTGCACGCCGCCGGCATATCGCCTTTTTGTGGCGCACGCTGTTTGCTTATCTGGACAATCTGATTGCCTGGGCTGATAGCCTGTATCGGCGCGATACCCGCGAATCGATTAATGAAGCAACTATGCTGTACGTTCTTGCCGAGCATATACTCGGCCGGCGGCCACAACAGCATCAAGGCAATTCAAAACGGGCAGCGTCCAGCTATACCGAGTTGGGCGAAAAAGGAGACGACTTTGCCAACTTCTGGATTGATGCGGGAACTCGCGTTGGAACTCACGTTCAAAATTTCCTTGTGGGCACCGCCTCGGAAGGTGAAGCCAATCCTGACGGTATGCTGTATTTTTGTATGCCATACAACGACAAACTGTCAACTTACTGGAATATTATCGAGGAAAGGTTGTTCAATGTGCGCAACTGCCGCAACATCGAAGGTATTACCCGCAGCTTACCGTTAACCGATGCACCGATAGACCCGGAACTACTGGTACGCGCAACGGCGGCTGGACTCGATTTGGGTGATGTGATCAGTGGTCTGTATGCCCCGCCGCCACACTACCGCTACAATATTTTGGCCGCTCGTGCGGCGGAACTGGCTAATGAGGCGAAGGCTTTAGGGGCAGCGATGTTGTCAGCCATCGAAAAACGCGACGCGGAGCAATTAGCCCAATTGCGCTCTTCCAATGAAATAAGCCTGTTGCGTCTGGTACGGGAAGTGCGCACCTTGCAAATCACTGAAACAGAACGCAATCTCGAGGCGTTGCGAGCCAGCAGAAATTCGGCCGGCACCCGTTATAACCAATATCAGCGCTTGCTCGGCAAGAAAGGCGCCAAGGCTCCGGATGAGCAGAAGAGCACAGGTGAAGAATCGATGCTGGGCAGTCTGGATGGGTTGGCAAGCGGGCAATCGAATTGGGGATTGATCAAAGAAGAGGATCAGCAATACAAAGGTTTTGAGGAAGCGAATGGTTGGTCGATTGCTTCGGGTATCTCAAAAGCTGCTGGTGGTGCCGCACATGCACTTTCAGCCATTGGGGCTGGTGAACCTACTGGCGGTACCTACAGAGGTTTCAACGGCATTGGTAATGCCGCATCAGCAATTGGTGATGGATTCTCCGTCGCTTCACAAGCATGGAAAGCTTACGCCGAGAAACAGGGAATGATGGCTGGCCATATCCGCCGCCGCGATGAATGGGCTTTCCAAAGCAACCAGACACTCAAGGAATTGCAGCAGATCGACAAGCAGATTCTCGCTAACGACATTCGCATTCAGATTACCCGCAAGGAACTCGATAACCACATTGAGCAGATCGAGCAAGCCAAGGCTGTCGATGAAGTCATGCACAGCAAGTTCTCGAACGAGCAGCTTTATCAATGGATGATCTCCCAGCTTTCCGGCTTGTATTTCAATGCTTATCGCATGGCATTGGAGATGGCACGCCGCGCCGAACGTGCGGCAGCGCGTGAGTTGGGCGTGAAACCCTTGAATATCTTGCGTAATGATTATTGGGATTCGCAACGCTCCGGACTGCTGGCCGGTGAGCGTTTGCATCAGGATATCAAGCGTTTGGAAATCGCTTATCTGGATCAGAATCGCCGCGAATTCGAGCTAACCAAACACATTTCCCTGCGGCGGCTGGCCCCGGAAGCGCTGGTAAATTTACGCACCAAGGATAGCGGCGGCAATTGCGATTGCGACTTCGACATACCTGAGTGGCTGTTCGATCTTGATACCCCCGGACATTATCTGCGCCGTATCAAGTCGGTTAGCGTCAGCATTCCTTGTGTCGCCGGGCCCTATACCAGTGTCAACTGCAAACTCACCCTGTTAAAAAGTGAAATAAGGCATGACCGGATTGCTGCAGATTACCCCCGCAAAAAAGACGATGACGATCACCGCTTTACCGATTACTTCGGTGCATCGGAAGCCATCGTTACCAGTAATGCCAACGGCGACAGTGGTCTGTTTGAAACACCATTACGGGATGAGCGTTTTCTGCCGTTCGAAGGCAGCGGCGTCATCAGTCGTTGGCGGCTGGAACTACCCGCCACATACCCGCAGTTCGATTACTCCACCATCTCGGATGTAGTGCTAAGCATCCGCTACACCGCGCGTGATGGGGGCGACTCATTGCGAGACAGCGCGGCAAGATCCATCACAGAACTATTAAACTTACCAATACCCGCAACATCACAAGCACCAGAACCACTGCGATTTCATGTCTTGCTAAGCTGTCGTTCCGATTTTCCAACCGAATGGGCGCGTGCCAAAACGGGTGCGGAATTGACGATTCCTATCACCCGCGATTTACTACCGTATTGGATAGATGCAGTAGTCAACCCAAAAAAATTGGTAGTGCTCGAAGTTCTTCACGAAGGATCAACAACGTCAAGGTTTACACCGATTCCAACATCACCATCAAATAATACTCAGCCAATTGCTACGCTTAATAGTAGCGGCATCGGAGAAGTTAATCTAAGGCAATCGGCTGTTGGTGCCACCGACAAGATTATCTTGCTCTCAATTGGCCCCCAAGCGTGACGGGGTATTTACAGAAGCGCGACGGGGTATACACCCCGTCGCAACGTTTTGAGCTGAGCATCATGCCGGATTGCCATAAACTTCGGGAAGGTAACCGAATCGCAATGGCGTGGGATATGAATGAGGCGAGGTCAACAACCCTTCGCCCAAAATTTGTCTGTGTACGTTATCCTTTGCCATGTCTGGAATACGGACTTTTATCAGACACCGCTCGCACTAGACCCAATGTCCGGTTTGAGTATGTGTTTGCCGATCACTGGCGGCCCCTAAATGACCGCTTTTCAAGGTTAACCGGCCCTTGACTGAAAACCGGCGTCTGTCTCCACTTGGCCGACACAAGACGACCAAACATCCGAATTCAAGTTTGGTCGGACGGTCAGCTAGGAAGAGCACTCTCCCGAAAGCTCTTCGACGAATGGTCACAACGAAGAGTCCGACCAAAAACAGTAAGTACCCAAATCCGTGCTGACTCTCCACAGAATACTCCACAAAGACTTGACCATCTCATCGCTGGTTTCCGCATGAATAGGCGTAACTCCCTCACACGCCATCGCCCCCGTTGACAATGGACTTCCATGCGCAACCTCAGTCAACGGTGGTCGGGGATGCCCGTTTAAATTCATCCATCTTGATTGACAATCTGTTTCCTGAAGCGTACTTTTACTTAAGGCACCAACTCTTGGTTAAGCTGGTAAGAGTGGGGGCAATAAATTTGACGTGGAAAAGGGATTTGATTCTCCACTGACTTGAATCAGAGATTTGCAGCATCAATCCGCTTGAGGTGTTAATAAAACCATGAATTCTCTTAAAATGTTCTTAATAGCTGGTGTTTTAATCGCTTCTTTTATAGGGGCAGGTAGTAATGCCGTAAATGCGGCAGGAACTGAACCAGCCACGGAGCAACTTATCAACACCACCATCACACACCTCGAAGCAGCGCTGAAATCAGTCAATTCGAATGAGTTGGAAGTGGCTCAAGAGCACGTTAAAGCCGCTGGTCAGTCTTCAAAACTCATCTTGGGCGGCACTATTGAAGCAAGAAAACAAGGCGGTTCCAAAGCCATCAAAAACGCCCGCCAGCAATTGGAGAAAGGGGATATTTCCGGTGCTGCCGATGCTTTAAAGGAAGCAATTGAAGGATTTAAATCCTTACTAGTACCCGCTAAACCTGGCAGTCAAGGTGAACTCTAGCCATAGAATATGGTATGCGGCTGCGGACTGCATCAAGATTAAGGAAAAGGGGTCTTGTTGCACCGCGGCAGTTCAAGGTAATTGCCGTGTATGCGTACTTTGTTCGTGGTGCGGTCTTCGGTGTTCGCGCCTTGTCTTCTCACGATGGCAACGTGGTACAGGGTGGTTTTCTTCCCCATCCGTTACTTTGTGTTTGAAAAAAGTGCGGATGGCATGGCTGCGCTGATCCCCTCTCTGAGAGTCGTCCATGTTGGACATGACGACGAAGAGGGCTTTTACTCTTCAGCCAAAATATCCTGAACCCAACTCAATGCGGCACTGACCGTTGGAAACCCCAGTGTGCTGGTCAGCAAAATGATGGCGTGTTTTATTTCTTCGGGTGTGGCCCCGGATGCCAAAGCCCTTCTGACATGGCTATGCACGGAACCTTCCGAATGGATCGCCACCGCTGCCGCCAACTGGATGAGGTGCGCGGTCTTGTCGTCAATGGGGCCTTGTTCCCTGACAACCCTGCCAAGAGCCTCAACCGCCTCGACGAATGCCTGATGCTCCTCTCTTTGGAGGAGGTAATTTTTCGGAAGTGTTTCATCTGTCATGGCTAACCTTTTGTGAAGTTTTATTGTCAATCTAGGGAGGCATTCACCCGTTCCCGAAGTTCCTTTCCGGGCTTGAAGTGGATGGCGAATTTCGCGGGCAATTGAACTGGCTCCCCGGTTTTTGGGTTGCGCCCTATTCTTGGCTCGCGATGGTGCAGCGAAAACCCGCCAAACCCGCGAATTTCAATCCGTTCGCCATTCCGTAACGAAAGGCTCATCTGGTCGAGGAGCGACCGCACGGCGTCTTCAATCTGTTCGGCTGGTATATGGTCGAAATGCCCTGCCAGCAGGTTTGTCAATTCTGATCGAGTCATTGGCTCTTCGATTTGTCGGTTAATTTCATACAAGCCCTGCCAGTCTGTGCAAGGGTTGCACAGGGCGATGGCTGAAAGTAGGCAGATTGTATTAAAACTCTTATTGGCCTCTCAAGTCGTCATGCTGCATTGCCATTGCCATCATTTATTTTACGGTTTAAGCGACTAGCCACCGTCGAAGCAACGGTTATTTTACGACTTTTCGGCCCGATACGCAGTTGGATGAACGAGTTTCCACGCTATTCTTTTTTGGGGTTTACAAGCCTTGGCACTTGTTCGTTGCTTCACCGGTTGATTCGGGTTGGAATCAGCTTGTTCATTGGCTTGCTTGAGCCGTTGCTTCTCGTACTCCAATTGTTCGCGCAAATCCTCAACTTCTCCTTGAAGACGGTAAAACTCGATCTGGGCGCAACCGCCAATAGTCGTCAACGCCAATAAAATCAGTGGCCGCAGGAGGGAAGCGGCCATTGTAACCCGGACTTTTGCCCTGACATCAATACACCCCGCGCAGGGTTTTCCATCGGACTTTTTCCGTATGGGACAGGACATCCCCGGTCTGGAACGCCACATGGTTCGGATCAGACTTGCTGGTCATACGCTGTCTATCGGGTGTTTTATGGGTAAAGCGGCGAAGGGTTGCCATCTGGAATCAGTCGGACGGGAAAATCAGTCGGCGTATGTTTGCGTTGGGCTTAGTTTAACCCAAGAAGCCAAGCAGCATTTCACAATGAGAGAATCCACCAGCATGATACATGAACACATTGGTCAGTGCGCCGTTGGCCTAGGCAAAAAAGTTGAAGCGGCCAAGGCTTCATCAATTCTGGCCTTGCGCAGGAACCCTGCTTGGTGCAGGAACGCACGAAAATCAAACGCCATTCCGGGCTGAACCAAACACAGTGCGTGATTCGTCGCAGACAAAGGCGTTGCTTTCATATATGGCCCATATTGTGCTTAATAGATGACAACATCATTGCCTCCTCTTTGATTGTTGCCTGCCTTTAGCTTAGCCCGCCTTTTGGTGGGTTTTTTTTCCTTGTGGAGACCGTAAAGCATCAGAATTATGCGAAAAGTTCGTTGACGCAGGTTCGCCCAATTTTGCCGCAAAGCCAGCCGCTTACTCCGGCAAATCATTCCGTCTGCGGCAAAACAGGCTTTGTCGAGTTTTTCGTGATGTCCATTGATATCCTTGCATTGACAGTATCTCTCCCTGAGACTTATGATGAAATTTCTGTTAGGTCAATAGAGAGTGTTCTCTTTCGATTATCAAGTGGAGATTAATATGCAAGCCTTTTTAAGTATTCTGGCGTTAATGATGTTTGCTGCATCCGCTTTGGCAGCAGACGCCACCATCCCTGAACCGGATGTCCTCAGCCTCATCGGCATTGGTGCAGTCGCCTATCTTGCAACCCGCCGCCGTAAACAGTAATTTTTTATCCCGCACGGTCGGGGACTCCCGACCGTGTGCGCTTCTCCAGCTAGGTTCCAGCGAAAGAAGGGTTTTCTCCACTCAATTGATGACAGGTCACGGACTTGATTTGATTCGTCGGCTCAAGCTTGTATTTGTCCTAGCCGTAATTTTGCTCTCATTGTCTATGGCCGAATGCGCGTGTGCAACGCCATTGGACTGCACAATGCCTATCCGCTTGGCAGTTGACCGCTGGTTGCTTGATCAGAAACCTTCCGGTTTTATGCCGTATGGGTTCGACTTTTTGGAGGGCAAGGAGTCGGAGCCAAGCGGCATGTCGGCCCCAAACCTTGTCCGGCAAGCCTACGCAGCGGCTGTGTTCGCAGACTATTACAATTCGACCCACGATGAAAAGGCGCGTTCGGCCCTGCAAAGGATGCTGACCGCAATGGGGCGCAGTTCCTTGCCCATTGGTAAAAGCAATTCGCAAGCCCTGATTGAGAAGACCCGCATACTCTCAATGCCTTTCGGGAGATACAAGATCACTGCCGCATTGGACACATTGGGTCTGCTTTATGACGCCACCGGATCGGGAAAGGTGCTTTCACCGAGCGCCGACTACAGCAATGCGTACACAGGTGCCACCGCGCTCGCCCTGCTGACCGAACTGCGCTACTCACAAGCCAGTGGCGATGCCAGCTTTTCGGCTCTGCGGGATTCATGGCTGGATGGGCTTTTGGTCATGCGTATTCCTTGGGATGGATTCCGCAAATTCCCCACCTCCATTGATACGGTCCCTTATTTTGACGGCGAGCCTTGGCTGGCATTGGCCCTATACCACACGATTTTTCCGTATGAGTCCCGCGTGGATGAAATCCTTCCCAATATCGATGACGCTTTGATGAAAAAATACGCAGGGGATTTTAATTTCGACTTTTTTCACTGGGGGGTAATGGCGGCTGCATTGCGCTATGCAGATACCAAAGACCAAAAATTTCTCGATTTCGTCAAAACTTTGACTCAGGGATTTTTGGATTACAACAAGGCCAAGCTGAAAAACGACAATAACTGTGCCTTGGTTGAAGGTGTCGCGGATGCTTTAGGCGCAATGCACAATGCAGGGGAAGGAGGCAGCGAACTGGCACGGAAGGCGCGAGAATGGGCTTTATCGGAAATGACCAAGGCGATGCAGCTACAGATTCAGCCGGGACAGACAGAGGTCATGTTCTCAAATGCCAAAGTGGTTGCGGCCCGGATGCAGGGTTTTTCGGGTCATTTTCGTGGCGGTGTCTATACTTTCGACACACAAGTGGATTTAACCGCCCATTGCGTTTCGGCGATGTTAAAGTTAAGGCGGTATGGGTTGATTTGCGCAGGGGAATAACGAGTCAGTCCCCTGCAAATACCTCGTATGCAGCCCTGCGAAAGTAGATATCAAGGTTGAATGATTAACCCCCCCTGAAATTGGTGGACTTAAATGGCAGCGAGCCTATTCAAGCCTTGAATGGCTGGTTATACTCCGACTGCGCGAATCATTCCCGGCATGGAGCTTCAATTGGGTTCCTTTTTGGACGACGAAATCAATGGCGCGGGCGGCATCCACTTCAATGACCGGGAACAGATTGTCCGCCATGTCCATGTAGTAGTGCGCCAGCCTGTCCATCGCGTACCCTGCGCCTTTCAGTGTGCCGCCTTCCATCCCGGCTTCGGAAAACGATTTTTGAAACGGCGTTGCCGCCACGCCACCGGGGCCAGCCAAAGCCAGCACTTGGGTCTGGTTGCGCCCGAAGGCATCGGAGAAGCCGCGTAAAAATCCCGCCAACAGCGCATTGCCGAGCAACTGGCCTTGCTTGCTGACCACCCGACCGCGTATGCCGAGCTTGCCGTCCTCGCCAACGGCATAGGCATCTATCGGCACTTCGATCACACCGCCGTCTTCGCGGACGCAGGAAATGGACTCGCCCCGGATGTAGGCGCGTTCCGAACTGAGGTCGCCGTAACCGGCTGAGACTAGGAAACATTCGCGCACATCGGCGCGGAAACGGTTGGGCAGGATGGCCTCGTCTTTCAGCCTTGCCAGCACCGGGAATGGTTCGCGCCTTGCGCCCTTGCCGGTTGGTGCATCAAGTCCATTAAGCAGGTTGCCAGACAAAATACTGCCAGCAGGGATGAACAGTTCCATGTCCGATTGGGTCTGGCTGTTCGGATTTCCCTGTCCAGGGGGAAGATTACCCTGTTGACCGCCGTTTTCGCTTTTGGGCAGTTCCGGCTTGATGACACGGATTTCCAAGCGGCCTTTGTTCTGCCCGGAAACCGTAGATTGACTACCACCGTTGGCAGTTCCATTGGCATTAGCACCATAAGGCATCGGCGCGGGCGGTTGCGCAAACAAATTGTCCAAGTCTTGGTCGGACGGCTGCTTATGATTAGGTTGCTTGGGCAACCGTTCACGACTGGCGGGTTCCTGTCCAGCCGGTGGAAACACGGCTTGCGTGGCATTGGCTTCTTGCTTGTTAGTGTTGGGTTGCGGATTTTCCTTGGTCCGTTTCAGCCCGTCGATTTCGGACTTCAGGGATTCGATTTGCCCTTGGTGGCTGTTGGCCTGCTCCTCGTTCATGCGCCGAAGCCGTTCCTCGTCCGACAGCCTGCTGCGCTTTTGGTCTTCCTCCAGCGAATTGAGCCTGCGCAGCAAATCCTCGTGCTTCTGGGCGACCTGTTTCAATTGGGATGCCAATCCGTCAATGCCAAGAGACCGGGGGTCGGTGTCGGTCAGGATGTGCTTCACGGTTTGCTGCTTGTCGGCCTTGGGCGTGGGTTGCGGGGTGAAGTTGGCGATCACCCACACTGCGCCCATCGCGCTGGCAACGATGCCGAATACGGTCAGTCCGCGTTTTGCATTGGGATTCAGGGAATCCCAGCGGTCTTTAATATTTCCCATCATCGCCCACCGTCCAGCAACGACGGGCGGGCTGTGGTGTCGTTGTCCTTTGTCTGTCGCAGTGCGACGTAAAGTTCAGTGGCCTCGCCGGGTTCAAGCATGACCTTGGGCCAAGCGGAAACTGCCAATACATCGCCGCCTGCGTCTGCGCAAGACCGCTCGTCGATTTCCAAAGGGCTTGTGCCGGTATTACGGGCAACACTGACCAGCAAGACCCTGTTGCGGCCTTCCAATACCTGACCGGTGTGAGTAAACAAACCCGATTGGCTGCAATGGATGGTTTCTGATCCTGTAGGGTTGCGCAAAGCATAGCCTTTGGGAGTTCTCATCAACGCCAAAGCCCTGAAAACCGCTTTGATGTCGGCCACATAGTCTTGGGAAGACTGCGATGGATTGCCGGGTTTGCCGTCCTGTCCGTTCAGGCCAGCCGCGTTTTGCAGCGAGGTCAGTTTTTGGTAATAAACAGCATCCAAGGTCAGGCGGACTTCGCGTGGTGGAATCTTTCTTGGTGCCAAGGTCAGCAACAGCGCGAAATCTTCCGTTTCGCCCGGTGTGATGTAAAGTGCCACAGGGGTTTCGTCGGGCGTGGCGACATACAGCACGTTGCCCTCAATCTGCGTCGTGGCCTGACTGACGGTGCGGACATGCGGCTTGTCGAACGGGGTCACGATGCGGTTCAGGTGTCCGACTGCGACGGGGATTATTTCATTCACGCCGGGGGAGACTTGAATGGTTTGCGCAGTCGTTGGGATTTCCGGGGTTTCGCGCTTGGCTTCCGCCAACACTTGTGCAGGGACTCCGGGTGTCTCCACCTTTGATGGTTCGGCTTGTACTTGAACACCATTCACCAAAGTGAAAATTGATAACACAGCCAGGACTGTCTGTCGCGTGGAAAGGTTAAAGTTGAAGTGCCTTGGATTTTTGGACTGCATGGATTTGCTCATGGATGTTCCTGTTTTTCTAAACTTGGATTCCGCTGTTGATGAACCCGCGAATGGTGTTGTCATGAATGCTCCTGTCCTTGTTGCTGTTTGAGGAGTTTCAGCCGTTCCAAGGTGCGCGGTTCGTCAACGTAGACATCAATGGAATCTAGCCGGGGCCGGTAGTTGTGGATGGCAAGCAAGAATTCGTAGGTGCGGTTTTTGGTTTCCGCCCTGGCGTTTGGCCCTTGCGTAGTCAGTTCGCCAGTCACGAAAACCTTGCCTGTCTCCTGTTCGTAGGCGACTTGGCGCGGCTTGAAGCTGGTTGCAACACGGTCAATCTTGAGGGCGTTGACCTGTTCGGACAGTGCGTCCATGACCGACCGGTAGAGTTCTGCTGATAGTAATGGAGTAATGGCCTTGCCGATGAAATCTGCATTAGTGGGCGTTACATTTCCAAGCAGTTCCGCCAAGTACAGCCCCCATGACTCCTTCAGTTCGCTGGACGCGGTGTTGCGGGTAATCTCGATTTCCTTGTCCAAGTTCGGTGGAACCAACACCACGGCGCGTTCTGTCCGCAACGCCGACAGTGCGCTGAGTCCGTTGGTGACGATCAGCCCAAGCAAAACAATCCGGTGCAGCCGGTTTTCGGCTTGGACGATGCGCCAAGATTCAAGAAATTGACCTAACTTCACGGGTAGAACTCCTTGATGAAGGGGTTTGGGATGGTTGCTGCCTTGCTCGGCAACATGCCGACCCAGTAGGCCGCATGTAGCGGAAACCCGTCAGGGCGGTTGTCGCGGAAGCGGCGGTAGGCTTTGATGGCAATAATGGACAGCACCGTCATCGCCGTGACTTGACCGATGAGGATGCCGAGTATCAGCATAAAGGCTGCTGGCGCGAATTCGTCGGCGCTCCAGACCAGCAGGGTGACGGGATCGTCGATGTGTTTGGGGATGGTTACGGGTTCCATGGCGGCTCCTAAGAAACAAAGAGGCCATTTTCACCGTTTTTGACGGGTTGGGGGGATTGGAAAGATGCGCTAATTAGGAAGCTTTTTTGCAGTACAGCTAACGAAGCGCCCTAAGAGGTTGTCAACACAGAGTCAACCGAAGACAGGCGATACTGGATCAAATGAAAGCACTTGACCGCTTTAATCGGTCGATGATAATAACCGCTACCCACAAATGTAGGGATAGCGGTTTCTATTATCATAACTCACTGGCAACCTGCTAGAGGTAACCATTTTGATAGCGGGCCTTCGTCCTGCAACACCCCATCCAGTCCTTGATAATACACATGATTGTCGGTCGTTGAAACACCAAGGTAGGCGTTGGTTGCCGAATAGTAGCGATAGTTGTAAACAGACCAAACCGCCGTGGCAGAACCTACTGGGGCAAACAAGTCGGGATAGTTCCTTTCCGCCCAGTTGAACAGGCAGTCGCTGGGGGGCAGAGTGGGCGGCGTTCCGCAGCCAGCCTTTGGTAGCCAATCCGCCAATGGGCCTTCATCCTGCAACGCTCCTTCCGGCCCCATGTAATAGACATGATTGTCGATTGAGGAAACGCCCAAGTAAGCGTTAGTTACCGAATAGTAGCGATAGGTGTAAATAGACCAGACGACCGTGGGTGAGCCTACCGGTGCAAAAAGGGAAGGATAATTATTTTCCGCCCAGTTGAGCAA
>CAIYXP010000162.1 GCA_903930145.1 uncultured Methylococcaceae bacterium
GCTAACAATATTGGGCAGTACAGGCTGGCATTCTTCGACTGCCCCACCGCTGTTGTAATAATCTGGCAGGCCGATTGGGGCAAACCCACCCACAACAGGAACGATGGTCATCATTTCAAAACCCAATATGTCCAAAGTGATCGGCCAAGTTTCAACACGCTTGAGCAACCGTAGTTGGCGGGTATTGTGGGCGTACACTGCGTAACACTCAGCCGTTTGGTCGAAGGCCGGCGAGTCTATGTCCGCAGGAGACACAGCACCGGTTATTTCACCCGCGCCCTCTCCATACCGGCAATTGAATACGCCAATCACCCCGCTAAAAGCCTTGTTCGTATTAAAAACCTTAAGCAGCATGTCTTCTTTGGTCACATCATGGAACAAGCAGTCGCGTGTAGGGCGGCCTACACCGCTGGCACGCAATACGCTGCCATCGGGTAGAACCAGTCTACGCAGGACATCAAAGTTATGCCCGTCAGGCTTGTCCGACACATACACCGGGCCACCGCTCACCGCCCGACCCGCAGCGTGAAACGGGCCTATCTCATGATTAGACTGAAACATATCCCAGTCGGGGCGAATAAACTCGCCAAACCACATGCCGACTTGGGCATTGGTATAGAGATGAGGCCCATGAGTGTGGGGTTGAGTTGGGTAGAAATCACCCGAGGTACGGGTTAGAGTGGAATTGAGCGTGCTATAGAACATCTCGTTCGAGCAAGACATGCAGTTAATCAAATTGCCGTTGAAATGAACCTGCGCCGAGCCTTCGAGCGCTTCATGATAGGTTTGCATCATCGCCACTCGGCCACCAGAACCCGTCGCCAAGCCTTCCAATGATGACTGTATGTCCACTTTGATCCCGTCCACACCCTGTGAACGTAGATGGCGGTGATAATCATTGTAGAAGTGGTGGATTTCCGAGATACCCGGAACCCCCACTTGCTTTGAAAACCAGTCGTTCATGTTGGGCGCGTAATCCAAGAGGTCAACGGAGTAATTGCGTGTCATGTCATGAACGTCATAGGCCGGCAATGACTCGCCATCCACTCCGGCCCAATAGCCCATCATGCCGTGCCAGACCAAGAAGGTTTCGATGCCAAATTCGCGCTTGGCCATTTGCACAGTGGGGGCTAGGTCGCCTGGAAACTTTTCGTTGGCGGGAAAAGCCGAAAGCCGGTTCTCGTTTTCGGCGGTTTGGCGCACCGTTTGCCAACCGTCATCGAGAATTAGAAATTTAGGCAGTAAGCCACCCTCGGCAAAACTCTGCAATCCTTTAAGCACTAAGTCGTGAGATACATCTTGGTAAAAAGCATCCCACGTACACCAGCCAAATTGATCCACAAAGGCCGGCAGATGCTTCTCGGTGCGAAGACGCGGCCTACCCTGATATGCGGCCACGCTATGGGCAGCAGCATTCACCAAGGTGTAAGGACTCTTTCCAACGGCAGCAAAAAGGCCCACCACCGAATGGGCGACCACTTGGGAATCGCCGGTATCCACCACCAATTCCAACCCATTATCGCCCTTGCCGCGCAAAGCCCCACGGAAAGGCGAATCCACCAAAGGTATTAGTATCACGCAACTAGAATCATCCAGTTCAAGAAGCAGCGATTGCGTCTCGGCAGGCGTTTTCCCAAGGCAATCACCCGCTTCGGGAACCATCCAGAAAGGATCGCCGCGCCGACATGCCATGAAACGGGAAATCTTCATCTCGCCAATCGGGAAGACCAATCGGTGAAAGGGTTGCTCGACAGTGAACCGAACGAAAACTCCGACGCCTAGGGGATCGGGGAGAAGGTCGGCGGAAGAAAGCAGGGATGTCAGGGGTGATGGGATCATACGATACTCCAAGAGGATTAAATGTAATTGCTAACTTATTGCTCAGAAGACCACTTACTAGATCACTTCTAACAGCAATTTGACTATGGCCTACCTGACCTCATCTAGCGCTGACTCAACGGGACACCATCATCCCGCCCAATATCCATTGACAAATAAAGTAATATACATCGACAAAAGCAAGGTCGAAAGCAGGGTATAAGCAAACCGAACACTTTCGCTTTTGATGGAGGCCAAGAGGATATACATGGGAAAAAGCACTAGGATATAACGACCAATGCTCATAATCATACCGGTACTGAGTGCTATGGCAATAGTGGCGATCATATACAGCCCATAAGAAACCCGCAACCGGGTCAATGCGAAAAAGCTGGTGACCAGCGCAACGACCACAAACATACAGTCGATCAGTAGGTTCACTATTGCTGGGCGGGTAACGGGCAAGAACTCGCTTCCGTCAATGTGAAATGCCCTCCCAAACAGGCTTTCCACTTTAAGAAATAGAAAGAAATCTCCGAAAGCAAGATAATGATAGAGAAAAAAACAAAAGGTACCGAAAGGAATAAGCAGCAATGCGATCAAGTCTTTATTAAAGGGCTTTTTGAAACCATTATCGCTAAAATACTCCCATAACAAAGGAATAATCAGCAAAACACCCGTTATTCTAGTCAAAGTTGCAAACAGTCCGAAAATACTTGCCTTGACGAAATCTCTTTTAAACCCATAATAAAAACAGGCCGTCGAAAGAAATAGAAACAAGGATTCCGTATACAATACGTTAAAGAAGAATGCTGTAGGGAATGTGAGAAGGATGATTACTGGTAAATAAGGATTGAGGTCGGGATGGAATTCTTTGACTATTTTAAATAGATAGATAAGGCCCAGTGCCGTGGATAGGGTACTGAGAAGTGTACCTGCCAATACAGCATCGCCCCCCACTAGAACAGCCAACAATCGGGTTAAAAATGGATACAGGGGGAAATACACAATGTTTGAAACACTATCCAAGTTTTTAAAAGAATATCCATTAGCCGCAATGTCCTTGTACCAAAATGAATCCCATCGTGCATGAAGCTGGATCGGATTCCACGGATAGTCTGCAACAAAATGCTCTCGCTGCATCCAAGGGTAAGCAGTATCTTGGTTAAAATTAAAACGGTTTTGCGCAGCGATGGCAAACAGGTTAATAATGACAAGCCAAACAATGTAAATGCACAACACCTTTTTCATAAGCTCATATCATCTTGGCTAGTGGTTTTCTCAATAATAAAACGGGGCCTACGTTTGGTTTCCGTATAAATTTTCGACAAATACTCGCCCATCATACCAAGACAAAGCAATTGAATACCGCCGAGAAAATAGATGGGCAAAACCGTGGATGCCCATCCCGGCAACGCATTTTCGGTGAACAGCTTAACCCAGATCGCCCAGATGGTCACAGCAAAACTAATCATTGATACTAATAGTCCCAAGTGAGTAATTGCTTGCAAAGGCACATTGGAGAAGGATGTAATGCCTTGCCAAGCCAATGCAAGCATTTTTTTTAACGGATATTTTGATTCCCCGGCAAACCGCTCAGCACGTTCGTAATACACGATGGAATGAGCAAAACCCAACTGAGGAATGATGCCCCGAAGAAACAAATTGACTTCGCCGAATTCTTTCAATGCATCAATGACCCGGCGGCTCATGAGCCGGTAATCGGCATGGTTGTAAATTATTTCCACACCCATGACGGCCAGCAACCGATAGTAGGCTATGGCGGTAAAATTCTTGAAAAAAGTATCCGTTTTACGAGAACTGCGAACCCCGTAAACAATATCGTAGCCTACGGCATAGTCATCAAGCATCTCTTCAATAGCCGCCAAATCGTCCTGCAAATCCGCATCGACGCTGATAACCGCTTCACCCTTCACCGTCAACAACCCAGCCAACAGTGCATTCTGATGGCCCCGGTTGCGAGACAATTTAATCCCCCGCACAAAACCGTTAGTCTTGGCTAATTCCTCGATCAAGTCCCAAGTCCGGTCGCGGCTGCCGTCGTCAACATAATAAACACAACTATCTGAAGTCAGTTTTCCCTTGGCTATCAGGAATTGCAATAATTCCGTCAATCGCTGAACCGTTTCTGGTAGCACTGCTTCCTCATTGTAGCAAGGCACAACAATACTCAGTTCGATCATTCGCTGAATCAAGCTTGCCTTTTTTACAGCCCTAGCCTCATTGGCTTGATCCAGTATCGGTTGGATGCCGTTACGTTCACGGAAGGCAAAGTAGCGACTACCCAGAAACCCAATGGCCGTATAAGGGGCTATGCCCAATGCTTGGGAAAGATAAGGATTCAGATCGAAATGAGAGTTGGCAAAGAGTACCGTTTGAAGATTCGCCACATAGGCTACCAACAGCACCAACAAATAGCGGAGGAAACTGTAAACGGCATGAGCATCACTATTAAAAGTCCATTTTTTGTTCAGGACGAAACTCACCATAACCCCAACGCCATAACCAAACGCATTTGAAGATACAACCCCCATTTTCAGAAAGTACATTGCCAAGTAGATAGTGCCAAGCCCGACTAGCGTATTGACTACACCAACGAGAAGATACCGAATGAGAGTCATTCTAAATCCTTTGAGTTATAGGTTATTTTCTTTTAGACAATGGGTAACAGCAAAAAACAAGAAGCCATACCCTAGCTTCCTAATAATACTGCTGCAAGAAACCACATGATGATTTTATATTGAGTTTCATTTTGCATATTCATACACCCGAAAATCGCTCGTGTCAAATTTAGGCTTCCAAGTTGAAGGAACTGGTTTTTCTTTGTACATCACAGCCATTGAACCTGGCATGACATCTTCTTTTGTGACTAGGGTTGCCGCAGAAACAAATGGATCATAACCCACGTCGTCATTTTTTTCTAGCAACATTAACTTTGCTTTAGGTAGATAGTACCTAAATACAACATAATCGTAAGGAGTGCCTATTGCTATCGTAGAATCTGCTGAGATTTGAGAGATCACTTCAGAATATTTCGTAAAAGGTGTTCGGTCAACAAAAAACAACAAAGCAAAATAAACACAGATGATCCATAACATTTGTTTGTTGGCAATTCTCCACCAAACATATAATATCCAAATTATCAACATCGTGCCATAACCTATCACATAGCGGGGCAGATACATGCGTAGTCCAAAAGAAGCTGCCAATATATCTATAATCAATGGAACAAAACCTAGTGAGGTTAGAATAATAATATCAACTACCGATTCTCTGTTATCAATGCTCTTCTGAAATACAATAATAAAAGCAATGACCGATGCAATTAGAATGACAAATCCAAGGTTTCCTGGGAAGAGTGAAAACAAAAAATGTGTATTTTCAGGAATATTAAACAGAAAGTCAGATATTGTTATTGGTATAATAGATAAATCACGTGGTAAAAGAAAGCTAGGGTTTAAGGGTTCGAGTATTTTTTCCAAATGTGCGGTTGACCACGCCCACGTGATGGCAAGCCAACCCAATAAAGCAATAACCCCAACCCGTTTCATCAATTTGGTATTGTAGAAAGTTTTATTTTCCTCCATCCTGAGCAATGCAAAAGCGACAAAAAAACCTGTCACAATCAGGATGCTCAAGAAATGCGTCATCATAATAATCATTAAGATTATCGTAAAAATCATTAAATCCCTAGAGAATCGGAACGAGTTCTTTGATGACTTGATAAAGTAAATGATCGCGACGAGCATTAAAAACAATAAAAAAGAATATGACCTAGCTTCCCTTGAATATCTAATAAAGAATGGTGAAAATGACAACACAGACATAGTCACCAGCCCCAAGTATTTCTTATCTTCTGCTGCCAAACTAAGTTGCTGAATCAGCCAATAACCTAATGGAATCGTTAAAATCCCAAAAAACAGTGGGACTAGCCTTATGTGAAAAGGGTCGGTTGAACCCGTCACCATTGTCACAAACTTGACCATCGAATAAAACGTTGGCGGATGTTTCCAATCATGACTCATCATTTGAAGTACATCGGACCATGATTGCCGAATGGTCATTCCAGTAAAAGCTTCATCGTACCAAAGGTCATTAACGATGGCTTCGTTGATGCGCAAGTACGCCCCCACAGAGATAATCAATATTCCAAGCAACCAGTAGGTAGAATTCAATTTAATTTCACTTTTCATTTTGATAAGCCTTAGTGTAATTTAATTCAAGCTTCTGCTTCAAAGCTGGAAGATTTATTATTTTCGGTCATTTTTCCTTAATCTATCCTTAATCACAAGTGGACTAGGCACTCTGCTGTCTTCTGCGGCGATGATTAAATCTGGCGTTGATGTAAAATGATCATAGAGTTCGCCGGAAATATTTTCTGTTATTGCGAGGGCGACAGACTCGCCGCTGTTTAAACGATGGTAAAATTCTCCAAATTATGAACAAGATTTAAGCATTTGTCAGATTCTTTTATCATTGGTCGAGGCTACCCTATGAACTGGAACGATGTTCCCCACCGCCGTTTCAACCCACTGACCGGCGAATCCGTATTGGTCTCGCCACACCGCAACCAGCGACCTTGGCAGGGCAAGATCGAAAATCAGCCCCCGGCGACATCGCTTAGGCACGACCCGAATTGCTACCTCTGCCCCGGAAACCAGCGGGCTGGTCAGGCGGTCAACCCTGACTACCACGGTGTGTTTGTTTTCACTAACGATTTCTCCGCATTGCTGGAAGGTGTCCCCGCAGGCTCGCGCAATGACGGCAACGGTCTGCTAGTTGCCGAGTCAGAATCGGGAATCTGCAAGGTGGTCTGCTTCAGTCCTCGCCATGACTTGACCGTGGCCAAGATGGATCAGGAAGGATTGATGGCTGTCGTCAAGGCGTGGATCCGACTTTATATTGAGCTTGGGGAACACCCCGACATCCATCATGTGCAGATTTTTGAAAATCGAGGGGAGATCATGGGTTGCTCCAATCCTCACCCCCATGGACAGATATGGGCACAGCGAACCATCCCCGACCTACCGGCCCGCGAGACCAAACACCAAGCCGCTTGGAAGAAGGATAAGGGTTCTGTCTTACTATTGGACTACTTGAAGCTCGAACAATCGAATCCCGAACGAGTGATTTTTGAAAATGACACATGGATTGCCGTGGTTCCTTTCTGGGCCGTCTGGCCTTTCGAGACGATGCTGCTGCCCAAGGCCCATCGCCGCGATCTGTCCGAATTGAGTAATGACGAAATAGAAGGTTTCGCCGATGCCTTAGGCCGCATGACCCGGCGCTTCGACAACTTGTTCAGCGCTAGTTTTCCTTACTCCATGGGAATTCACCAAAAGCCAACAGACGGTGGCAACCATGACGGCTGGCAACTTCATGTGCATTTTCTACCCCCACTCCTGCGCTCAGCCACCGTGAAGAAGTTCATGGTGGGCTACGAGATGCTGGCCGAGTCCCAGCGCGACATCACCGCCGAGCAAGCTGCCGAACGGCTACGTGCCTGTAGCGAAGAGGTGTTGGTATGAGCGCTGGCCGCAAAGATGTTTTTGCACGATTGGAAAAGCGCTTCCTTGAGGTGTTTGGGAACAGCCAGAACCTAAGATTTTTCACGGCCCCTGGCCGAACTGAACTGGCGGGCAACCACACCGATCACAATAACGGATGTGTTTTGGCTGCTGCCATCAACCTCGAAATCGTCGCCGTGGTTCAGCCTTGCGTGGGCGTGATCGACCTCCGTTCGGCAGGATGGGAACAGCCCTTCGTGATCCAACTCGACAACTTGGAACCGAACCCTGCCGAAACCGGAACGACCAATGCCTTGCTGAGGGGAGTGGCTGCCGGTTTCCAAAAACGCGGTTATCGAATAGGTGGTTTCCGGGCTTGCGTTGAATCGAATGTGCTTCAAGGCTCTGGCCTGAGCAGTTCGGCGGCCTTTGAAATCCTAGTCGGAACTATTTTTAATAGCCTATACAACGAAGGACAAGTCGATGGGGTGCAATTGGCTGTGATCGGGCAGGAGGCGGAAAACCTTTATTACGGCAAACCCTGTGGACTGATGGATCAGATTGCCAGTTCCCTCGGTGGTATCGTGACCATCGACTTTCAGCATCCAACCACCCCCCGTGTCCGCCAATTAAAACTAGACTGGGAGGCTCAAGGATGGGCATTATGCATCGTAGACACCAAAGGCAGTCACGACAATCTTACCTCCGAATACGCCGCCATTAGGTATGAAATGAACGGGGTGGCTCGGTGTTTCGGACAAGAAGTGCTTCGCGACGTGAAACCAGACCCATTCTGGGCCGGTATCGCCGGTCTGCGTACCCGTGTGGGCGACCGGGCTTTGCTCCGGGCCATGCACTTTTTCGAGGAGAATCAACGGGTGGAGGATATGGTGAATGCGATTGATGCCGGGGACTTCGACACTTATTTGAGTCTGGTGAACATTTCGGGCCATTCCTCAGCGGAGTTTCTGCAAAATGCGGTTCCACAAGGATCAGTGAAGGATCAGGCGATTTTGCTTGGTCTAGCCCTTACCCGCAAATTTCTTAAAGGAAAAGGAGCCTGCCGCGTACACGGCGGGGGCTTCGCCGGCACGATTCAAGCGTACATTCCTTTGGAAGCTTCGTTTCAGTATGCACAAACCATGGAAGCGGTCTTCGGGCCGGGTTCGGTTCACACCCTGAAGGTGCGATCAGAGTGCGCCGGCGAGACTTTTCCTGATTGATCTTGAGTGCGGCTAACACCGGAATGGGATAATAGTAGAGCGACAACCCTTTGCCGCCCTCCGTTGTGCGTGGATGTTGTCGGCATAGGGATGCCGACCTACTTTACTTGCTCCGATAGCCAAGCTTGGAAGTAAAAAAATGCAAGCGGGAGCTTGAAAGCTTAGGCTCCCAAACGGCGTTTGGAAGCCAAACAAATCTAAACCTTAGATTTTGTCGATTTTGCGCGGTTTAGCTAAGGCCATCAAAGCCAAACCCAATCCTAACAAGCCGATGCTGGCAGGTTCGGGAACTGCTGCATTACCCACCTGCATCGATAAACGCAAGGGGTCACTTAGAGTAAACCATGATCCGTTATTGAAATTAAAGCCCTGCAACAAGGAGAAACCATCGCCGGTGACTACACCGCTTCCCCCTGCATTCCATGCTAAAACACCGCTAGCGACGCTAGGGGTGGCACCGGATAAGACCAAGGCATAGCCTGTATTGGCTGCGAGACCGTAGCTGCCTAGGGCGTCGAGCGTCGTGAAATCCAGTACCGCACTGGTGGAACCTGCCATGGGTCCTGTGGATAAGATTGCCTGGGCCAAACTGCTGCCGGTGGGGAAATAGTCGGGTGAACTGCCCACCGCAAACAAATCAACATTAAAGCTAAAGCTATTTGGATCGCTAAAGTTTAGGAGGTCAAATTTGAGGTCGGTAAAATGATAAGGGCCATTGGAACCCGTCAGGAAGGATAATGCAGATTTATTAGAGCTTTGAATTGAGCCAAAAGTCGTTCTGTTACCCTGAATGGTGTCAATGGCACTGGCAAAACCAAGGTCGGCATGGGTGATGCCAAATAATGCGATGAATATGAAGGGGTTTAGATTGAGTCTTGCCACTGAAGGATTCCTTCTTATGATTGTTAAAATTTAGGCATTGCTTGGATAAAAAAAACTCGTATTAATTTTAAGACGTGTCTATTATTAAGTCCAGTCAAACAATGGAAGGCCAGCCGTCTTTCTCTCATGAGTAGTCATCATTCTCGGTTGGTTAGCGACCAAGGGTCACGTCGGCACTATCGACAAGGCGGGACTCTCCAGAAAGCAGGCTAATTTGATAATGACCGGGCGACACAACCCATGACTTGCTGGCTTCGTCGAAATGACGAAATGCTTGAGCATCGAGCTTAAAGCTCACATCGGTTGACTCGCCGGGCGCCAAGTAAACCTTTTTTATGCCCTTTAGCTCTCTAATGGGTCTAGTCACAAAGGGTTTAAGTTCGCCTACATAAAGTTGCGTCACATAAGCCCCCGCTCGGGAACCCGTATTTTTCACATTTGCAATGACCTCAATGCTCGGATTCGAAACAGCAGAATCTGCCACTGTCACTTTGGTAATTTTGTTTGTGAACGTCGTGTAAGAAAGCCCGTGTCCAAATCGAAAAGCGGCATGTTGTGGTTTCAGGTCAAAATACCGATAGCCTACCAATATGTCGTCAGAGTAAGTCGCAACCCCGCCCACACCGGGGTAAGTTTTGGCCACAGGAGAATCGTCCCATGTTTTTGGAAATGAGATTGGCAATCGGCCCGACGGGTTTACCGTCCCCAGCAAGACATCAGCAATGGCAAGCCCTCCTTGTTCGCCCGGATACCATGCATACACTATCGAGCGGACTTTCGATGCCCATGCGGTCATTTCAATCGGGCTGCCGGCTTGCACCACGACGATGGTGTTTGGATTCACTTTGCTGGTGTTTAAAATGAGGTTTTCTTGCTCTTTTGAAAGCCGCAGGCTTGACCGGTCAAAGCTTTCACTTTCGGTTTTTGTCGAATAACCGACAAACAGCAGGACATAATCGGCTTGGCGAACCAATGACCCCCTGCTTTTCTCGGCGAATTTCGTCGGCTCAACCACATCCAATTGAATATTGGCAAGTCCCTCCATTTTGGAATATTCAATCCTAAGCTGATAAGTCCGACCCGCTATCAATGATTGGCTAATCGTGTCATCAATCAGTTGTGCTTGATTGGCATCCGCCTTCCAATGATCGAAGATCAGCTTATCGTCAAGGAAGACTCTAGCCGCTTGGGTAAAGGCAATACGGAAAGTATGCTCGCCAGTTTGACGAGGGGTGATAGAGGCGGTCCAGCGAACGGAAAACTTGTCTGCATTGACAGATTTGGCAGGCGCGTTCCATTCCCAATCAAACTCCATGATCGGGTAATCTTGCCGGTAAACCGGCTCGCCATCAAGCTTCGGGTTATTGAAAAACTCCCCACGATAAGGGCTAGTCACAATCTCAGACTTGCTCACCCCGTCACCTGGTAGGCTCATGCTGCCGTCAATCTTTAGATCAATGTCTGCGCCAGTTTCTTGAATCCGCCGTTGCAAACCATCAGCCACAGAAATCGCAGGAGAATCATGCACAAAGGAGCTTCCACCCCCGCCCGTGCGGGCGTGAGTGACTGACGGGCCTAGCGCCACAACCGAGATTTTTTTCTTCGTCGGCAAGGGCAGCAGTGATCGATCATTTTTTAGTAGGACAATACTGTCTTGTGCAATTTTAAGCGCTGTCTCGGGGTGATGGCTGGCAAAATGACCAGTTGGGCTCTTGGCATCTTCAAAAAGTCCTAGGCGATCCATAGCACCTAAAATTCTTCTGACTTTGTCATCAATCAACGCCGTTGGAACCGTATTCGCTTTCACGGCACTCAAGAGTTCAGCACCAAAAAATATCGGATTTGGCATTTCAAGATCCAAGCCATTAAGAGCCGCCGGTATTGTCGAATGTGTCCCACCCCAGTCCGAAACGACAAAACCCTCAAAACCCCACTCATTCTTTAAAATGTCTTTCAGCAAATAAGCATTTTCAGAGCAATACACACCATTCATCTTGTTGTACGCCGCCATGACCGACACTGTGCCGGCGTTGACACCGGCTTGGAAGCCAGGCCAGTAGATCTCACGCAAAGCCCGCTCACTCACATGAACATCGATGCGATCCCTTGCCCATTCTTGATTATTGACGGCGAAATGCTTGATGCTAGTGCCGACCCCCATGGACTGCACCCCCGTCACGAATGCGCGAGCCAGTTCACTGGTCAGAAACGGGTCCTCACCGTAGCTTTCAAAATCGCGCCCTCCCCAAGGTGTTCGGGTAATGTTGATCGTTGGCCCTAGCAGTAGCCTTTTGTTTTGAGACCTAGCCTCTTCCCCAAGTTCGCGAGCCATCTTGCCGATAAGTTCGGGGTCAAACGTGGATGCCATGGCAATGCCTGCGGGCCATGCGGTCGTGCCATGACCGGAGCGTATACCAATGGGTCCGTCAGTCATTTCAAGCGCCGGTATGCCTAATCGTTCAATAGCGCGGGTGGCAAATCCTGTGCCGCCTAGCAGGGATATCTTTTCTTCGAGGGTCATTTCACTGACTAATTTTTCAACTCTCGATTGAGTTGTAGGTTTTTGTTGGCTCTCACCTGATTTGGGTTCCTCAAAAGTAAACCCCAAAAGTGCAGAAATGCCGATAGAAGCGATCAACAATAATTTATGCATGAATTCCACTGCCCCAACCAAATGCGAATTAAATTATCATTATTATCGCACGGCTATGCTTTACCAGCTAAATCCCCGCAGGAGTAGCTAAACCTTTACCTGAAGGAAATTCGGTTTTTATGCATTGTCCGCCACTTGGACACGGTCTTGGGGCATAATTGTAAGCATGTCATTGCCCCTTTGGAGAAAGCTATGCAAATATTCCGCGTCAAACGCAGCACGCCCGATGATTTTGAAGAAAGCGGCCTACGCCGCTGCCTCAGCGCCGTCGACCTGACCCTGCTTGGCATCGGAGCCATCATAGGCACTGGCATCTTTGTACTGACTGGCATAGCGGCGGCAACCCTAGCCGGGCCAGCCGTCGTCATTTCCTTTATCTTCGCCGGATTGGCCTGTGCATTCGCCGCCTTATCCTATGCCGAACTGGCATCCAGCGTGGGTGGCTGTGGCAGTGCCTATGGTTATAGTTACGCGGCTTTTGGTGAACTGGCAGCTTGGATCATTGGTTGGGATTTGATTTTGGAATATGGCATTTCCGTCGCCGCTGTGGCCAATGGCTGGTCCGGTTATTTCAACAACGCCTTGGAAGGCATCGGCATAGCCCTACCCTTTTTTCTGACCCACGCGCCTTCCGCTGGCGGCATCATAAACCTTCCAGCAACGGGAATCATATTGATTTTAATGCTTTTATTGATTATCGGGGTCAAGGAAAGCGCAAGGTTGAACACGGTGATGGTCAGCGTCAAATTGGTGACCATCAGCGTATTTGTGGGGCTGGCTTTCTTCAACATTCACCCAGAAAACTGGACACCCTTCCTGCCATTTGGCTGGTTCGACCACGATGCCGCTGGCAAACCGATTGGCGTGTTGGCGGGGTCTTCCATCGTCTTTTTTGCCTATGTCGGTTTTGACGCCGTTTCCACAGCGGCAGAAGAAGCGCATAACCCTGAACGCGACCTACCTATAGGCATCATCGCCTCACTAGGCTTCTGTACATTGGTCTACATTTTGGTGTCTGGCTTGCTGACCGCTGTCGTACCCTACACTGAATTGAATGTTTCGTCACCCGTTGCCCATGCGCTCAAGCTCTTGGGACTGAATTGGGCCTCGGCCTTAGTCGCCACGGGCGTGATCGCCGGCCTGACCACGGTGATGCTGGTGCTTTATTACGGGCTGACTCGCATCATCTTCGCGATGTCCAGAGATGGTTTGTTAACCCCTACATTTTCGGTCGTCAACCAGAAGACACACACCCCAGTTCGGGTAATAGTGATTTGTGGAATGGTAATGGCTTTGGTGGCTGGTTTGATTCCACTGGGCGAACTGGCCGAACTGGTCAATATCGGCACTTTGTTCGCTTTTGTGCTAGTTTGCCTAGGCGTGATGATGTTGCGCTACACCGACCCCGACATGCACCGACCCTTCAAAACATCGGCCAATCCTTTGTTCCCCGTGCTAGGCATACTCTCTTGTTCTGCGCTAATGGCGTTTCTACCGACCACGACATGGTATCGATTCATTATTTGGTTGGTTATCGGGCTGGTGGTTTATTTCACCTATTCCATGCGGAATAGCAAGTTGGCAGACACAATAACAAAATAAAGGATACTTGATCTATGAAAGTTCCTTAGGTAATACAATCGTCACAAGGCGATTAGTACAATAGAACACCTCGTTGCTTAACCCTATGGAGAATAACTCATGTCAACCAAATTAGACCATCCCCATCGCGATCTGTGCGCCTTCGGCCCAGCCCGCTCCACGATTATTGACGCGCCGCTCAGCCCTGATGAAGTTCGCCAAACCGACGCTTTTTGGCGGGCTTGCAACTACTTGGCCTTGGGCATGATTTATCTGCGGGAAAACCCCTTGCTCAAGGAACCGTTAAAACCCGAACATATCAAGAACCGTCTGTTGGGCCATTGGGGGGCCAGTCCGGCGCTATCGTTCGCCTACACCCACATGAACCGTGCCATCAAAAAGTACGACTTGGATGCCATTTTCATGGCCGGCCCCGGTCACGGCGCACCGGGAGTGCTTGGGCCTGTCTATTTGGAAGGCTCTTATTCCGAAATCTACCCGGAAAAAAGCTTGGATGAAGAAGGTTTGTTGGCATTTTTCAAGCAATTCTCTTTCCCCGGCGGCATCGGTAGCCATTGCACCCCGGAAACGCCGGGTTCCATCCATGAGGGCGGCGAATTGGGCTATGTGCTGTCCCACGCCTGCGGGGCCGCATTTGACAATCCAAACTTGATCGTTGCTGCCGTGATCGGCGACGGCGAAGCCGAAACCGGCCCATTGGCGACCTCTTGGCATATCAACAAATTCCTCAACCCCATCCGCGACGGCGCGGTATTGCCCATCCTGAACCTGAACGGCTACAAGATCAACAATCCGACGCTGCTGGCCCGCATCAGCCATGAAGAGTTGGAAAACCTGCTCAAAGGCTACGGCTGGACCCCTTATTTTGTCGAAGGCTCCGACCACGACACCATGCACCAGGCCATGGCGGCAACCATTGACCAATGCATTCAAGACATCCACGCCGCCCAACGCGAAGCCCGTAGTAGCGGCATCGCCCAGCGCCCGCGCTGGCCGATGATCGTCCTGCGCTCACCGAAAGGATGGGGTGCGCCGGCTGAGATCGACGGGCATAAGGTCGAGGGTTTCTGGCGAGCGCACCAAGTGCCAGTGGCGGATGTTCAGAAAAACCCCGCCCACCTCAAACTGCTGGAAGAATGGATGCGCAGCTACAAGCCCGAAGAACTGTTCGACAGCGAAGGGGCACCCAATGCTGAAATCCTTTCGCTGGCTCCTACGGGTACGCGACGAATGGGCCACAATCCCCATGCCAATGGCGGACAACTGAAAAAAGCATTGCGGATGCCGGATTTCCGCGACTATGGCATACAAATTGACAAGCCGGGGCAGATTGACGCACCCAACACCACGCCGTTGGGAGTGTTCCTGCGCGACATCATGAAGAGCAATATGCGCAATTTCCGCGTGTTCGGGCCGGATGAAAACACCTCCAACAAGCTGGGTGCGATTTACGAAGTCAGCAAGAAATTCTGGATCGCCGAATACTTCCCCGAAGATGCGGACGGAACCGAACTGGCGACCGACGGGCGCGTCATGGAAATGCTCAGCGAACACACCATGGAAGGCATGTTGGAAGGCTACTTGTTGACTGGGCGGCATGGCTTTTTCTCCACCTACGAATCCTTCGTGCATGTCATCGACTCCATGTTCAACCAGCATGCGAAATGGCTGTCGATCTGCAACCATCTGAGTTGGCGCGAGGAGATCGCCTCGCTGAACTTGCTGATCACGTCCACGGTTTGGCGGCAGGATCATAACGGCTTCACCCACCAAGACCCCGGCTTCCTCGATCTTGTCGTCAACAAAAGCGCTGCCGTCGTCCGCATCTACCTGCCACCCGATGTGAACAGCCTACTGTCGGTGGCAGACCACTGCCTGCGTAGCGAGAACTACGTCAACGTCATCGTCTCCGACAAGCAAAAGCATACCCAATACATGGACATGGAAGCGGCCATCATCCATTGCACCAAGGGCTTGGGGATATGGGATTGGGCCAGCAACGACGAAGGGGTCGAACCCGACGTGGTCATGGTCGGCTGCGGCGACATTCCCACCAAAGAGGCGCTGGCCGCCACCGCACTGTTGCGGGAAGAGTTCCCCGATTTGAAAATCCGCTTCGTCAATGTCGTCGATTTGCTGCGTCTGCAACCCGAACTGGAGCATCCTCATGGGCTGAGTGACCGCGATTTCGATAGCATTTTCACCGTGGACAAGCCCGTCATTTTCAATTTCCACGGCTATCCTTGGCTAATCCACCGGCTGGCCTACCGCCGCACCAATCACGGCAACTTCCATGTGCGCGGCTACAAGGAAAAGGGCAACATTAACACACCCTTGGAACTCGCCATCCAAAACCAGATTGACCGTTTCAGCTTGGCAATCGACGTGATCGACCGGGTGCCTAGGCTACGCGTCGCCGGCGCCCACGCCAAGGCAAAGTTCAGGAACAAGCAGATTGCCTGCCGACACTACGCCTACGAGCATGGCATTGACATGCCGGAAGTCGACAATTGGCGCTGGCCTTACTAAGGGCTGACCCTAAGTTCTTTCTCATCAAATGTAGGGGCTGAATAAGACACCCATGGGTGACTCAATTTACCCCTACAAACAACTCTGTTACTTTACTGTGAATTGAAACATGCCTTCCGAACAAGATTTGGTAGCCGTCATCAATGCCGGTTCTGCGACCCTGAAATTTTCCTTGCTCGGGTTCAAAGAGTCGGTGTTGAGGGTATTGATAGAACGCTTAGGCAACGGGGAAGGAGAGCCAAGGGCCGTCATCAAAGATTCTTCAGGGAATCCGGTATTTGACGGCCCGGTTCCGGCAAACAACCATCAAGAAGCACTCGCTTGGTTATTCGACTGGATAGGCCAGGAAAACCCAACGCTTAAGCCGATTGCGGTCGGTCATAGGGTCGTGCATGGGGGAGATGGTTTGCAAAAACCCATCCTTGTCAATGCTGAGGTCATCAAGACCATCGAGTCTCTGATTCCGCTAGCCCCCTTGCATCAACCGCACAACCTTTCGCCAATCCGTTTTATTGCCGACAAATTCCCGCAACTGCCGCAAGTGGCTTGCTTCGACACTGCATTCCATGCCTCTCAATCAACAATAGAGAGAATGTTCGCTCTACCAAGACTGTGGAGCGAGAAAGGCATCAAGCGCTATGGCTTCCACGGCCTTTCCTATGAATACATCGCTTCGCGCCTACCTGACATCGACCCAGGCGCTGCTTCGGAACGAACCATCGTCTGCCATTTAGGCAATGGAGCCAGCCTCTGCGCTCTTCATGCCGGACTCAGTGTGGCAACCACCATGGCGTTTACTGCCTTGGAGGGGCTACCCATGGGCACCCGGTGCGGATCAATCGACCCTGGCGTGTTGTTATATCTGCTCGACCAAGAGCAGCTTTCCGTGAAGGAACTTGCAGATCTGCTTTACAAACAATCTGGCTTGCTGGGAATTTCTGGCATCAGCTCGGATATGCGTGACTTGCTGGCCAACCCAAGCGCGGAAGCGGCTGAAGCTGTGGAATATTTCTGTTACCGTATCGCCCGTGCGATTGGATCGCTTGCCGCCGCACTGGGTGGCTTGGATGCACTGGTGTTTACTGGCGGCATCGGCGAACATGCCGCCCCGATCCGCGCCCGAATTTGTGAGCTAAGCCAATGGTTGGGCATAGCCATTGATGCAGAGTCCAATCGGGAAGATAGGGTCAATTTACATACTGAAGACAGTTTAATTAAAGTACTGGTGATTCCTACCAACGAAGAAATGATGATAGCCACGCATGTGAGGCAATTGATCGGGGTTTAACCCGGTCAACAAAAAAAGGATAACATTGCTACAAGCAATGTTATCCCTATCGATTGATCTGCTTAGAATCTGGTATTTAGCTCATTACATGCGCCGACGGCGCAAACACCAACCGGAAAGTCCGAAGATTAGCAAAGACCAAGTTGCGGGTTCGGGCACACCGGAAGGGGAGGAACTGTAAGCCAGAATGCGACCGTTCCCAACCGTGTAGTCTTGACCTAACAGATAGGCATTACCCGCAAGCGTCTTGTCGTAGTAAATGTCAAAAGTACCAGAAAGCGAATTCAGTTGGTTAAGACCGTCCATCAAATCAAACAAGCCAACTGTCAAAATGCCATTCAAATTCAGGCCAGCACCATGGTCTAGGATGAAGCTACCCCAGGTGAAGTTGCCGAATGCTCCAGTAGTTTCCATCTGATGCACCGCCCCAGTGAATTCCAAGGAGGCTTTCGAGGTATCCCAAAGCGTATATTGTGTGCTTTGGTTGAAATAGTTTCCCTGCATCTGAAATACATCCCCCAAACCGCCCGTGAGATACCCATTCAACCCTACCGTCAAACTGGTGAATAGGTTGGTCGAAGGATCGCTGTGGTAGCCTCCATTATTGGTGAAACTCCCGGTGTAGGAAACGGTGGTATCTGTGACTTTAAAATTGCCGTTGTTTACTACATTGGCATCCACCGTGCGGGTTCCAGCGCCACTCAGATCGACTTGTCCAGCATTGGTCAAAGTGCCGCTTCCCGAGTCAAGAGATAGGCTGCCACCCGTGTAGTTCAGTGTGCCGCCCGCATCGACATCCATATTCGAGGCAGCCAGCGAGCCGCCGGAGAGGCTGTAAGAAGAACCTGCCGCCCCAACATTTTTAGCAATTTCCACGGTGTTTGTCACCGCATTTGACCCGCCAGCCTGCTTGAAGTCGCCAATGCCAGCATCGCCCACGGTCAGATTGGTAGCGTTGAGAATCCCGCCATCCAAGTTGTAAGTACCATGACTGTTATTGGCAGTGCCTATATCCAAGGTAGTGGTGGAATGTAAGCCGCCCGATTGGTTAAATATACCGATTGCAGAAGTGTCCCGGCTTGGATTAATAGTGCCTCCCGCAGGGGCATTTACACCATTGCCGCCCACATAGCTAATGCCGGCAACGGTGAGGTTGCCATTGTTCAGGGTATAAGTGCCGGAACCACCACCGAGGCTGCCGGATGCTCCAACCACTAGGTCACCAGGCACCGAATTAGTACCCACATGAACATCGCCGCTAGTTTGCTTGAATGTACCAAGACCACCGGGTTCACCTGGAAAACCGGGATCTCCGTTGACACCATTGCCAGCGCCAATCACGAGGCTATCCTTGGCATTAAGCGCCCCACCCGAAAGATTGTATTCGCCGTAGCGCCGTGTCGGATCAACGTTGGGGCCATCACCCACCACAATCTGACCTGTCGCGTTCACCACGCCGTTAGACTGGTTCATAATGCCGATGCCGAACCCACCCACCGTCAAATTAGTAAAGTTGGCATCCGCCGTGGCACCAGTGATATTGTAGACAGTGTTGTAGTTCGACCCGCCACTGTTGCCGATGTCGAAAAAGCTGGTGTTATTGTGGGTGCCGCCAGTTTGGTTGAAAACGCTACTGTCCGACATGCTGCCGAAGCCACCGCTGTTCAGCGTGCCTCCGTTGAGGGTGTAGGAACTGCTCGCCCCATTGTTGCCTTCCTGGTCAAAGCCGGACGCGGTCACCACCCCGCCATTTTGAACAAACGTGGCATTACCCCCGACGGCCCCAGAATTATTTTGACTCAGCCGCAACGTGTCTGACACGTCCAGTGTGCCGGCACTCAAGTCATATGCCCCAGTTCCCCCTGCGCCAAGGCCGGCGGAACCCTCTTGACCCACTATCAGGTCACCTGTAACCGTATACGCTCCCCCCGTCTGCGTGAATGTACCGCGTCCTCCGGGCGAGTCGGGGAAATTGATGGCATCGTTGTTGCCTGCACCAATAATGGAGTTTCCTTGTACGGCCAACGTGCCATCGGATAGATTGTATTTACCCTCGTTCACCTGACCGGAAATGGGTTCTACAGCCGTTCGAAAGGAGCCAACAACCAAGTCTCCGCTCACGTTGTGCTGCGAGGCTGCTCCGCTCTGGTTGATTGTCCCGAGGCCAGCCACGCTGACAACGGTGCTGGTAGTGTTGAGTTGTCCAGCTTGGAGGTTGTAGGTGCCGGAGCTGTAGAAATTGAAACCCCCGCTGCCGTTGTCGATGGCGGTCAAGCCGTCGCTGCCGAGTTGGAGCGCACCCGCATTGAAGATACCGCCGGTCTGCTGGACTTGGCCATTGCCACTCCTTCCCACCTCAGTGACCGCGCTATTCACCACACCATCTCCACTTAACTCGTAACGGCCTGTTCCAGTGTGATAAATGACATCCGGAAAGCCGCCAATGTAAATTTGGGCAGCAGTGACGGTTCCGGCTGATTGCTGGAACAAACCGTTCACCACGTCAGGGGAGAAGGCATCGTGGCCTAGGCCGACGAACATTCGCCCGTTGACAGCCAAATCGCCGCCTGACATGACGTAGCTGCTAGTGCCATCGGAGCGGCTGCCGACAACTAGGTTGTTGGTCGTGTGTGTGCCGCCGTTTTGGTTGAACGTACCGGCACCGGCTTGGCCAATGATGGTGTCCCCTGACACAGTGAGGCTGGGTGCTGCATTGCTGTTCAATTGGTCTGTCAGCGTATAGACGCCTGTGCTGCCGGCCTGCTTACCCAACACCAGATTGCCACCAACGGTATGGGTGGAATCGCCTTGGCTATTGTCTTGGTTGAAAGTGCCAGTCCCGCTGACAGGGTCGCCGCTAGCACCCAACACCACGGAACCGGTGACAGCCAAGCTGCCGCCCTTGAGGTTGTAAGTGCCGTCCCCGGCAAGAAAGACACCAGTCTGGCCTAAAATGAGATCGCCTCCGACTTGGTTGGTGCCGCCGGTCTGTTGGAAAGTGCCGACCGAACCTGTCCCAAAGTTGTTATCACTCTCACCATGCCCGATTATGGCATCGTGGGTAACCTGTAATGAACCATTGCTCAGGTTGTAAGTGCCATTTGAGCCTGCGGCCCCGCCGAGGGACAGGTACGTACTGGTGTTCGTGCCGCCCGTCTGGTTGAATGTGCCAGTGCTAAAAGTACCCACGATCAGACCTTGCCCCCCCTGCACCAAAAGGTCGCCGCCGTACAAGTTATAAGTTCCGTTGGTGCCACCCATGTAAATATCACTGGCGACGGTATTCGTGGTGCCAGCCCGCTGGTTAATCGTGCCAATGCCCTCAAAACTTAACGTGATGAAACCGTTGACGTTTAGCGTGCCTGTGTTGAGATTGTAGATTCCTTCCGATCCGCCATTCTGCCCTAGCGTGATGTTGTGGTTGGCAAAAACATCGCCTCCATCTTGATTGAAGGTTCCAACCGAACCATCATTAACACCAAGCGCAAATGTGCTGGTAAAAGCGTCGTTATGCAGCACATTCAATGTGCCGCCAGTCATGCCATAGATGCCAGTGCCGTCGTTTCCAAGGGTGAGGGTGTCAGTGCTGAGCTTATCCGTGCCTTGGTTTAGCCTCATGTCGCTCGCCACTGCACCATCCACCACCACCGAATTCAATGGATTAGCATCGCTGCCAGGATTGAGGTCGCCGGGATTGGTATATGTCACGCTTGTGTTGGAGGGATTAAGAAGGTCAGTAACCAAGGCATCTCCTCCCGCTTGTGGTGGCAAACTGCCATCCCAATTGTTCGCGTTTGTCCATTGGTCGTTCTCGGAACCGTTCCACTGAGCTTGTGAACCCGCCGAGACGGTTGAGGAAAAAACGGTCGCAATGGCCGCACAAATAATGGTTTTACTTAACGAATGGGTTCTCATGGTATCTCCGGTTCACTTCCAAATCACCTCTACCAAGACGTTAAATTTCACTTTAAATCATGCAAACTGACTGGTGAAAATTTTTGGACTAAGTAGGGGAACTATCAAATCTTGAGTTTCTCAAGGCCATGTGATTGATAGCTTGCATGACTTGCAAAGACATTATTATGCGAAACAAGCATGGGCGCTAATTCAATATCCTTGCCCACGTTCCGCCTACCACGGTTTAGTATCACCATCAATACCAATGGTTATACACTCATTGCGTCACTTATGCATAAAATGATTGGACAACTGTTGGTGAACTGGAAGCTGGACCTTCCTATACTTGCTGCGCGGCCCAATTATTGCTTATCCTGACTTATGCTTATTTTACAACCCATTCAAGTTTGGATATTGAACTGACCATGACCCATCTGTTCCAACCGTTTAAACTTCGCGACGTGGAATTTCCCAATCGCGTATTTCTATCGCCCATGTGCCAATATGCGGCACACGGGGGCCAACCCACTGACTGGCACATGGTTCATTATGGTGCAAGGGCAGTGGGTGGAGTCGGACTGATTCTGCTGGAAGCCACGGCAGTGTGTCCAGAGGGGCGCATCACCTTAGGGGATTTGGGCCTGTGGTCGGATAATCAGATTGCATCCTTCTTGCCCATCACTGGCTTTATCCGCACTCAAGGGTCCATTCCGGGAATCCAGCTTGCCCATGCAGGACGTAAGGCTTCTTCGCACACACCTTACAGCGGCATTGGCCCGCTGGACATTCAAACTGGGGGTTGGCAAGTGGTCAGCGCAAGCCCTATCCCGTTCAGCCCCAAGCACCCGAAACCGCATGAATTGAATGCAGAGGAATTGGAGCTTATTGCGACACAATTCGCCTCTGCCACCAAGAGGGCGCTGTTAGCCGATTTCGGTGTCGTGGAGATTCACATGGCACATGGCTATCTGCTGCATTCTTTCCTGTCGCCGTTAAGCAATCATCGTACTGACGACTATGGTGGTTCTTTTGCAAATCGGGTTCGCTTCCCGTTGAAAGTGGCGAGCCGGGTCAGGAAAGCCTGGCCTTCGAACCTTCCACTCTTAGTTCGGATTTCTGCCGATGATTGGGCAGAAGGGGGATGGGACTTGGAGCAATCCATACGATTTGCCAGTCTCTTACGCGATGAGGGAGTTGATTTAATCGACACATCTAGCGGCGGTCTACTGCCCGACGTGTTCCCCCCCTTCGCCCCCAATTTTCAAGTCCCTTTTGCCGAAGCCATCAAGAAAGAAACGGGCATTGCCACCGGCGCAGTTGGATTGATTACCAAAGCCCGGCAAGCCAATGAAATCCTCCTCCAAGGTCAAGCAGACGCCATCTTCCTAGGTCGCGAATTGTTGCGAAACCCTTATTGGCCCCTACAAGCCGCCGTCGAATTAGGCCAGAGCATTGTCTGGCCAAAGGCTTATCTTCGGGCTAACAGTTAGTCGGTATTGATGGAACTTCACTGATTGGCATTATTCAATGCGAAAGAGATGACAGGATGGATTGTATTAAGCCATAATCGTAGCTGAACCAAATAAACCTACAACCATCAGCAGGGAGAAGAAATGAGTTTGCACGAAAAACTTTCCAAACTAGAAGGCTTGAGCACCCATTGGCAGCAGTTGCGGCGGCGTGGGTTGCTATTAATGTCAACCGGGGCTATTTTGGCCTTTGCCAGCGTTGCTGACCCCAAGCTGACGGTCATGCATGGCGACGATTTTTCCTTGTTACCGCTCTGCGGCATCGTCATAATGACCATTGGCTTGCTTGAATGCTTTGATGCCTATATCGCTAAAGAATCCAAGGATTTTTTATTCAATCTGCAAACCGGCCTATTGGATGTCGTGGTAGCCTTTTTGATCATTTTCAGTCTAGGGGACAATCCATCCAAATTGTCTTCGTTGATCGCTGCTTTTCTAATTACAAACTGATGTTACGCACTGAGCCGTTGAAGCTCTGCGAAACTGGCTTGCAGGGCTTTGATGTAAAGTTTGCTCTTAAGCGCGAAATGGTTGAGTTGATGCTTGATCTTGAGCAGTTCAAGCTTGAAGAACGCATAGATGGA
>CAIYXP010000163.1 GCA_903930145.1 uncultured Methylococcaceae bacterium
ATGTTGGATTCCATGTAAACACCTCGTGTTACCGCCGCGACCATGGCTTCCAAATTGCTCGAACCCGGTTCAAGGTTTATGTTTGCCATGCGATCCACCGGGGCGCGGTTCCAGCCAGATGCGCGAAAATTGGCAACGCCCGGGATGCCTGATCGGGCTTGGCTCTCCAGGCTGCCCAAGCCGCGCACCAACAATCCATTCTTAATCAAGTATTCGCGGGTTGCGGGATTACCGCAGTCGTCGAAGCCATAACAGGCGAATTCACCGCTAAGGCTAGGGTCGAAACTTACATTCATCAGGTCCGTCCCATAGCGTAAATGACCGAAATCTTGGGGTTTGATGAAACTCCATCCGGCATAATTGCGCTCGTCGCCCAAGATGCGATCCAATTCAAGCGGATGGCCGATGGACTCATGAATTTGTAACAGCATTTGATCCGATGCCAGTATCAGATCCAAGGTTTCACAGGGACAATTTTCCGCGTACAGCAACTCCAAGGCTTGCTGTGCGACTCGTTCACAATCGCTAAATAAAGCTTCGAAATCAAAATACTCCAAACCCGACTGGCTACAATTTGCCACTGGGCCATTCAGGGACCGCCGCTGGATGGCTGTCCCATCCTTGGCGGTTGCACCAAAATTGCCGGACACTAACAGAAATTGCTGGTCAATATCCGCTCCGTTGGTGCTGATGTATTGGTGGTGGCTTTCCACCAGCGTAATTTCGGCACTGGCATTGACAATTTTGTCCGATGCTTGCAAATGGCGGCAGGCTTCTATTAGGTTGCTAGTGAATTCCGACAAGGCAAGAGAATCCAGCCCGTGCAAACGTGGGCCGACAAAATGCCCCTTGCTCGGCGGTCTTTGTTGCGTGGAAAACCCAAAAACTTTGAGTTCGGCACTTGCCTTTGCCAAATGCACAGCTCGGCGGGATGCTTCCTGGATACCCTGTGTGGAAATATCGCTAGTGCCAGCGTAGGCGATTTGCCCTTCCACCATGGCCTCCACCATAACCCCGCGTTCCAGCTTGATTGAGTTTTGATCTGGATGCTGATTGCGCACACTACGATTATGCGTATGCTCCTGTACGAAGCGCAACCCTATCCAATCGGCTTCGCTGGCAATCCAATTCAGTGCTTGATGAATGTCGAATTCGGGGTAATGTGGGCTAAACGCAAGACGAGGATTCGATGGTTGGGTTGAGTGTTCCATGGCGGTTAAATTGTTGTTTGATTTTCTTTGATTAAAGTGTACCATTAAATACACAAATTTGATTTAGTGGTACTGATAATGCTTTCACATCTTCGCACGGTGAGTCAACCGCCCCCCTCTTTTTCCAAGGAGGAACGCGCCAGCGTCAGCCGTTTGGTCTTTGCTTTGTTTGACCAATGGGGGCTTTCAGCCGTCGAGCAAACCGAGCTGCTCGGGTTGTCCGCCGCGACGCGATCAACCATCACCCGCTACCGCAATGGCGCACCAATGAGTGATAATCGCGACACGTTGGATCGTTGCGCCAATTTGTTACGCATTCATGAAGCATTGAATATTTTATTGCCTCAATATGCTCTGACAATAACCCAGCAAGAATGGTTGCGTCTCCCCAATCGCGCATTCGAGGGCGTTACGCCGCTGGAAATGATGCGGGGTGGGTTTGAAGGTTTAACCTTGGTTCGCCGTTACGTGGAAAATAGGATTCAGCGTTGAGCGGGTCGTATAAACACTTGCCCATGTCGCTTGCTTGGTATGACCGGACACTTTGGCGAGTGATTGCTTACGTCCCACAACGAAATCTGGGTCTATGCCAATTGTCGGAAAACGAGGCCGACAGCCTGGCGGGCAGGAAACTCATGGATAAATTGGGTCCAAAGCCCTTCGCCATGCCCGATGAGGATTTAAGCGAAGCCGTTTTACATTGGCCGTTATTCCCCGCCCACTGGGGGGCTTCAAGATTCTCCGATGGTCAAAGCTATGGTTTGCTCTATGCCGCCCTAGAGCGAGAAACCGCCATTGCTGAAGCGCTTCATTATTATGCAGAATTTTTTGCCGACGCGGGCATTCCTTTACTCAGTGCGCCGCGACAGCAACGTGGATTGTTCACCTTTCGGGTTGAAGAAATGCTTGCGGATATTCGCAAAGCGGCGAAAAAACAACGCCAACTGATGGCTAACGATCATGTCTGGTGCAGGGTTTTTGGAGAGTATCTGGCCAGCCATTTGCAAAGCGGTTGGGCATACCGCTCTGTCCGCCGTGAAAATGGCTCTGCCATTGCCCTGATGCGCAGCGACCATGCATCGGCTGTACAATGGATGGAGACAATCGAATTGGGTGGCGGGTGACAGTTGATTCTGAGCCATGCTTGATAGGCTGTTGCCTTTAACCTGATAAAAACTTTCAGATTTGAGAATGATCATCATGAATGGGAACACGACGAATACCGAACACACCGTCACCGAACAGGCATTGTCGCTGTTAATCATCGCCATATTGCTGTTGACCTGCCTCAAAATAGCCCAACCCTTTATCGCTGCCATTTTTGGCGGCGTGGTTCTGTGCGTATCGCTTTGGCCCGTTTATCTCCATTTGTCGAAACTATTGGGCAATCGGCGAAAACTGGCAGCCGTCATTATGACGATCATCACCTTAATGATATTTGTCATACCCCTTAGTTTGGGGGCGGACAGATTGCTTGATAGCATCCCCGTTTTGGAAAGTTTGGCGGACGACCCCACTTGGCTGAGTTGGCTTAATCCAAACAATCCTCCTGCTTGGATCGCAAAAATTCCGATGGTGGGGGAAAATCTCACCCATTTTTGGCACCAGGGTTTAGAAAACTTAAGGGTGGACACTGATAAAATCAAACCGCTCATTTTGCAAGTGGCGAAATGGTTATTATCACAAGGGGCTGGTTTCGCGATGACCATGTTCGAAATCATCCTTGCCACTGTGCTTGCCGGACTCATGTATGTCAATGCCGAAGATGGCGCGCATTTGTTCAGGAAATTTGCCCGTCGCATCAGCAATGCAAAAAGTGCGGCGGTCATCGATGTGGCGGGTCACACTATTCGTGGAGTTTCGCTCGGAGTCATCGGCACTGCCGCCTTGCAGGCCGCATTATCCAGCTTCGGCTTCGCCATTGCCGGCATCCCCATTTACATGCTGCTGGGCGCAGTGTGCTTCATCACGGCATTGTTACAGATAGGCACTGGGCTGGTGTGGATACCCACGGCGATATGGTTGGGTTATAACGACCATCAGGCATGGGCTATTTTTACGGTGGTTTGGGGTATATTCATCAATCTCATTGATAACTTCATCAAGCCCTATGTCATCAGCAAAGGCAGCAATCTACCCTTATTGGTAATATTCGCCGGGGTGATTGGCGGTTTGCTGGCGTGGGGGTTCATGGGTATGTTCATCGGGGCGACTTTGCTCGCCGTGGCTTATACGCTGTTCATGGAGTGGCTGAATCAAGACCGTGTGGGCTAGAGGCGCGCTTTCATGACTCGCCATTAAAAATATTGCACGGGTTGAAAGCTTGGGGCTACTATTAAGACATTAACTTAGTCAATCAAGCTTGCCATGAATTGTTCCTCCTGCGGTGCGGTCCTACCCGCCAACTCCACCGTCTGCGCCTATTGCAAGTCCCATAATCCAGTGGATTTGAAAGGAGTCATCGGATTTTCGGTGAAGCATGAGGAGACCGAAAGGCTTTGCCCATGTTGTCAAACGCATCTCCAATTATTGGAATTGTCCACTCAACCCATCAGCTATGTGGACCAATGCCCACAATGCGGAGGTTTGTTTTTTCCGCCGGGTGGTATTGGGTTTCTGCTCGACCAAGTGGTTGGCGTGGTTTACGCCGCAAACCGCGAGTTGTTGGATAATTTGCAAAAAGAACTTTACCGGCAGGAAAAAGTCACCTATCGCAAGTGTCCGGTCTGCTTGCAACTGATGAACCGGCAAAGCTTCGGTCACCGCAGCGGGGTAGTGCTTGAC
>CAIYXP010000164.1 GCA_903930145.1 uncultured Methylococcaceae bacterium
CGACAATTTTATCCAATGCCTCGCCTAGCAGTTCCAACAGCATGGGGGCTAATTGTTCACGATCAGTGTCGGATTCGCGCAACACTCCGGGCCAGCGTAGCAATTCGAGTGCGTTGAAATGGCCCAAGGTCTGGTTTGCAGAAGCTTCAATCTCTTCGGTGGCTGCCAACAGCTTCTTGAGTAATGTAGTGTCCAGTTCCAAGCCTGATTCAGATGATGGGGTTTTCTTTTGCATCAAGGTCACATCCAAGTGTCCACGCTTGACGCTTTTACCAATGCGGCTGCGTACTTCGGCTTCCATAAAACGGAAGGAGTCTGGCAAACGCAGGGCAATGTCCAGATATCGGTGGTTGACAGAGCGGATTTCCCATGAAAATGCCCATAGTCCGATTTCGCGTTCCGCACCGGCAAACGCTGTCATGCTTTTAATCCACATATTTTTTTTGTACCTTAATGTTTTTGAGTCGATAAGCTGTCATAGTAGAGCTAAAACTGCTTAGGGGAAACCATTGCAATCCACTTTAAACCCAGATTCCTATGAAACCGAAGACCCTGATGCTTGGTATTTTCTTCAGCCAGGCACCCGGATTGAGGACTATATTATTGAAAGTACGCTGGGTGGCGGTGGTTTTAGCTCAGTTTATCTGGCCCGTCAGTTCGCCGACCAGCAATGGGTGGTGTTGAAAGAATATTTGCCACGCCGCCTAGCCCACCGGACTTGGGGCAATTTAGTGATCCCCAACAGTTCCGAAACCCGAACCCTATTTATTGTAGGCAGAAAGAGGTTTTTGGAAGAAGCCATGGTATTGACTAAATTTCGCCATACCAGCATTGTGGAGGTGTTGAATTTTTTTGAGGCGAATTCCACCGTTTATTTGGTGATGACTTATGAATACGGAAAAATCCTAGGTGACTACTTAAGGGAAAAGAAAGGGCCAATGAGTGAAGTGTTTATTCGGCGGGTTTTCCCGTCTTTGCTGGAAGGGGTCAAGTGCATCCACAACCAAGGTTATCTGCATTTGGACATCAAGCCCCACAACATTTTGATTCGTCAAGGCGGCGAGCCATTATTATTGGATTTTGGTGCGGTCCAACCTTACCCGACCAGCGGCCCTCCCAAACCCGGCAAGGTGTCCACGCCGGGATTTTCCCCGATAGAACAATACATTGATGCTCATGCCGTAGGTCCATGGAGCGATTTATACGCGGTGGGGGCATCCATGCGAATGTGCTTGGATGGCAAGCTCCCACCCTCGGCAAAGGCACGCGCCCAGAAAGACACGTTGACACCTGCCGTCAAATCCTTCCGATATAAATATTCGGCATCTTTACTGCAAATCATAGATTCAGCCATGGCGATGAATCCTAAAGACCGACCACAATCGGCGCAGGAAATGATTAGTGCGTTGAAGTTTTGATGAACCCTTTAAAATATAGCCGATATACATCAACTTGAACCAGATTTATGAATCTTAACAAATATAAACTTATTTTTTTGGGTGTGTTGTCAGTATTAGTGATCTGTTCCATCTGGGTGGGTCCCGCTAGACAATACTGGTTTTATTTTTCACCAGTGTCCGATCATGAAGTACAGGAGGCCATCCACAATCCAAGCAATGATATTTTTGAAGCGAGCATTCTTCGCTTGAACCAAGCTTCGCCAGAAAACCATAAAAGTGCCATAGAGATAGTAAATGGCATCGCAATCGACCCAATCTATGGTCCGCGAAACATAAAACTACCTTTCTCAATAAACGATGTGATTGAAGGGTCAGGTCAGTGGCAATTAATTTATGCAGGACTTAGTTTGCCTGATATTTTACTTACAGAATTTGAGTCCACAGGAGAAAGACGATATTTATTGTTGGCACGCGATATGATTTATCATTTCCTGCTTTGGGAGAAAGATCTGTTGATATATACTGGTTTTAGCTGGAACGATCATGCATTATCCAATCGAGTGCAGGTGTTGTCTAGGTTTTGGTATCATTATCGTAAGGATCAGGATTATGATTCAACAATTGCAAAAGAAATTTTGCGTGGGGTGGAAAGAACATGCACACGTTTGGCTTCGCCCTCGGTGTTCACTTATAATACCAATCATGGAATCATGACAAACTTGGCGTTGATGGAGGCATCTATCGCATTTCCTACTCTGAAGAATGCGGAAACATGGGGGAAAATAGCCAGACTCAGACTGGAAGGGCAGATGGAATTTTATATAAGCCAAGAGGGCATAGTACTGGAACATTCACCAGGTTATCATATATTTGGCATGTATTTGTTAGCTTCCATCATCGAATTGGATCGATTATCCGGTTCTAGACTACCTTCTTCATGGAGTGCTTTGTTGAAAAAAACGCAACTTGCCCAAAAATGGATGCAACGGCCAGATGGCAGTTTGCCCACGTTTGGCGATACCTCGGGAGGTTCGTGGGAAAGTGCTTCTGAATCCAACTCAACAAACCATCTTAAGGCAGACGATGCCCAAGTTCTAAAGGGAATGTATCATTTTTCCATATTCCCAGTGTCCGGCTTGGGAGGGTGGCGCACTCTATCGCCAGAGGGTAAAACCATAAGCCATGCAATCGCTCGTTGGGCATATTTTCAAAAGAATGGTCACTCACATGCCGATGAATTAAGCATTTTGCTTTGGATAGACACTGTTCCTGAATTGATTAACTCTGGCTATTGGCCTGATGGGACTGAAGGACGTGAAGAGGCTGTAAGCTGGAAAGGTAGCAACGCTCCTCATTTCGTGGGCGAAAAGGAATTACCTTCCCGCTTGGCCCCAGAATTAATAGCCTTTAGCGACTCGCTTGAATTGCGAGGATTGGTGATGTTGCGAAAAGCTGTGCAAGGCACTATCCAGCGCCAATTTTTCCAAATAGGCAAGGACATCTGGATTGTCTTGGATATCTTTACAGATATGGACAGGCATGGCAAAGGAGAAATAATTTGGCGAGTCAACGGAAATTTAGAGCATGAAATTAAAGATAGTGGCGTTGCAACTTGGATAGGCAAGGGGCAGCAGAATCTAAGAGCCCGGTTTTTAGGCGCACGTTCGATTAAGCTTTGCCCGAATCAAATGGCTTATGCCATGATATCCAATGCTGCCAAACCCGTTTCCTGCATTGCTCTGGAATCTGAACCATCGCCTTCGGCAGTGCTTTCCATTTGGTCCACTAACTCCTCCAATCAACAAAACGCTGACGAGAGCATAAAGTTCATATCTGCGAATGAATGGGAAATTTCTGGCATTGGCGGCATAAAATGGAACAAACTTGTTCGCAAGGATAATAAGCTGACATTAGTTGGAACTAACAATAATGATGTTATGGAAGTAGCCCTGAAAGAAGCCCAAGACACGAGTATGGATCGGCAAAAAATATATAATGCCAATCTGAATCTAGGAAAGCGATTTCCAAAA
>CAIYXP010000165.1 GCA_903930145.1 uncultured Methylococcaceae bacterium
CAGTCTACCTAGTGGCTAGGGCAAGTTGACTCTCTTACTGGCGATGGTGCGATACGGTATGATGGTTGCCGTAACGTACCCTTGAACCCCAGTAGTGAGATTGATGTTGCAGATACCAGAGTTCCAATCCGCTGTGCTTGCTTGGTACGACCGAGAAGGGCGCAAACATTTGCCTTGGCAGGTTGACCCAACCCCTTACCGAGTTTGGGTGTCTGAGATCATGTTGCAACAAACCCAAGTCAACACGGTGATTCCCTATTTTCTGCGGTTCATGGAGCGTTTCCCCAGCCTGCAAGCCTTGGCTGAAGCCGAAGAGGACGAAGTGTTAGGACATTGGGCTGGTTTGGGTTACTACGCACGGGCGCGCAACTTGCAAAAGGCCGCGCAAACCCTGCTGAGGGATTATGCCGGGGAAATACCCACCAATGCCGAATTATTGGCCGCACTGCCCGGCATAGGCCGTTCCACCGCCGGGGCAATCATGAGCTTGTCCTTAGGGATAAGAGCCGCTATCTTGGATGGCAATGTCAAAAGAGTCCTGTCTCGCTATGCTGCCATTGAAGGCTGGTCGGGCGATGCCAAGATTGCCCAAGAATTATGGCGCATCAGCGAAAGCCTAACCCCATACGAACGGGTAGCCGAATACACCCAAGCCATGATGGATTTGGGCGCTACCGTTTGCACCCGCAGCCGTCCGAATTGTGGCGTTTGCCCTTTACGGAAGGGCTGTGTTTCGCTCCGGTTAAACCTTACGGAAGTGTTGCCTTCCCCCAAACCCAAAAAGAATATTCCTGTTCGGCAGTGCCTGATGCTGGTTTTGCATGACGGGGAAGGGCAGTTCTACCTCGAAAAACGACCGCCGAGCGGAGTTTGGGGAGGGCTTTGGAGTTTCCCCGAATTTACCCATGCCGATGACCTTGCCCATTGGTGTCTACAAAAAAGAATTGCCGCAGAGCTTGAGTCCTTGCCCCAACGGCGGCATACTTTCAGCCATTATCATTTAGACTTCACGCCCATCATCGGGCAAGTCGGACGGAATTTGGCCATTGCCGAGGCGGGTGCTTCGTGGTTTAGGCCAGAGGAATCCAGCCCTTTTCCCGCTCCGGTGAGGAGTTTGATTGAATCTATTAATAAACGCTAACTCGTAAAGCGACAAAACCTTCATCAACCTACAGGTGGAATAAACAGCCATGGGCAAATCAGTCAATTGTGTAAAACTGGGCAAAGTCGCGGAAGGTCTGGACAATCCTCCATTTCCGGGCGAACAAGGCCAGCGGATTTTTGAAAATGTGTCGGCGGAAGCTTGGCAAGAATGGCTTAAATTGCAAACCATGTTGATTAACGAGTATAAACTGACCCCTTTTCAAGCCAAGGATAAGCAATATCTGGCCTCTGAGCGGGAGAAATTCTTGTTCGGTGTCGGTGCTGCTGTCCCTGAAGGGTATGTGCCTCCAAAGAGTTGAGGATATGTACAAACTCGTCGATTCACATCCATGTGACTGGATTCCGGCAATCCCTGCCGGAATGACGGCGTTTTAGCATAACGAGAATTGCTGATTATTGGATAGCCTGGCTGATGGCAGGGTGGGTTTGGTTAGCTTGTTGAAGCAATAATCGTGTCATTTCTTGCTGGCTCAGAGGGGGTCCAAGCAAGAAACCCTGTAGTTCGGTGCAGCCCGTGTCCCTCAGGAAATCACACTGTTCTTGGGTCTCCACTCCCTCGGCAATGGTGTTCATTCCCATGCTCTCGGCCATTTTGATGATGCCTGTCACAATGTTTGCATCGTCCTTGTTAGTCATGACATCACGGATAAAGGATTGATCAATTTTCAGTCGATTGACTGAAAACCGTTGCAGGTAGGTCATGCTGGAATAACCAGTGCCAAAATCGTCAATTGAAAAGCGGACACCATGGGCTCGCAAGGTTTGTACGATTTTCAGATTAACCTCGGTGTTTTTGCTTAATACCGATTCGGTGATTTCAAGCTCCAACAGAGAAGGCGGCAAACCCGATAATTCGAGCGCTTCTTTCACCAATCGGCTCATATCGTAGCGGGCAAACTGGCAGGGTGATAAATTGACGGCTATAGGCAGACTGTAACCCGCATCATGCCAAATTTTGTTCTGGCGGCAAGATTCCCGCAGCACCCAATCACCGATCTCCCCGATCAGGCTGCTTTGCTCGGCGACGGGAATGAAGCGGGAAGGGGGTATAATGCCTAATTTCGGGTGTTGCCAGCGGATAAAGGCTTCCATACCGATGACTTTACCGCTGGCTATGTCGAATTGTGGCTGATACTCCAGAAAAAACTGATTCAACTTGATGGCTAGTAGCAAATCCTTGTCTATGCTGACTCGTTGGAGCATGCTTTGGGCCATGACCGGGGTAAAACATTTGTAAGTGTTTTTTCCGCTTTCCTTGGCTTCATAAAGTGCCGTATCCGCTAATTTGAGCAGGGTGTCAAAGTCTTCACCGTCATCAGGATAAATGGCCGCGCCTATGCTAAATGACACGCGCATGGCTTGCTGGTCGATGGATACTGCATTTGAAACCGATGTCAGTATTTTTTCAGCTATGCCCGCCAAATAGAAGGGTGAACGCATATTGGACAAAACCACAGCAAACTCATCGCCTCCCAAACGGCTGACGGTATCGCTGTTACGAACACAGGATCGAATGCATTCGGACACCTGCTTTAGCAATTTATCCCCGGCAGGATGGCCTTGGCTATCATTGACATATTTGAAATTATCAAGGTCCAGATATAGGAAACCCACTTTTGTGCCTTCACGGTCTGCTTGGCAAAATGCCTGCTGAACACGGTCGCGCAGCAAAGTACGATTGGGCAAGCCAGTCAAAGGGTCGTGGTGGGCCAGGAAAAGTATCCGTTCATCGGCTTCTTTGAGCGAACTGATGTCCATGAAAAGCCCAATATAATTGAGGACCCGATCATTGTCATCCGTCACTTTGGTGATGCTCAACCATTCTGGGTATACCTCGCCGTTTTTTCGACGATTCCAGATTTCGCCGGACCAATTCCCCTTGGTTTCAAGTTGTGTCCACAAGTCAAGATAAAATTCTTGCGGATGTTTTCCCGATTTGAGCATTCTCAAGTTTTGCTGGTATACGTCAGCAAAACTATAACCGGTGATTTGACTGAAAGACTGATTGACAGACTGAATTTGACCATTGGCATCGGTGATGCATATTCCTTCCTTGATGCATTCGAAGACTTTTGTCGTCAGCTTTAGTTTTTCCTCGGTCTTCTGCCGTTCGATGAAATAACTCACCATGGCTGCAATTTCATCCAGCAAGTCTTGCTCTTCTTGACGGAAAGGGCCAATGTCCCTGCCGGGGTGGGGATTGGCATAGGCCAAGGTGATTTGCCCAGCGAATCCTTCTTGAGTGATTATGTCGGCGATGAGTCGCTGAGATTTTGAAACAAAAGAGTCCGACTGATATACCTGATCTGCCAATCGGATCATGACCCTGGCATCCTCAGGATAGAGCATCGCCTTAGGCAAGGCTTCCATCACCTCGGACAGAAAATCGCCACGCCCAAGCATGGATCGAGTCAATTTGGACACTGTGTAAAGGGTGTCCATCCCTTTAATTCGTTCCTTTAGATATTGCTCGCTTATCTCCCTATAATCCTTGAGAGCCTCAATGATATCGTTTACCGTCAAATCGCTTTCATTGACCACGTCGATATCGCCCCTGCGCAAGCGTTCAATCGCACGTAATAGAATGTCGGTATTCTTGAGAATTCTTTCAGTCATTTAGTTGTCCACTGGCAAGGGAATATTTTAGGCTCAAACTCACAAGAAGAACTAGACTTTTTTGTTGGGGGTTCAAGAATGCTGGCTCACCCTCATTGGCATTGAGTAAAAAAACTTCGTGGTTCCGGCATGGACCGCCTGAACCTAGGCTCCATGGATGGCGGAGCTTGGGGCATCCAAGCAATTCGGATACCGGAGCCATGTCGGTATGAGGGCATAACTTAATGGCAGTGAAGCTCGCCCTGCCAAATTTTCGCGTTGTTTAAATCATCCTTAGCGCGGGGAGTGCGAGCTTATGCTATCCTGATTAGCGATTTTCACCATCGCGAACATTTAACTCATCCTTGAACTTGTCTTCCGGCTAAATGGCAGAACAAAATTATACCTATAGCGATAATGGTTTTAACATAGACGCTCCACTAGGAAAATCTTGTGGCAACGGAATGGATGGCGACTTAAATTTATTCGATCCAAAGCAATTGGAAACAGAACTGCCTATTGTAAACCCCAAGTCCGAATTGCGAATTTTAGAGGATGCAAATTTCTACAGTGAAAATGTCACCGAATCCAGGCTTGCCAAAAAATCGCTGCTGGAGGCCAATCAACAATTACGGATAGCCCAGCAGGCTGCCAATGCAGGGATATGGTACTGGGACATCAGCACAGGCAAGATTGAATGGTCGGAAGAGTTTTACGCCTTGTTTCATTTGCCGCTTTCGACAGAGCCGTCATTTGATGCCGTGCTGAATATAATGCTTGCCGAAGACCGCGAGCCTTTTTTGGAAAAGATCAAACAGTCCATCGAAAATAAAGTCCCACTTGAAAATCAATATCGCATACTGGATGGGAAAGGGGGGATAATTTGGATTAGTGCATTAGGCAAAACCTACTATGGGGAAGACGGCAAACCTTTGCGGATGGCAGGAATTTGCTTGGACATCACCACTCATAAAGCCAATGAAACGGCATTGCGGGAAAGTGAGGAATGGTTTCGCTCACTGGCTAAAGTCTCCCCTGCCGGCATCTTTCGTACTGACGCGAAAGGCCAAACTGTCTATTGGAATGAGCAGCTTTGCAGAATGACAGGCATGGCAATGGAGGATGCCATGGGCACCGGGTTTGAACACTGCATCCACCCGGAAGACCGACAAATGGCGCTTGCTGCTTGGTACGATTCGGTGCAACAGCATAAACCTTTTAAAACCCAGTGTCGATTTGTCCATAAAAATGGTTCGGTGATTTGGATCATAAGCCAAGCCGATGCCATTTTCGATACGGCTGGGTCAATCATTGGGTATGTTGGTTTCGTCACCGATATTACGGAATTGAAACATGCCGAAGAGCAAGTGCGTTTGGCAGCTTATCAAGATTTATTGACCAAACTGCCAAACCGACGATTGTTAAACGACCGGTTGCACCAAGAGGTTGCCAAGTGCGGACGGGACGGGCATTTGTTGGCGGTGTGTTACCTTGATTTGGATAGTTTCAAGGAGATCAACGACCAGTTTGGGAAAGACATCGGTGATCGCATTTTGATCGAAGTTTCTGCTAGGTTGCTGTCCAGCGTGAGGGGTGGCGATACGGTGGCGCGTTTAGGCGGGGACGAGTTTGTCATTCTCCTTTGTGACCTCAATAGTGAAGAAGAATGCCAGCAAATCCTTGAAAGGATGGTAAACAATATAGCCACCCCCTATGTTGCCGATGAATCCCATACCATCACCATTGCGTCCAGTATTGGTGTCACCTTGTACCCTAGCGATAACGCTGAGCCAGAAATTTTGCTGCGTCATGCAGACCACGCCATGTATAGCGCCAAGCAAAGGGGCAAAAACTGCTGTCATTATTTTGACAACTATCTGGACCAACGCGTCGAGTCCAAACAAGAAATGCTCAGGCTTATTGATAAGGGTCTTGCCGCTGGTGAATTCCAACTTTATTACCAACCCAAAGTCGATTTTGACCGCCGAGCCGTGACAGGCGCGGAAGCTTTAATTCGTTGGGACCACCCGATACTGGGCTTGATCGAGCCGGCCAAATTTCTCCCATTTGTCGAAGACCATGATATCGCTATCAAGGTTGGCAATTGGGTTGTTGGCGAAGCTTTGCGGCAGATGGAATGCTGGCTGGATCATGGGCTAGACCTACAGATCAGTATTAATGTGTTTGCACGGGAATTGCATGAACCAGGCTTCGTGCAGCGCTTGCAAAACCTGCTTGGCGAACACAGTGCCATCCCCCCTAAGCGGCTAAGGATAGAGATTCTCGAAACCGCCGCTTTACCCGATCTTGAAGTGGTCCAAAGTGTGATTGCGGGTTGTCAGGCTTTGGGGGTAAGTTTTTCATTGGATGATTTTGGCACGGGATATTCCTCATTGCATTACCTGCGCAATTTGGCGGTGGCGGAGCTGAAAATTGACCAAAGTTTTGTTCGAGACATGTTGATAGATTCCGAAGCCTTGGCCATTGTGGAGGGTATTATTGGCCTGAGTCGGGCATTCCAAAGGTCCATCGTCGCCGAAGGGGTTGAAACCCCGGAACATATAGGCAAGTTGTTGGAACTGGGTTGCCACCAAATGCAAGGCTATATCATATCCCGTCCCTTGCCTGCAAGCCAGTTATTGCCATGGGTAAAGCGATTCCAGCCTAGCCAGCTTCTGTCGGGTGATTCTTATGCAATCTCTTCGGCCAGTAATGCCGATAATAGACGATGAACGATTATGATTTGATGGAATGGAATGATACCATGCTAACTGGGGTTGACGAGATAGACCTTCAACACAAGGAGTTATTGTCTTTTTTAAACGGTTGGCTAGTCAACCATATTTTAAATATAGACAAACATCTAGGGAGTTTTATCGTATCCAAGCGCATCTAATAAGTGGGATTTTATAAAATGTTGACCTGTCACTACTAAGCTCCATGGATATTCTCTTAATATTTTCTTTAATTGTCATGAATGGCATTTTTGCCATGTCTGAAATAGCACTGATTTCATCGCGCAAAACCCGTTTGCAGCACTGGGCTGAAGAAGGGCGAACGGGTGCGGCCCGAGCGTTGAAAATGGCTAATGACCCTTCCCATTTCCTGTCCACGGTTCAAGTCGGTATTACACTTATAGGGGTATTGAACGGGGCCATAGGCGAATCGGCTATCGCCGATAAGTTGGATGCTTATTTTGGTCAAATACCTGAATTGGCTCGCTACAGCAGAAGCATCTCTGTGGCCTTGATGGTATTGATTGTCACCTATTTTTCCCTGATCGTCGGGGAATTGGTTCCCAAGCGCCTAGCCATGCGCAACCCCGAGCCCATCGCATCGTTTTTTGCCGGGCCTATGCAGGTCTTGTCCATCATCGCATTTCCTTTAGTCAAGTTGCTCAGTGTCTCCACCGAGCTTGCACTGAAGTTATTCGGTCGGGGTAAAAAGAAGGAGCCTTCAATCACCGAAGAAGAAATTCAAGTGATGATGGAGCAGGGCGCTGAGGAGGGTATTTTCATTCGATCCGAACATGAATTGGTCTCCAATATATTCAGTTTGGATGATAAAGAGATTGCCTCCATCATGACTCCGAGAAAAGATATATTCCTGTTGGATTTGGAAGACTCCTTCGAATTGAACCGGGAAAAGCTCATGGGCAGCCCTTATTCCCGTTTCCCTTTATGTCGTGGCGGATTCGATCAAATTCTAGGCATCGTCAGTGCCAAAGATATTCTGAATAGCCAATTTCAGGGCGAACCCATTGACTTGCCGAGTGTCGCCACACCGCCGCTTTACGTATTGTCGAATATCTCCTTGATGCATTTTCTGGAAGAATGCAAGAAAACCCGGGTGCATTTTGCCTTAGTCGTGGACGAATATGGCGAGGTTGAGGGTTTGGTGACCTTGAACGATGTCATGGAAGCCATTGTCGGGGATATTGGCTCGGCCGATATGATTGAAGAACCGCTGATGGTTCAACGCGAGGATGGCTCGTGGCTAATTGACGGCTTGCTGCCAGTGGACAAGTTTATTGACTTATTCGATGTCGATGGCTTGATGGACGAAGCAAAAGGCAATTTTCATACAGTAGGAGGCTTCGTCATGACCCAGATAGGGCATGTCCCCACAGCCACAGACTGTTTTGAGTGGGAGGGTTTGCGCATCGAAGTGGTGGATATGGACAAAAACCGGGTGGATAAGCTGCTGGTTTCAAAAATTCATGATTAATCTAAATCGGCATCCAATTTGAATATGAAAAATGTAGTAGGTGTGAATTCATTCGCATTTAATACGTTATTTTGGCAAATGAATTCACCTCTACAACTTTTCCAATTGCCGGATTTTGGATCATTGACACTAGGCATTGACTAACATGGCCACATTATCGGCAAGTGCAGTCATCAAGGTGGGCCAATAAGAACCACGATGTTGCAACTCCTTGATATCCGAGGTGAAGGGGCTCATGATCGTGGAACGTAAGCAATTCAACTCGTCGGGTATGGGCGTGTCGGTCAAGCCAAGCTGATTGGCAAAGCTTTTCATAAATTCATCGCCGTAATCCTTTTTCATAAACGTAGTCATGCTCAGCATCAATTCAGGTTGATTCTGAGTATTTTTCTGCGAACGGCCTTCCTCGTCGTATTTTATCCGCAACTTGTCGTAAACCTTTTTGGTGAATTGATTATAGATGTCGACCTTGTTATTCAATACACCGTGATGGATTGGGTTGAAGCCATAATCGATGATATTCTGATCCGGGCCAAGCTTTCGGAAAACAGGCATGGCTTCTTCATCTTGACGAATTTCGTCCAAGCCCTTGCGCAGGATTTTATCCCTGACGAGTTCGTAATTCGACGGGTCAAACGGCATTAATAGCGCAGTTTTGAACTGGTCTTGATGCCCGATGAACAGCAATTCGGCATAAAATTGTTTGGCATTATAGAGGGACCGGGTAATGACTTCTCCATACCCTTTGTAATCGGGGCGTAAGCAGGCATGGGTAAAATAGACGGCAGCCGCAGCAGCACCGGGGCGCGAGCCTTCAAGCCCAAACAAGCCTACGGTGGGATCAGTGGCAGAGCCGATGTATGTTCCGGTGAAGGTTGTCAAGTTAATGACATCGCCATTTTTATACAGGATGGTACCCGCCGGGTATTGGACATAGCCCATTTTGTGCGGATCAATCGTGATGGAATCGGCTTGGCATATTTCTTTTGCTTGATCCACCACATAATCATTGAGCAGAACTTGACGGGTATCATCCAAGAACGGGCTATGGCATGACAAAGAATTGACCCCTTCCATTGAGTTGGGGACTTCTTCCATTTTGAATTCCTTGCGGATAGTCGAAATGAAATATCCACCCCAAGCGGCATCCACATGAATGTCGAAATCCAAGCCTTTGAGTCGATATTCATCGCGTAGGGAAATGATCCCCTTCAATGGATCAACTGCACTTTCCTCGGTGCTGCCAAATACCGAGACAGTCATTAATATCGGTTGTTTGTTGCGCAATGCATGGTCGAGTTTATGACGCAATTCACTAAGGTTCATCCTGCCAATTTCATCCACCATGACATTTTGGGCATTGCCAGTCCCCAAGCCCATGACTGCGACCGATTTGGGCCATGAATAATGGGCTGTCGAGGGAATTAGCACGATGGGCCATTGATGGTCATAGAAGTATTGGCTGAACCCTTGCCAACCTTTGGCATTAATATCGTAGTGGGTCAAAATCTCCCAAATTTGATAGGTATCTTCCATTTTTAGACCGAGCAACTTGGCGATATGGAAGGGAATCAGCAATCGCTCATCTCGGGTCAAATTCCATAATTCCCAAGGCTCCGCATCGACCAGTTTGACCTTTCGCTGGTCGCAGGTTAGCACCTTAAGATTGGCGGCCTTTTTGAGGTCGGGATTATGGGTGAGGGCTTCAAGGGCAGCGAAGGGCAGCAGTTTTGATTCCCTAGCACTCCAAACCGCTTCAATATTGGCGATGGAACCGTCTGAGGTGATATGTGCCCAAGGGTCGGCCATATGGTCGGGAATGCCGCTGGTTTCGTCGAAAAACATAGGGCGTCGGGTGAACCCCACCATGTCGCACAAATCTCGCATGGTAAGCATTTCCAAGAGTGTGGTTGCCGTCGAGGCTTGGATAGTCACATTATTGGAGTTGTAAATCATGCCGGCATAATAGGCGGCTAACGCCGGCAATAGTTGATCACCCGTCATGTGCGCGAGATAGCGCAGGGATGAGAAGGGTGTGCTGTGTTCTTCGAGATAAGCCAGAAGACCCTTGAATCGGTGTTTTAAATCCTGTACCGATTGTTTATGTTCCTTATCCTCATAGAGACTTGGCCCTTCCCAAATGCCCGTCCGAAAATCGACAATGCTGGCTAATACTTCATTGGCTAGTTCGGTCAGTATGTTGTGATTATCGGCATGTGGACCCAGAAAGGCGGCAGTGGGGCAAATACTGGAATTGACCGACATATCCGGCAAGTTTTGAAAACGACCAATGGACAGTTTGCCATCGACTTGGCGGATAATGTCGTATAGGCCGGGTTTTTGTATGACGCGATTAAACATGGCTTTGCCTCGTCAGAATATTCTTATTGTAGGGTGTTTACGTTCATTCTCATCAAACCAAAGGTTCCCGATAAAAAATCATAATCACGCCAATCAGAAACATCGCCGCCGTTCCGATAAAACCGGCCACTTGGCCTTCCTTATAGGCTTCCGGGGAAACCAAACGCAATTCCATCCAACGACCGCTGGCGAGTATCATGGCCAGTAAGCCCATAGTGGTGTGGGTGGTTTGAATCAGGAATTCGCTTTTCAATTCAAACTGGGCATGGGCATGGGTCAATAGTAGGATGCCTCCAAAAGCGCATAACACCGGGAAGACATATCTTAATTTGGCTGCGTCTGGATTGGTCCGGGCTTTCAATTCCATCCAAGCCAATACAAATAACATCAAGGTTGCTATTCGGTGTTGGAATACCTCGCCATTGCCGAAGGTGCTTTCCCAAAAGCCAATCGGTCCCAAGGGCCAAGTTTCCGCGTCACTGCGGAAAAACAGGAATATGCCCATCAAGTAGAACCCCGCTGGCCAATAACGTGTCCAACCGAAGCCTTTGATATGAAAATAAGACAACATCGCCAAGAAACCCATGGTGGCGAGGAAAATGCCTGACATGTTATGGTTGTAATCCGACCATTCTTTGCCGGCGACTGATGGTATTTTATTCACCACCGCCACCCGTCCCGCTTCCCCGGCAAGCAAGGCTTCATGGCTAGGAGAGGTGATTCTTGGCATATTCGGCATGAACATATCGACGACTTCCGACACGGCAGCGGTACGGTCGGGGATGTCAACCGACGGTGGCTGAGATGAGAGCGTGGCGGCGATGAACAACACACCTACCAAAATGAAAGTTTCCGCTTCGATATAAAAAGGCACTTTCTTGGTCAGATTGTCTGCATTGCCGGTTTCGCGCCAGCGTTTTCCCGCCCGGTTGTTCAGATAGGCAAACCCCAAGGCAACCAAAAACAGCCAATTTTTGGTGACCACCAAGCTTCCATAACCCGTGCCGAAAAGTCCGTCCCAACTGCCGATATATGTCCACGCCAAAAACAAGCCTGTCATAATCAGCAAAACCACGGAACTCATGCCCAACCAGCCAAAGCGGGTGATGGCGAGCGGCCAAAGTTCCTTTGCCCCGGCATCTTTAAGACCGGCGCGCCAAAGCATCAATAATTGCACGACGCAGCCAAACCAAACGGCGGCGGCAAATTGATGTATTACCGTGGTGAACATCAACAATCCGCGGTCCTCAAAGCGTCCAACCGCATGAACCAGCCACGCACCGCTGATGACCAAAGGAATCGTCAGTAGGGCAACGGCGGTCCATGATGATGACTTGGCGGGTTCTTTCCTCAATTGTTTGGCAACCCAAACAAAACCCAGCGCCAGCACCAGCCGCATTAAGCCCGCTTGAAATTGCACCGTATTGGCATAAGCCCCCATCGGCAACTCGCCCAAGGTGGATGCCAACACCGCCCCTTTGACGACGAGTTTGGTTCCAACCGTGGCAGCCAAGGACACCGCACCCAGATGCAGCATGTTGACACTGCTGAGGATTGCCGCATCACAGGCCCGGTTGGCACTGGCAACCCGCAGGATGATAAAGCTCCACAACACACTCCCGACCACCAGCGCATAGCTGATGAGCATCAATCCACCGAGGAAGTCGTCGATGAAATTAGCCAAGCCTTGCATATACATAGAGGTTTACCGCTGCGCTGAAACTTTGAAACGGATGACATCTTCGGTCAAATGACCGTCAGCCGCAAAGACTTTGTATTTGATGGCGTAATCGCCTTCTTCCAAAGCGGGGATTTTAATTAACATCTGGCCGGGCTTCTTACCCTTGGCAATGTCCAAGGGATGGAAAACATCGCCTTGGCTGACCAAGAACACTTTGGATAGAGCCAATTCCACACCGGAATTGAAATGCAAAGACACTTCGGTGGGATGGTTGACTTCGATAGGATGTTGTTTTAAGGAGGATTCGGTCACCACCGCATGGGCGGAAACTTCCGCCGAAAACACAAAAAGCAGTCCCACCAGCAAAAGATGCCAGCGTTTAATAGACGAAAATTGATTCATTTAAAAAGCCTTTATTATAGTTGAGTCACTGAATGTGCCAGTGGGCCACGCCGCTTGCTTGAAGCGGCGGGCACAAAAGGCACACGCTCAGATGCGCTGGCGGAAGATAGGTTTAACCCCATCAGCAGCAGTTTGATAATTGAGGGTGAAATCAGCAAAAGCCGGTAGCAGTTTTTCCAAATCGGTTCCCGCCGCTGGCTCGAAGGCATTGACCCCGACGCGGGTCAGAAAATAGACTTGGTCACGAATAAAATCGCCCAAGGCGCGGATTTCGCCTTTAAAACCAAACCGTTCGCGCAATAGCCGGGCCAAGGAAAATGACCTGCCATCAGCTAGGGCTGGGAATTCAACCACGATGACTTCAAAATGATTCAAGTCTTCGGCAATGTCAGCGATTGAATTGTCACCTTTCAAACGAATGCCCACCAAATGACCGGTTTGAAGCAAAGCATCCTTCTCAGCCTTCCAGCGAGTGCAAGACACGGTGAACCGGCTTGCTGATGGGGCTTCATCATCGCTTAGATGTTGTAGGTCATCAGGGGTGATTTTTCCATCTTTAATGATTTGCATAGACTTTCTCCTGGAAGGGTTCCATTCCGGTGCGCCTTACGGTGTCGAGGAAGGATTCTTCGCCTTCGCGCAATTCGATATAGGTTTTTAAAATTGTGTCCACTGTGCTGGCAACCTCAGCCTTCGGAACGGATGGTCCGAGGCGGTCGCCCAAGCTCGCATCATTGGAGGAGGAACCGCCCAAAGTCAATTGGAACCATTCCTCACCCTTCTTATCAACCCCGAGAATGCCAATGTGACCCACGGTATGGTGGCCGCAACCGTTCATGCAGCCGGAAATGTTAATTCGGATATCGCCCAAGTCATAAAGGTAATCGGCATCTTCCAAGCGATTGGCAATTTCCAAGGCAACCGGGATCGAACTGGAATTGGCAAGCGAACAGAAATCCAAACCGGGGCAGCAAATGATATCCGAAGCCTTGCCAATGTTGGCCGTGGCTAAATTCGCCGCACCCAGCTTTTGCCATAGCTTATACAAATCTGCTTGCTTAACGTCCGCCAGCAATAGGTTTTGCGTATGGGTCACGCGCAATTCGCCAAAACTGTGAGCGTCTGCCAAATCGGCGACAATTTCCATTTGCCCATCGGTCATGTCTCCGGGCGGAATGCCGGGGGCTTTTAACGACACGAAGGCGGCACGATACCCCGGCACTTTATGCTCAACCGTATTCACCCGAACCCAAGCGGCAAATGCTTTGTCCTTGGCTAGGCAAGCATTAAAGCTTTCATCTTTGGCTGCGTCTGGATCGTAGGCTGGCGAGGTGAAGAAGGTTTTCACCCGTTCGATTTCCTTCTCGTCCATTTCTAGGGAATCACGGATATGCAACCATTCTTCCTCGACCATTTTGGTGAATTTTTCGACGCCCGTTTCTTTGAGTAGGATTTTAATGCGTGCCTTGTACTTGTTGTCTCGGCGACCAAACAAGTTATAAATGCGCAAAATCGCCTCCAAATAGGAAAGCAAGTGTTTCTTTTCCAGAAATGGTCGGATCGTCTGACCGATGATCGGGGTGCGTCCCAATCCACCGCCAACCAGAACCTCAAAGCCAATTTCACCTGCTGCGTTTTTGACTAGGTGCAATCCAATGTCATGGACTTGGGTGGCGGCGCG
>CAIYXP010000166.1 GCA_903930145.1 uncultured Methylococcaceae bacterium
AGCTGGAGCTTGGGAACGAGTGAAAGGGGCAACAACCTAAAGGCCATCATTATGATGCTTAATCTTATCTTGCCTGAAAAGATTTCAATGGAAAATATTATGAATGCCTTGCCATCTATCAATCCAACATTGTCTTCAACCAACCCCGACGTACTGTCAAAATTCCGCAACGCGCTTAATGCTTTGTATGGTAGCCGTATCGAGCGCGTCATGCTGTTTGGCTCAAGGGCGCGGGGAGACGCGCTGCCCGATTCAGATTATGATGTGGCCGTTTTTTTAAAGGAGCCTATCGACCGTTGGCGGGAAATTGAAACCATCATACCAATAATCATGGATATACTTGATGATACGGGTGCTGTAATCAACGCTTTGCCCTTTCGTGCAGGTGCTTATGTTGAGCGTACACCGTTGATGCATGAGATCCGGGCCGAAGGGGTTGACATATGACAACCGAAATCGATCTTTATCTTGAAAAAGCACTTAGCTGTTTAAGCAATGCTCATGCTAATCTTGGGATTGGACTGAGCAATGATGCAGGACGGAATGCTTATCTTGCGGCATTTCATGCTGCACAAGCATTTATATTCAAATCTACCGGCAAAGTGGCGAAAACTCACAACGGTGTCCGAAGTGAGTTTGCCCGGCTTGCCAAAGGAGAGCCTCGAATCGATATTAGCTTTCCGGGTTTTCTCGCTCGTGCCTATATACTTAAAGAGGTTGCCGATTATGAAACTGGCCCGGACTCTGATATTCCAATCGAACGATCAGAGGAAGCGGTTGAAACTGCGGGACGTTTTTTCGCTTGCATTGCTGAAATTCTTAGAATTAACGAAACGCTGTAATCCGCATTTGATTTCACCCCATCAAGCCTTACAGCTTACCAAGCACCAGCAGTTGAACCCCGCTTTACAGGGTTGAGTCCGACTCGGTTTTTAAAAAACTAGTCGGACTGATGCGTTACACTATGGGTAGAGCCTGAAGCCCGGACGGAGCGGCTTGCTGGCAGAATATCCGGGTTGTGACTAAGCCTAAACCCGGATTTCTACATTCGGTCTACGACTGTCATTTTAACTGACATCCTGGTGAAATTCTGATGGGCCTTCCACAAACCGCATCAAAAATAAGCTTCGACGACTACCTCGCCTACGAGCGCGAGGAAGAAGCCCGCCACGAATATTTCGACGGGATGATTTACGCAATGGCCTGGGAGAGTTTGGAGCATAGTACGATCAGCGCGAATTTGATCGGCATTTTGCACGGACAACTGAAGGGCAAACCTTGTCGCGCACTCTCGCCCAACATGAAAGTCTTAAGCGGCGAGTATTTCCCCGGACAGACCCGCGGTTTGTTCTCCTACCCTGACGCGACCGTGGTTTGCGGCGAGCCGAAATTCCACGACGAGCGGCGCGATGTGCTGATCAACCCCACGGTAATTGTCGAAGTGTTGTCGCCGGGGACGGAGTTGTTTGACCGGGGGGAGAAGTTCCAACGTTATCGCCAACATTTGGATACCCTGCAAGATTTTGTGTTGGTTTCATCCCTTTATCCCTTGGTCGAGTTGTACCAGCGCCAGCCTCATGGGTTCTGGCTTTATTCGGCGGTGGCGGAGTTGGATGCAAGCGTGGTGTTGCCGTCGATAGCCTGTCATTTGCCCTTGTTGGAACTTTATGACCGGGTTGAGTTTCCCACCCACAGCAACCCTTTCCCGTTGGGCGATGGCTTGTAAATGCTTTGCAAACAAAGACTAAAGCTTGATCTTGTGAACGAGTACCCTTGAATTTCGTAAAACAATTTAATACTTAGGAGGTAGTTAGTGAATAAAGCCGTCCATCTTCTCTTGTTGTCTGCCGTGGTTGCTGGCTGTTCCCAGCCGGCCGTCCAGCGCCATGACTGGTCCAATTTTTCCGGGCCTGGCGCTGAGGTACTCAAACGGGAGACATTATCCCCGCCCAACTTTCCTGACCCCATCGAGCCGTTCAACCGCAGCATGTGGGCGCTGAATCACGCTGCTGTGGTGGCTGTGGTTGACCCGATTAGCCGGGTTTACCGCTTCATTATGCCTAGCTTTTTCCGCAATCGTATCCAAGACTTTGCGGACAATCTGCTGTTCCCGCGAAACTTCACGGCGAATCTTTTGCAAGGACAATGGCGCGGGGCGGGTGATGAGACCTTGCGTTTCACCACCAACACCACGGTCGGCTTGCTCGGGCTTTGGGACCCGGCCAGCCATTGGTTCAATATTAAGGCATCACCGGAAGATTTCGGTCAGGTGTTTTCCACTTGGGGTTGGCATTCCTCAACCTTCCTGACGCTACCGCTACTCGGCCCAAGTTCAGTTCGTGACACCGTGGGTTTGATCCCGGACACCTTGCGGCGAAAAACGATCTTAGGGCCATCGAGGGACCGCTACGCGGCAATGGCAAGCTTCGCGTTTTTGCCAATCATAATGACTTCCTGACCAGTGACCAAGACATTGAATGGCTGAACGGCATCATTGGGCCGCAACATTTCCGCTTATTTCCGGCAGGTGGACATCTAGGCAACCTCAACCGCCCACAAGTGCAGGCGGAGGTTATGAATTCCATTTCCGATCTCGTCCATGCGGAGGGGGGTACTCGTTGATTTGGGCTGGTTCCCAAGCTCCCGCTTGTTCGATGATCGTTCCTTGGTGAAGCTGGAGCTTCCAAGTCCGCATTTCCAAGCTGAATCTCTCATCGTTATACACAAGTGGTTGAAACCTGTCATTCCGGCATGGACTGCCGGAATCCAGTCACAGGGAGGTGAATCTGCGGGTTGGTGTGTAGCTTGAATCAAACACTTACATAACGGCGAGTTACCGTCCATGGCACTGGATGCATTCGGGAAATCCTTGTCCCGAACCCTACGGGCGGCGGAGCCGTGCAAATCGGCTGTCCTGCCGATTTGTCCTGCATCCCTGCTGGAATGACGGCACTACGGTTTGGCGGGACTTGTGTATGACGATGAGAGCGGG
>CAIYXP010000167.1 GCA_903930145.1 uncultured Methylococcaceae bacterium
GTGCCGATTATCCGTAACTAAAGAAGGGGGGTATGCTAAGAACAATGTCGTGGATTTAAGTGAGGGGGGGTCAAACCATGGCGGAAACTGGCGAATGGCGAGGATTTGTTAGGGATGGGGTATTGGCAAGTCAGAGGCAGGACTTAGCACACCGTACCAGGCATACGGGCAGACAAGCTAATATCATGAGCAATTTACAACCGTACATCAAAGATATACGCTGGCTGTTTGTGCAATGCAAACAGGCTGGCATCGAACCGCCCAAGGGCGAACACTGTGAAGCCTTTGCCGAGCGGGTAGCCATCCTCCTAGCCGATAGCGGAAGCCGAAAAGCGGACATATATTTTTATCATCCTTAAGGTGATAAAATATTGTTTATGCCGTCTAAAGAAGAACCTAAACGGCTCCTTTTAGGCGCCCAAGAAGGAGCAAGCCTTGCAAATCAATTTCAAGAACAAATACTTAGAGAAATGCTACCTCAAGCATGACAAGGCGGTTAAGGAGTTCGGGGAACAGGTAGCCCGCAAGTACATACAGCGTATCGGCATCATCAAGCAAACCAAAAATCTTGATGAGCTAAAAAAACTGCCGGGCTTGGATTGCCATCCCTTGACAGGCAATCGTCAAGGTCAATTCGCCGTCAAATTAACCGAATTCAACCGTTTGATTTTCACCTTGGAAGGCGATCACTTCCATATCGTATGCATAGAGGAGGTCAGTAAACATTATGAAGACTAACACCTATTACAACTCTGACCTAGCTATTCCGCCCGGAGAATACCTACAGGAAGTAATTGACGAGTTGGGGATGAGTCAAACTGAGTTAGCCAAGCGCATGGGACGCCCCACGCAAGCCATTAACGAAATAGTTCGTTGCGAAAAGGCCATTACCCCGGAGACGGCGATTCAATTGGAGGACGTCACCGGCGTGCCTTCCCCTATTTGGAATGGCTTGGAGGCGGAGTTTCGGTTGATCTTGGCGAAGCAAAGAGAAGTACAAAACTTAGCCAGTGAAACGGCCCTTGTGGCACAGTTTCCATACACTCAGATTGCCAAACTTGGGTTTCTGCGGAAGACCAGACATGCCATTGAGAAAGTCACGGAATTGCGCCGTTTCTTCGGTGTTGCCTCCCTCTATAACCTTGAAACTGTGGACGGTTACGAACCTGCTTTCCGTCAAGGCAAAGGAGGTAAAGCGTCTTCTTATGCTTTAATTGCATGGTTGCGCATGGCTGAAATCAAGGCGCGGGCCGTGGATTGTGCAAGCTTTAACGCCAACCAATTGAAATTTACTTTGCCGCCTATTAGGGCGCTTACCCAAAAAACCCCAGACTTTTTTTTGCCTGTACTAAATGAATTGCTGGGAAAATGCGGCGTGGCATTCATCCTTCAACCTCATTTGCCAAAAACCTACGCCCACGGCGCGACTTTTTTTCTCGGTGAAAAGGCCGTTCTGGTCATGTCGATTCGAGGGGCATGGGCAGATGTATTCTGGTTCAGTTTATTCCACGAAATCGGGCATATTCTGCTTCATTCTAAGCGTCAACGGTTTGTGGAGAACGATGCCCTAGACCCGGCCTTGCAAAAGCAAGAGGACGAGGCTGATGCATTTGCGCAAGAAACGCTGATCCCGTCCAAACACTGGCAAGCGTTTGTAACGAAGGGGGAATTCAGCATTCAGAACATTCAGGGGTTCGCGGATGAAATGGGCATTGCGCCCGGTATTGTGACAGGGTTTCTCCGGCATCACCAATACTTGCCAATGTCCAATCATTCTCACCGGGTTCAATATCAATGGGTGGTTTGACTAAGCTGATACCTATGAATTTTTTGGGTTTTATCGACTTGATGTAATATTCTAGCAAGTATGCTGAGTTATAGCTTAATCACTACCTGAACAGTCTGGTATAGCCTCAACTGCTGAGATTATTCCAGTTCATTGAGGCGGGTTCGTGCATCTTCATTTCCCTGTTGAACAGACATACGATACCATTTAGCAGCTTCGGCATGGTTCTGGGGTACGCCATGACCAAACTCGTAAAGCAAACCCAAATAGTATTGAGCATCTGCGTTTCCCTGCTGTGCAGCCATGCAATACCATTTAGCCGCTTCAGCATAGTCTTGTGAAACTCCTTTGCCATACTCGTATGCAAAACCCCAATCGAATTGCGTCTGCGCATCTGTTGGAATACTCAAATGCGTAGTTCTTTTTTGAGGATTTGTGCTTGCCATTTTTTGCGATGTACAGACTATGCTAGTATTTTTAGAGACATCTGATTTATCTATGTACATTTTCGAAAAAATCATAGAAAATGCAATAATAAAGACTATTATGATGAGAATGATTAAGCATCCATAACCTTGCCCTTTAGGGCCATTGTTATTTTCGATATTGAGCTGAATAGTCGCGGCTTTTAGAGTTTCCTCTTTTGCTTTCGCCCTTTGCTCTTCGGCATTTTTACATGCCAAAGTTTCAGTGTCTTGCTGTTCTTGCCACCCCCGTTGTGCAGTCTCAGCTTGTTTTGCCCTTGCCTCAGCCTTCCAACGGGCTTCATCCGCCTCCTTCGCTTTTCGCGCATTGGCTTCAGATTGACGGCGTAATCGGTCAACTTCTTCGCGAGATTGCTTCACTCTTGCCTCTGCATCACGACGGGCGGCTTCCGCCTCCTGTGCCCGTCGAGTCTCCGCCTCAGCCTTGTTAGGTTGTACTTCTGCCTCTCCTTCATTGCCAGCGCAGTGTTCACGATCATATTTGGCACGGCGTTCAGGGTTGGACAAGACGACCCAAGCCTCGTTAATTTCCTGAGATCGGCGTTTGGCTTCCGCTAGGTCTTTCGGGTTTTTGTCCGGGTGGTATTTCTGGATCAACCGCTGATAAGCGGCCTTGATGACTTCGGGTTCGGCGGTCGAGTGGACTTGCAAGATGCGATAGTAGTCTTTAGCCATTTGCTTCAAAATTCCGACTCAGAGAGTCCATAGGTCTGCATGTTACCATTGTGTACCTTGTACAAGGTCATGGTTATGTTGCTGTACTGTGTCACGTTGTAGGTCGCTAATTCTTCGAGATTAAATGCCTCAGAACGGGCTAGCCCACCGTTGATTAAGTCACGATATCGAATATCATAACTTCCCGCCCTTATATTATTTAAGGTAAAGCTACCAAAAGCAGGAATATAAAACTGGCAAACAGGAAGAGCTTGACCGCCATTCAAATACACTAATTTTACGAATACATCAGAATCATTACGACTGTTATCTACAGTGACATTTGAAAGGCCATCATTATTTAAGCGTTGATAACCAGCAATATAGCCAGCAATAGTTGGCCATTTCTGACCGTTAGGGGCTGTGCTTGGCCTTAAATAGTTTGGTTTCGCTGGAGCAGACACTGCTTGGTATGGGGCATGATTAATTTGTTGTTTAGAATCTGTATTATCCATGAAATAAGGCCAGTTAAAAAATCCGGTTATAATAAATATGAACCAGTTTCTGAAAACATGCTGAGGACGGACAACCAGCTCAATAATCAAAAGAAACAATGAGTAAATAAAAATTGAAAACAAAAACTCAAATAAGTATTGATCATTCACATATGATAATTTTGAGTAATTAAACCAAAAAAAATAGTGATGCAGTTGAGCCAGCTAGAAAATAGATACTAAAGTTTGGCGTAGCCTTATTTGCTTTATCAGAATATGTATCCTCCTGCGATTGTTGTTTATTCTCCTGTTTTGGTTCTTTGTTGGGCTGTTGATGCTTTTTGGTCGATTCGCTGACTTTTTTTTGGTTTTCATTTGCCTCCATTCCATCAAGATATTAATCATAGGATTTTCTTTTATCGGGGTCTGAAAGCACAGCATAAGCAGCGTTGATTATTTTCATGACACGTTCAGCAGATTCCCTTTTCCCATCGTATTTATCGGGATGGTACTTTTGAGATAGCACCTTGTAGGCTGCGCGAATGATTTCAGGTGGCGCATTTCTCGCCACTTTTAGGTTATCGTAATGTGTGTGCATGTTTGGGTTTCACTTCCTAATGTCAACGTCTGAAGCTTCCAAGGCTTTCCACTACGCTTGCAAGCCTGTTGCCTTGGCTTCATCCAGTTCTGTAGTAAACAAATTTGCCGACCAATGAGGCTAATTGTAGTCTGATTTTTATAAGGCTCAAGGCGATTGGAAAGAAAAACTTAAGGTTGTCGGGTGCGATGCGACCAAGATAGAGGGCGAACCAATTGACTAGCGCACCACGGGCAAGGCGGTATCGGTCATCCTGATTTGTCATCATGTCTCCCACAAGATACAATCAAGCCATGAAATACGAACTCCAAAGCACACAAACCTTCAACCATTGGCTTGCCAAGCTGAAAGATAGGACGGTCAAGAACCCATTGCTGTCAAGGCTGGCTAGGGTTGAAAACGGGCATTTCGGAGACACCAAGGCGTTATCCGCCGACTTGTTCGATTTGCGCTGTTTCTTTGGTGGAGGAATCAGAGTGTCACACCATTCATAATCAACGGGTTGTATTGCTGCTGGCTGGCGGCGACAAATCCAGCCAAAGCCGGGACATTGAAAAAGCCCAAGCCATGTTAAACGCATTAGAGGATTGAGCCATGCCTGAAACCATCACCGCCTTTGACATTGCCGAACATCTGGAAACCGATGCCGACATCCAAGCATTTCTCCGCGAAACCGCCATTACCGGCGATGCCTCAGACTTCATTCATGCCTTGGGGATTGCGGCCCGTGCCAAGGGCATGGGCGAAGTCGCCAAGCAAGCCGGGGTGACAAGGGCGAGCCTTTACAAGTCGCTGGCTGATGACGGCAACCCACGGTTTGAAACCATCACCAAAATTGTCGAAGCGTTGGGGTGTAAGCTGGTAGTCTCATAATTTCTGCCTTCCATTTCTTATAAGCCTTAAGCCAATTGCCGTTAGCACCACGGGCAAGGCTCCACGATCAAGCGAGGGGCTTTAACAAAAGAATCCTTACCTGAGGGGTCTTGTGGGGCCGATAATTGACTAAACCGGAACCCCTGATTTTGTTAGCGCTAGAGACTCGTGCGGAAGGAAAAAAACCATCTTGATTGGTTTTTTCGTGGGATGAAAATAGCCAAAGGTGGGATGGGAAAGCCTTTCGATTTCTCCCAAAGGTCTACCATAGGTCTACCATGAAAAAAGGCTTGCAGATTTTTAATCATGCAAGCCTTTGTTTTAATTGGTCGGGACGACAGGATTTGAACCTGCGACCACCTGACCCCCAGTCAGGTGCGCTACCAGGCTGCGCTACGCCCCGAAATTTATATGCCGGTTTCCGGCAAATAGATGCTAATAGTACGGTATGAGACGATTCCACGTCAAGCTTCATTTACACAGGCAGTGATAAGGAGGCCAATACACTAATTTTACTCACCCCACACTAATCCTCACTGCCATTACGTTAAGAAAAACCTCTTCGTTCCGGCATGGACCGCAGGAACCTAGGCTCCATGGACGGGGGGCTTAGGGGCATCCATGCAATCTGGATACCGGCGAACCATGGCGGTATGACGGCTTAACTTAATACCAGTGACAACCCTCCCCCCGTTGGGGGAGAGCTTGCGGGGGGCCGGACGGGAGAGCTTGTTTCTACAGTATTGCGTTGCCCCAAAGATCGTGGGAACGATGACAACTGACTTATTCCGAAGCGGAGGAACGTGAGGCTTTCTTCCGCTCATGCTCCAACAACAGCTTTTTACGAATGCGAATGACCTTTGGGGTGACTTCAACCAGTTCGTCGTCGTCGATGAATTCCAAAGCCTGTTCCAGGCTTAAACGAATAGGCGGGGTCAGGATGATGGCCTCGTCGCTGCCGGAGGCGCGCATATTGGTTAATTGCTTGGCCTTGGTTGGATTCACCACCAAATCGTTATCGCGGGAGTGGATGCCGACGATCATACCTTCATATATCTCGGTGCCATGTTCCACAAACAAGCGGCCGCGTTCTTGCAGGTTGAACAAACCAAAGGCCACACCTTTGCCAGCGACATTGGAAATCAACACCCCGTTTTGACGCTGGCCGATGTCGCCCTTTTTCATCGGGCCATACCGGTCGAATACATGGTAAATCAACCCCGTGCCGGAAGTGGCGGTGAGGAACTCGGTTTGGAAGCCGATCAATCCACGCGAGGGCATGTTGTATTCCAAGCGCACCCGGCCTTGACCATCCGGCACCATGTTTTGCAGGTCGCCCTTGCGCTCGCCAATCTTTTCCATGATCGTGCCTTGATGTTCCTCTTCCACTTCGATGGTGACGAACTCATACGGCTCACAAAGCTCGCCATCCATTTCCTTGACAATGACTTCTGGACGAGACACCCCAATTTCGTAACCTTCCCGTCGCATGTTTTCAATCAGGATGGACAAATGCAATTCGCCACGGCCTGAGACTTTGAATTTGTCAGGGTCTTCCGTATCTTCGACGCGCAAAGCGACATTGTGCAGCAATTCGCGCTGTAGCCTTTCACGAATCTGCCTAGAGGTGACAAACTTGCCATCCCGTCCGGCGAAGGGCGAGTTGTTGACTTGGAAGGTCATGCTCACGGTCGGTTCGTCCACGCTCAAGGGCGGCAAACCCTCGACCGCATCGGGCGAACAAACGGTATCGGAAATTTCCAGCGGGTCGATGCCGGTAAATGCAATGATGTCGCCAGCATCGGCATCCGGCACTTCGATTCGTTCCAAGCCCTTGAAACCGAATACTTGCAGGATACGCGCATTGCGCTGTTTGCCCTCGCGCCCAACGACGACTACTTGAGTGTTGGTTTTGACCGAGCCGCGCTGGATACGCCCTATGCCGATGATGCCAACATAGGAGTTGTAATCCAATTGGCTGATTTGCATTTGGAAGCCACCTTCCGCATTCACTGGCGGAGGACTGACCTTCTCGACGATGGTTTCAAACAAGGGGTCCATATTACCTTCGCGGATGTCCGGGTCATGACCGGCATAGCCATTTAGAGCCGAGGCGTAAATCACCGGGAAATCCAACTGCTCCTCGGTGGCCCCTAGCCGGTCAAACAAATCGAAGGTTTGATCCAACACCCAATGCGCCCTCGCGCCGGGGCGGTCAATCTTATTGATGACGACGATGGGTTTCAGCCCTAACGCAAACGCTTTTTGGGTCACGAAGCGGGTTTGCGGCATGGGACCATCGACAGCATCGACCAGCAGCAATACGGAATCCACCATGGACAGCACACGCTCCACCTCGCCGCCAAAGTCAGCATGGCCTGGGGTATCGACGATGTTGATATGGTAGTCTTTCCAATCCAAGGCGGTGTTCTTCGCCAAAATGGTAATGCCGCGCTCCTTTTCCAGCGCGTTGGAGTCCATAATCCGCTCCTCCACTTTTTCATGGGCGGCAAAGGTGCCGGATTGCTGCAATAATTTGTCTACGAGAGTGGTTTTGCCGTGGTCAACGTGAGCGATGATGGCGATATTTCTGAGCTTGTGAATCATAAAACCTTAAATGTTGAGTCTAATTAATGAAGCAGCGCAATCTTATTTCTATCCTCGCTGCATTGGGATTGGAAAAAATCAGGTGGGA
>CAIYXP010000168.1 GCA_903930145.1 uncultured Methylococcaceae bacterium
CAAAACGTTTTTCTAAATTATTGATAGCTACAGCATCAATTCTCTTTGCTGATTTAATCATTTCAATCATCTTTTACTCCTTCTGGCAGCAGAGGCTCCTCCCGTATGTGGTGTTACTTCGTGTACATCTGTTTTAATAAGTTGCATTGTATTACCATCCTCATGGTGATGCCAAGTATAGTCATCTGGGTGTGAGCGTTTGGTTTCTCCAAATCCAGCCTCTTTATTGGCTTGCTTGAAATCAACATTATTATTGCCGGTCATATTTATTTGTACCTCATTTTTTCCCAATGTACCATCATACTTATGGGAAGAAAAGTCAGGGTAACCTTTATTGTTATAGGTTACATTTACTGTGTTGCCATCTTTCTTTCTTAATGTATAAGTTGTAGATCCATCAGCATTACGTACCTTTTTTTCATATGTTTGCGGTTGTCTTGGTTTATTAACTTTCTTTGGTTTAGGTTCCAGTTTGGGTTGCCCCGAACCTTTTATATTCCCCCCTTGTGGCTTTGCTGCCTTTTTCGCTGCCGCTTCTTCCAGTTCCTTCGCAGCTTTTTTTTCAGCTTGTTTGGCGACGGCTTGGGCAGCTTCCTTTTCGATCTGCTTGACGACGGCTTTTTCGGCCTTCATCGCGTACTTGGCGACGGTCGCGGCCTGTCCGCCGACGGGCCAAGCGGCGGCAGCGTCCATAGCCGCGCCGATCTTGTCGCCCTCTGCCAAGTATATCATCGCGCCGACGAGGTTGGCCGGCTCGCCCAAGACCGGTATCAAGCCCGCCGAGTCCAAGAGCCCGTGCGTGGCCGCACTGCCCCATTGGCCCCACCAGCCTTCTTCCTTGGGCTGTGGTTCGGGCGGCGGTGCGCTATTGTTTTCACCGCTGGCATTGGGGCTGGTTTTGGGGACAATCAACCCTTGCGTGTTGCCTATCGGACCCGGGCTGCTTTTGTTGTTGGGTTTTATGCCTGCCACTGGAGAAGGTTCCCGAAAATTATAACCGAAACGTCGCCGGCTTCCTTGGGTGATTGGCTCATGGCTTTTTGTAATTCATCCACATGGAATCGCCCGTGCGCACCATCGGCTTGCCATTGATGTAAACACTGCCACTTTTGCCGATACTGTGGCTGATATTGACGTTGGTGCCAGAGACCACGCCTTTTCCTGTCCCTGGCTCGTCACCCATGACTTGGTCAACGAAGCTTTCATTGTGCAAAAATGCCGGTTTTCCTCGAAAATAGACATTGGGTGAGCAGCCGCCACTTTTGTCCATGTTGTGGGTAATGGGGTAGGGAATGGGATAACCATTGGTAATGCACACATCGGGCAATGTGCTAATCAGGGTAAATTGTCCGTCTTGGGCGGTTGCTGCTTCGTCGGCCATGGTGTGTTCCTGAGTTGGGTTTAGGCTTGCTTGGCGGCATTGGCGGCCCGCGCTGCTTCGATGTCCCAGGTTCCAACTTCAATCATGTCAACCCCTGACTGGGCGGCGATTTGGGCGCGTTGCACGACAATCAGTTGCAGATTTTTCATGTCGAATAACAGGGTATCGACAGGCATGGGCTTGAAGAGTGGCACCCCAACATCCAAGTGTAGCAATAGCTTTACGGGAAATTTCGGCAAACGGAAACGCACTTCGGGCCTTTGGTGCAGGTGAGTGAGGATGACGGTTTCACCGCCCTTCGGGTAGTCGATTTGTTGGTCTTTCGGTGCGCAGTTCCAATAATCAAATTCAAAATCCATGGGAAGGCGGGGCCAGCGCTGTCGTTTCCATTCTTGGTCATAAGTGCCTGCCTGGATGCGCCTTGGCAACCACCAGCGGCCTATCGCGCCTAAACCGATGACCGGATAATCTTTGGCTGGTGCGGTGAAAGCCTGATCGAAGGCTTCCATTTGGGGTGCGGGCAATTCCTTGGCTTGACTTTTTTCCAGCCACTCCTCGTCAAGGTAGCCGGAGCCGATGGGATTGCGCTCTTCACGGTGGACAAATTCAGGCTCTTGGCTGTCCGTAGGCCATTGGAAGCTGCCGCCATAGGCTTTTTCGTAACAAATAGGCACTTTAAGGACAGGTTCTGGTTCAGTCAATTGCCAGTCACTCGCGTCACCGCGCGTTAATAACCTCGGCCCGGTCACTTGAAACCGTTTTTGCCACTCGCCGATACTGACCGCAACAGGCCAGCGCTGACTGGGCTGTTCTTGTGGGGCATGGGCATAGCAGTAACTAAACAGGACATCGCATTTCGGTTTGTAGGGGGCAAAATCACTTTCCTGAATGAGGCTGCTCAAATTGATTTGACGGTAGAACTGATCACTGGCAACCAGCGGGGTTTGCCCGTCGGCCAATACGACACAGCCATCAGCGTCAACTTGGCGCAAATTGAAGGTTTGCCTACAGACGACCACATGAAACACTTGATCGCTCACGTCCAACATTTGATAGTATTGGCTGGGAAACCGGGTATGGTTCTGCACCTTGGGCAAGGGGGCAGTGGTAATCGGGACATCGATAAGATTTTCAGGTCCGTTCATAGTTAATTCAAGTCGATGCGGGTTGAGTCAAGTTGAATATGTTCTGAGCCGGTGACATCAAGATTGATGCCGTTGAGGGTGATGGAACCATTTGATTTCATGACCAAGGTGGAAGCACCTACGGTGAGCGTAATGGAGTCGCCCGCCGTAATCCGTATATCTTTACCTACAGTGACCGTTTCGTTATGATCCACGGTCTCGGTTCGGTTATGCTTGACGTGCGTGGTTTCATCGTGCCCTATCGTTTTCGCCCTATTCGCCCCCACCGAATGCGATTCACAGTTTTCCACCAAAGTGTCCAAGTTCTTCTCGGCGTGAATATAGACTTGCTCCGAACCCTTCTTGTCCTCGAAGCGGATTTCATTGAAATGGGCAGACTGGCCGCCTTTGGAGCTGCGCGACTTGATCCCGCTTTGGGTCTTGTTGGCGGGCAGGGAGTACGGCGGCATTTGGCTGTTGTTGTAGACGCTGCCGGTGATCAGCGGGCGGTCGGGGTCGCCTTCGAGGAATTCGACGACGACTTCCTGACCAATGCGAGGGATCGCCATCATGCCCCAGCTCTTGCCCGCCCACGGCTGGGCGACCCTGATCCAGCACGAGCTGTTTTCGTCCATTTTGCCGTAGCGGTCCCAGTGGAACTGGACCTTCACCCGCCCGTACTGGTCGGTGTAGATTTCCTCGCCACTCGGCCCCACCACGACGGCGGTCTGCGGGCCGTACACCAGGGACTTGGGGGTGACCCGGGCGGGGCGGTAGTTTTGGGTGGATTGCATCGCGGTGAAGGCGCATTGGAACATGTCTTCCTCCGACACCGGCGTGGCGGAGGTGTTCGGCGAGCTTGAACATGCGCCCTGCGCCGAGCCCTCGCGCATTGCCATGGCCTTCGAAGCCTTCAAACTGGGCGCGGTGCTCTTCCATGCGGCTGCGGACCAAATTCTCGCCGACCCCCACTTCCACGTACCGGCCGGGATAGTCGAACACTTCATAACCCGCATGGGTGTGCGGCATGGTCATGGCGGATTTGACCAGCAAGTCGGCCTTGGGCTTTTTGAAGTCGTAGTCGGTGATGACATGGGCGCCGGGCTGGATGCCGTGCGAA
>CAIYXP010000169.1 GCA_903930145.1 uncultured Methylococcaceae bacterium
AGCTTTGACGCTCTAGTTATGGCAGAAAATAATACCATGCCTAACATTCGTAATTTATTAAAAGGCTATGAATCTGAATAGGCGGCTCCGGCATTTCGCCCTTATGCAATGTTTTCCATCCGGCGTAATAGGCCGATAACCCATTGCGCCGGACATGGACTATAAACCCAATCTAAATCATCACCGCCACGCTATTGCTTTCGACGCTATCGCCTGCCTTGTTGGAGGCGATGACGCGGAATTCCAAGGTTTGGCACGGGGTTGGTCGGTCAGGATGATCTCGGTTTCAAATGAAGTTTTCACCAATATCCAAGGGCCGTCGGGCATGATGCGCCGTGTGGTAAATCGCCACTTTACCACCGTCTTTAGCTAAATTCCGTTTGCCATAAAGCAGGCTTGTTTTATAACAATGTAAATTTTATTTCTGATAAAACTGGCGCATTTTATAGAATTGCAAGCTTCCTTCACCCTAAAACGAGCATGTTTTGAGGCAAAGTGAATTTAATTTGCGAAAAAGCAAGCGTTGTTCTTGGCAATGCAAACGTGGATCACAGCAAAATGCGTTTGATTTTTGGTGAATGAAATTTTAATCGTGGCGTCATGCATAAATTGCCTTGCCATGGACCAGTATACGGGATTACATGCGAAGCTACCGGGCTGAGCAACGCGAAGCGGAGGCGACCGCAACAATGCTAAGCCCATGAAAAGTAGGTGACCAAATGTTTTTAACTTTTTGGCTGGCAGGAATTTAAGCCGTTCATGCTTCGACAAGCTCAGCACGAACGGCTTAATTCAACGGCACTGCCCCGTTGGGGGAGGAACTCATTCAATGGTATTGCCCCCCCGAAAGGGGATGGTTTTGTTGAAAGCGAATTAAACCATCAACCCGCGATCACCGCGCAGGATTCCAGTCGTGCCGGAGCGGACGACTTCGATGATGTTGTCCTCGCCGACGGTGTTCAAGAAGGCATCCAGCTTGGATTTTTCGCCAGTGATTTCGATGATGTACGTGGTGGGTGTCACATCGAGGATGTTGCCCCGGAAGATTTCAGTCAGGCGCATGATTTCCTCGCGACCCCCGTTGATCGCACGGGCTTTCACCATCATCAACTCACGCTCGATGTGGGTGGACTCGGAAATGTCGATCAGCTTAACCACGTCAATCAACTTGTTCAGTTGCTTGGTAATCTGCTCGATGATTTCCGGGTTTCCGGTGGTCACCAAGGTCATGCGCGATAGCGTGGGGTCTTGGGTCGGGGCCACGGTCAAGGATTCGATGTTGTAACCACGGGCGGAGAACAAGCCAGCCACACGCGCCAAAGCGCCCGATTCATTTTCAATCAAAATGGAGATTATGTGACTCATGTTTAGGCAAGCTCCGCGTCAGGGTTAACGCCGGGGGCCAGACGCATATCATTGTGTGCTTTGCCGGCTTCAATCATGGGGTAGACGTTTTCGGTCGGGTCGATGTGGAAGTCTAGGAAAATCGTCCGGTCTTTTTGCTTTTGGGCTTCCTCCAACGCGGCTCGCACATCAGCCTTCTTGTCGATGCGCAACGCCATGTGACCGTAACTTTCCGCCAGTTTGACGAAATCCGGCAATGCTTCCAAATAGGTTTGCGAATAACGGCTATCATAGCTGAATTCCTGCCACTGCCTGACCATGCCCATGTAGCCATTGTTCAGATTGACAATCTTGATCGCAGTGCGATACTGACGGGCCGTCGCCAATTCCTGTATGCACATCTGAATGCTGGCTTCGCCGGTAATGCAATAAACATCCGCATCGGGGAATGCGAGTTTGGTGCCAATGGCGGCCGGCATTCCGAAGCCCATCGTCCCCAAGCCGCCGGAGTTGATCCAACGGCGCGGTTTGTCGAATTTATAAAATTGGGCCGCGAACATCTGGTGCTGGCCCACATCGGAGGTGATATAGGCATCGCCGTGGGTCATTTCCCACAACTGTTCGACCACGTATTGCGGTTTGATGACATCGGCGTTGCGGTCAAAGCCTAGGCTGTCAAGTGCGCGCCAACCGTCGATTTGCTTCCACCATTCGGCCAAGGCGACTGGGTCTGGTTTCCTGTCGCTGGATTTGACCAGTTCAATCATTTCTGTCAGAACGGGCTTCAATTCGCCGACAACCGGGATGTCAACCCTGACGTTTTTGGAAATCGAAGAAGGGTCCACATCAATGTGGATGATTTTGGCATGGGGGCAAAACTCGGCGATGATGCCCGTGATGCGGTCATCGAATCGCGCCCCGGCGGCAAACAGCACATCGCAATCGTGCATCGCCATATTGGCTTCATAGGTTCCGTGCATCCCCAACATGCCGACGAACTGCTTGTCAGTGCCAGGGTATGCGCCTAAACCCATGAGGGTGTTGGTGATCGGAAAGCCCAAAAGTTTGGTCAGTTCGGTCAGTTCGGCTGAGGCTTCGCCCAAGATAATCCCGCCACCCGTGTAAATCATCGGGCGTTTGGCTTCAAGCAGGCAATCGACGGCTTTTTTCATCTGCCAGCGATGACCTTTGACATGCGGGTTGTAGGAGCGCAAGCTCATGGTTTTGGGATATTCATAGGGAATCTTGACTCTAGGGTCGGTCAAGTTTTTGGGAATATCGACCAACACCGGGCCTGGCCTGCCCGTGGTGGCAATGTAAAATGCCTTTTTGATCGTTGATGCCAGTTTGGTGACATCTTTGACCAAGAAATTGTGTTTCACGCAGGGCCGGGTGATACCCGAAATGTCGGCTTCTTGGAAGGCATCGCTCCCAATCACCGCCATGGGTACTTGACCGCTGAGTATGACCATGGGTATTGAGTCCATGTATGCGGTGGCTATGCCAGTGACGGCATTGGTCGCGCCGGGACCCGAGGTCACTAACACGACGCCAGGCTTACCCGATGAACGGGCATACCCGTCCGCCGCATGGGTCGCACCTTGTTCATGGCGCACCAAGATATGCTTGACCTTGTCTTGTTTGAACAAGGCATCATAAATGTGCAAAACCGCACCGCCTGGATAGCCGAATATGTATTCAACGCCCTCGTCGATCAGGCATTGGACTAAAATTTCCCCACCGCTGAGCTCCACTTTAATTACCCTCTAATTATGTGCGGGGCGTTGTTGAACGCCCACCGAAATGTAAACAATTGAATCACAAACTGCTAAAACTACTCGTAAATGCTTGTTCAGTCAATAGCGAAACATGTAAGGTTGAATTACTTCAAGCAGCTAAGAGCTTTTGTAAAGTCTGCACGTTGAAGCCAACCAGCTTCCTGTCCCGCGATGTGTCGGTACTCACGACAAAATAAGGATTGAGCAGCGACGCTTTGGTATTGTAAAGCAAAGGCTCGCCGCGTTGGTCCTCGACCTTGCCGCCGACGGCTTCGACAATGTATTGTGCCGCTGCCGTCTCCCATTCGTAGGAGGATGTCAGGCAAGGGTAAAGGTCGGCCTCGCCTTCGGCAATCTTGCAAAACTTCAGCGAACTCCCGCAACAAACGAGTTCATGCTCACCCAAGTGATTCAAGTAAGATGTCAAATCGGGGTTAGATTCCGGGTCACTGATTAGCACGACGGGCCTAAGCTGCGAGTGCGCTTTGGGACGTATTTCCGTTGCGGGATCTTCACCTATACGTTTGAAAACACCACATCCTTCGGCAGAAAAAAAGCATGTTCGCAATGATGGCGCATAGACTACCCCCAACACTGGTTGGTTGCGATGGATCAATGCAACATTGATAGTAAATTCACCATTGCCATTGATAAACTCCTCGACACCGTTCAAAGGATCGATCAGCCAATAATCTTCCCATAAGCTGCGTTCCTCAAAAGGAACGTCATGGGATTCACCGGACAACACCGGCAAATGCCCTTGCAGGGTCTCCAGCCTTTCAGTGAGATAATGATGGGAGACCAAATCGGCGGCGGTAAACGGGGAGCCATCGGCTTTTGTG
>CAIYXP010000170.1 GCA_903930145.1 uncultured Methylococcaceae bacterium
CAGCACCAGTGCGCCAACATAACAAAATCTTTTCCCAAAACTGACCTTTATAGGTCCCACATAAGGGACATTGGAACTGCGGCCATCAGCAACCGACACTTCACGTAACGATTCCGTTTCCAATTGAAGTTGGTTGGCAATATGTTCAGGTATGCACAACATCAATGCTCCAGTATCAGCCAGTGCATTGGCCTTGATGGAGGACAAATTGGGTTGGCGAGGGTTGCTTAATTCAATTTCGGCTAAGACATGACCCATATTTGATGCGCTTATACCTATCACATAAAGTTTTTAATAAAATCATAGTATCCACGGATACCATAAGCCGAATGCCGTTTAACAGATTTTTTTACTTTTTCTAACCTAACTAAATATTCTTTTAAGGTTAAATCATTCATCTTCCCTATCCGAAGTAAACCAACCTCAACGCAGTGCTTGATAATACCTTCGATATCAGGATGCGAAGCAATCTTCTGACCCTTGGCAAAGCCAAACTCCTGCTTGATTGCGATTGCAGCATTATCCAACCCAAAAACACACAAAGTATCTGTTAATTTTGGATTGCGTTCATATTCAATTTTCAATCCAACTTCTATGTTTTGGCACACATCAAGATGAATATCATCTGTATAATCCATGAGTTCCTCGCTTATATTAAGTTATCGAAAAAACTTTGATTTTATTGTTTCAATAATTCCAACCTGTTCTGCAACCTCAAAACCCTCGCTTCCAACCGATCACAATCCGCCCTTAAAATATCCACCTCCCCATAAAACAATTCCGCTTCAGCAGAAGCTGGCAACTCCCGGCTTTCCTCCTGCAAATATTCGGCTGCATTGAGTTGCATAGCTTCTACGGCATCAACCCGCCAAGCATGGGATTCACGCAAGCCACCCACGATTTGGGCAGCAAACGATTGCCCGACAAAACGCGCAGCCAGACGTTCCCAGTCAAAGTCCAGCTTGTCAAACAGCCTCTGGAAGCGCCTCGCCACTTTCATATCGCCCTCAATCACCACTCCGCCGGAAAACAATACTCGCAACGGGGAGCCTCCTAGCCCCATCTGCGCAAAGGCCAAAGGTGAGCCCGTAAAACTGACATCCGGCTCGGCTTCAAAGCTGGGCAATATTTCAATGGTGGTTTCGCTAGGGCAAAGGTAAATCTGCCAATCAAACGGCACAAATCGCAGGGCGATGACTTTACCGGCTATTGGGCTTAGGTATTGTTTACTATTGGTGGATAGTTGCAGAAAACGCCCCATCGCATCACTAAATAATGAGGCAAAAACCTCAGGTAACAAGCTTGAACCAGCCATAGCGTTAAAACTTATAGCCGCGATGGACAGCGACAACCCCTTGAGTGATATTGAAAAACTCACAGCGCTCGAAACCAGCCTCAGCCATCATTTTTTTCAGGGTTTCCTGATTCGGATGCATACGGATGGATTCAGCCAAATAGCGGTAACTGTCGGAGTCATTGGCAATCAGCTTGCCCAAGAACGGCAAAATCTTGAATGAATACACATCATAGCCTTTTTTCAGCAAATCGCCTTGCACCTCGGAAAATTCCAAAATAATGATCCGTCCGCCCGGTTTTAATACCCGATGGATGGATTTCAACGCTTCTTCTTTGTGGGTGACATTGCGCAAGCCGAAGGCGATGCTGACACAATCGAATGAATTATCCGGGAAAGGCAGTTTTTCCGCATCAATCTGAGCATATTGGACATTGCCAGCCACGCCTTCATCGATCAATCGGTCACGCCCCCGTTGCAACATGGCAGCGTTGATGTCGGACAGCACCACTCTCCCGGTCGGGCCGACTCGCTTTTGAAACAAAGCGGTCATGTCCCCCGTGCCGCCGGCCAAATCAAGCACTTGCTCACCCGTCCGCACGTGACTGAGTTGGATGGCAATGCGCTTCCATATCCGGTGTATTCCCATCGACATCAAGTCATTCATGATGTCGTACTTGCCCGCCACCGAGTCGAAAACGCCTTTGACCAGCTTGGCCTTTTCGTTAACGGGTACGTCTTTGAATCCGAAATGTGTAGTGTTGTCAGTCATGGTTTTTCTCGTTGTGTATCCCACCCAAAGGAATAGGGCGAAAAAGATTAATTAAGTTAGATGTTTATGAGGAAGATTCAGATTGTTTTTTCAGTTGAGAGAGGGCTTCAACTTCCGCTAAGGGCAATTGGGTTAACCTTGCAACTTGTGACTGCGACATGCCTTCCGTCAACAGATTGGCGGCAATGGTCAAAGCTTGTTGGTGAGCGCCAAGTTCTACACCTTGCTCAACTCCTCTCTCAATACCTTTCTCAATGCCTTTTTCAATGCCTTTCTCAATCCCTTTTTTCAGGCCCATACGATAAGTAGGCAGTTCCTCGTAATTGATCGTCAACATATTCAACTCCTCTTCAATAGACTTTATCGGAAACCTTCAATTTATGCAGCACAGTGCGACAACCAGCTTAGGTTTCCGATAAAGTCTAATAAAAAACAATCAAGCCGCGTGGGTATGCAGACCAACTCGGACAAGACCTTGATGCGGGCAATGATTTTGGGTTGAAAATCTTTTGGGATAATGGCTATCTGCTGTAGGATGCCGTCCAGCCGATAGCGCAGGGAGAGCGAATCGGTCCATGGTTCCAGATGGATGTCGCTGGCCCTGTGGTAGGCCCCTTGGCTGAGGGCGACGTCGACGGCATCGGCAACCCCGGTTTCGTCATCCGCTTGAAGAAGCTCCAGCAATCGC
>CAIYXP010000171.1 GCA_903930145.1 uncultured Methylococcaceae bacterium
AAAAAAGCCTATGAATATGCCTTGGAAATCGAACCCCATAATGCAGAGGCTTCATGGGGCCAAAAGAAGGCTGCCGTTTGGGATATTCAAGAGAAGCCATTATTTGAACTAGCCATCAAGCATCTTTATGAGAAAGACCCGGAAGACGAACATGTCAACTTGTTTCTAGGCGAGTTTTATGCCACCTCCCCAACTCGTGATGAAAACGCCAAAGCAATTGACTATTTGAAAAAGGCCATAGAACTCAATCCTAAAGTGGCGGAAGCCTATTTTGATTTAGGCGTGTTATACGAGCAATCGGGCAAAACCCAAGAGGCCGAGACTAACTATCAACAAGCCGTGGATATTTCACACTCCACCGCGAAATATCTCAATAACCTCGCCTATTTGTATTTCAAACAGAAAGACTATCAAAAAGCCTTGACGACTTATGGCAAGGTTTCCAAGTTTCCCTTATCTGCGTTGGAAAGTGCGAAGATTTATTGGCGATTGGGTAAAGTGGACAAGGCCATGGAATTCCAACGCCTCGCACTGGAATGGTTGAATGATGACGCATTAATGCTTAACCCTGACCAACAGAAACCTTGGGATTTTGAATTTGGCAAGGAAGAATGGCTGGAACAATTATTCCAAACCTCCGAGAAAAAAAGCTATGCCTCATTATGTTTGTCGGTCAGCCAATACTTGTTAGGGCAAACGGATGAGGCAGCGAAAACCATCGCCAACGTCCGTGAACAAAAACTGACCCGCCAGGCCACCATCGATCAAATCATGCGCAAAGAGTTGGAGGAATTGGCGCTAGACTATCCCACGTTTGCGGTTCAATTGGATGCTTATATGAAAACTTATTTGCCGAGCAAGAAGTAAATGTGGATTTATTCACGGTCTAGCATTTGATTCGGCAAATCCCGGAACGACGACAGCAATTCTCATTATGAGGCAAAGCGTTGATGTATAACCCGTCATTCCTGCCGGGAAGCAGGAATCCAGTCACAGGGACGTGAAACTAGGATTTGCCAGTCTTGTTTAATCAGACACTTATGCACCGACAAGTTACCGTCCATGGCACTGGATTCCGGCAGTCCATGCCGGAATGACGGCGTTTTAGCCATAATGAGAATTGCCGGAATGACGAGGTTTTTGTTTACCTAATGCCGATGAGTTCATGGACGGTAACTTGTCGGTTACGTTAAGCAATGCGAAAGGTTCTAGTTTGCCATCCTTGGACGATGGATTCCGGCATCCATGCCGGAATGACGGGGCTTAAATTCAAAATGAGAAGGCTGAAAGAACTGGCTTTACAGCAATGCACTAATTTCAGGATGCCCGGAAATGAGTTGATTGCGGAAAGCCTCGATGACAGCCTCGTCTTCGCGTGAAGGTCGAGGAATATCAATGCTCACCTGATGCAATAATGTGGTGGGTGACGGGGACAGGAATATCAAGCGGTCGGCAAGGCTGATGGCCTCGCGTAAATCATGCGTCACAAATAACACAGTATGAGGCCGTTCCTGCCAAACCCGGATCAATAACTGCCGCACCCGCCGGGCAGTCGGAGCATCCAAGGAAACAAAAGGCTCGTCCATTAATAATAAAGTGGGTTCGATGGCAAAGGCCCGCACCAAGGCGACCCGGCGGCTCATTCCCAAGGAAAGCCGTTCGGGGTATTGGCTTTGCGACTGGGACAAGCCCATCACCTCCAACAAATGATCGACGGCTTTGCCATCTTGACCTTTGGGCAAGGCTAGATCAATATTTTCCCGCACCGTTCGCCACGGCAGCAAACGCGGGTTTTGGAACATATAAGCGATGCGAAAAGGTTTGCCGGTCTCGTCGGTGTCAATGCCGCCGTCAAAATGAGTATCCAAACCGGCAATTAAATTCAGTAAGGTCGTCTTGCCGCAACCGGACGGTCCTACCAAACAAACGAACTCCCCTGCCCTTAATTCAATGCGCAAGTCTTGGATGGCGATATGCTCGCCCGACCCATGCTTGGCAGGATAGGCTTTCTTGCGGATGTCGATTACGATGCGGGTCATCTAAGATGCTATTAGTGATGTAGGAGTGCAAGGCTTGCCTTGCGAGAGTAATGCTGGAGTGCAAGGCTTGCCTTGCGAGAGTAATGCTGGAGTGCAAGGCTTGCCTTGCGAGGGCGCATAGATGCAAGCCAAGCCTGCCCCTCCCAGCCTAATTTGTAGCAAGGCAAGCCTTGCACTCCCAACTTAATTTCAAAAAACGCTGGATTGCGCTCATCGACGCCATCGCTTGGCATGGCGATCCAGCGGTTTCAACAACAAGGCTTCAATCAGTTGGATCACGGTGACAAAGGCGATAGTATAGGCCAGAATCCCGGCGACATTGAACATCTGAAAAAACAGGTGCAATTGATAGCCCATACCATTGCTGCGCCCTAGCAACTCAACCACCAAAATGATTTTCCAGATCAGAGCAATGCCGGTACGCGCCGCACCGATCAAATAAGGGAACAACTGCGGCCAGATGACATGGCGCAAGGTCTTCCATCGCCCGAATCGGTAAGCTTGGGCCATTTCCAATAAGTCACGATCCAAGGCTCTAGCCCCTTCCCTCACCGTCACCACGACATTCGGCAGTTTGTTCGCCACCACGGCGGCAATGGCGGCGACTTCGGACAGGCCAAACCAGACATAACAAAGAATGATGGTGACCAAGGCCGGGATGTTCAGGAAAATGACCAGCCAATTGTCGAAAAAGCGGTCTAGCTTTTCGTGCTGCCCAAAAAATATGCCGATCAGCGAACCCAAACTCATCGCCAATACAAAACTCACCGCCAAACGGGCCAAGGTTGCGCCTAGGTGAAAGGGAAGTTGGCCTGACACGATTTCTTGATAAAGCACTTGAAACACAGTGCCAGGCGTAGGCAATGCGGACGAGTCCAACAGCGAAGCCAAAACTTGCCACAGCGCCAAGAATAACAGCGAGGATAAAACCGGCAGTAGAAAGGCAAAACGCATGAGGACGATTGAGGGCGCTTACTTCGGCCTCATGCATTGCCCTTCGGTAATGATGCGTATCGCCCTAGTCGGGCAGAACTTCTCAGCCGCCCTCGCCTTCTCCAATAATTCGGACTTGGGATTATACTCCAAGACGGTCAAACTGCCTTTGTCATCCACTTGGAAAATCTCCGGGGCTTCTGCCGCGCAATTCCCATGTCCCTTGCACAAGTCAAAATCCACTTCGACCCGGAATGTGCCTGGGGTTTGGATATTCTCCTGCGAATTGGATTGGGTCGTGACGGCACTTGGCTGTTTGGCATCTACTCGCTTCTTATAGCGAACCAGACAGGGGGAACCGGGTTCCACCACCATTTTTTGATAATCGTCTTGATAGCTTTCCGCCGGATTGACCAATTCAAACTCATACTGTGACAGTAATGTGCTGATGATGGCTTTTATTTGGAACAATGCAAACGAATTGCCTGAGCATTTGTGTCTGCCGCCACCGAAGGCTTGCCAACCATACATGTTCTTGTCTTCGCAACGCTCCGGGGTATAGCGGTCCGGGTCAAACTTGTCCGGGTCGGGAAACAATGAAGCCATGCGATGAGTGACTGAGGGCGCTGCGCAGACAAATTTCCCCGCCTTCACGAGATAATCCTTGACGTAAAAATCTTGCATCACTCTGCGCATCAACAAAATTAGCGGCGGATGCAAACGCAGCACTTCCTTGAGTACGTTTTCCAGCTTGGGAACTTGGCGCAGGGACTCAAAACTAACCCCCTCCCCTTCGTCATACAGCCGGTCAACTTCCTCCAAGACGCTTTGTAAATGCTCTGGATGCCGCAATAATTCGATCAAAACCCAAGCTGTCGTTCCCGAACTGGTGTGATGGCCGGCAAAAACAGCGGCAATCAACATGCCGGTGATTTCGTGAGGCGTTAGCTTGGTGCCGTCCTCATAACTGGCTTCAATCAGTGTTTGGAAAACATTGGCCTTGTTTTCTTGCTTGCCTGCCCGCTTGACCATGATCTCACGCACCAATTGTTCCAGCTTGACTCGCGCCTTGTCGCGCCGCCGGAACACTGGGAAGGGCAGATAGGGGAAGATATAGGCGATGGGTTTGATGGCTTGTTCAAGATCGTGATAAATGCCGACAAATTCATTGCTCAGTTCATAGCGAAACTCAGGCCCGAGCAGACAATGGCTGGAGGTGTACATGGTCAGCTCTTTGGTGAATTCGAGCAGATCAATCTGGCCCGAATCGCCCCAATCTTTGATGAGGTTTTCCACCTCGCCCACGATCAGGCCGGAATAAGTCCGCATCGGCTTGTCGCGCAAGGCCGGCATCAGCATTTGCAGTTGCTCGTTCTTCCTTTTAATAGGCGCATCGAACACCACGCCCTTGCCGAAGATCGGCGTCATCATCTTATAAGCCGGGCCTTGGTCCAGCACTTCGTCCGGGGCGCGGTAAAACGCCTCGCTGGCTTCCGGGCCAGTGATCAACACCATGTCGAGATGGAAAAACTTGAATTGCGCGACATCGCCCAACTGTTCGCGCAAATCCAGCATGAATTTGTGCGGGTTTTTGCCAAATTGTGGGATGTGCCCGACCAAGGGTAAGCCGCCGGACAGTTTGGGGGGTTCCTTATAATTTTGCTTGCTCATACGATTGACTAGAGGCAGTGGTGATAAATGCGGCAAGTCTACTCCATTTAAGCCGGATTTGAACACTGAATTAGGCAAATCTCCTGACTTAGGGCAAAATATTAAACCTAGTTGAGGTCAGACTGTCTATCCCCTAGTCAGCAAGCTTGCCCTGTTGGTTTGGCGGTCAATGCAGGGTTCAGGACTCGTCAACTGACACCATTCACAATAACAAATTAATTCTCGGAGGTATTTTGCTATGAAACTTCGTTCAAATGTTATTAAAGGGTTTTGCGCTTTTCTGCTGGTGTTGCCACTTTCGCCCATGGCGAATGCCAGTTGCTCAACTGCTGATGCAGAGCGGCTTGAAAAGGTCGCTCAAGCAGTCGTAGGCGCATTACCGACCTTGAATTATTCAGCGGTCCGGCGAGCTAAGTTTAAGGTGACAGCCGATGAGTCCACGGGCGCCTTGAACCTTAAATATAGCAATTTGCGCAGAACCTTGTTCGAACAAAGCATAAACATTCAGGAACTGGCCCCAGACGTAGTGCCGGGTTGCAAGTTGGTGGGGCGACCTGCTAAGGGTAGGCCCGCCAATGGATTATTCTTGCGGCTTGCCTGTGAAGCACCGCAATCAACCCCCGGTTGCGCCATCGTCATACAACCCGGCTTGAACCGCTCCGGCCAATTCGGTTGGACTTTCCGCGTGACCGGCAATCGGGCGTTAATGCCCGCTCAATCGAGATAATCGGTAGGGCAAACCTAGCCTAAACCGTTTGTAACCCGCACGAAGCTTGCTGAGTGCGGGTTTTGCGTTTGCTCCCGTGTGGGACCATGAGCACTATCTATCTTTCATCCACTTATGAAGACCTCAAAGACTACCGCCGGACGGTGATTGATGCTTTGCGCAAATCCGGTTATCAAGTCGTCAACATGGAAGATTATGTTGCGCGTGACGAACGTCCAGTGGATGCCTGCCTTAAAGACATTGAACAAGTTGAAGTATACGTCGGAATATTTGCCTTCCGTTACGGTTATATTCCACCGCTTGAGCATGGCAACCCGGAGGGACTTTCCATCACCGAACTGGAATACCGCTACGCCGAAAAAGCGGGGAAAACCTGTCTGGTCTTTTTGGCAGAGGAAAACATGGCTTGGCCCCGATTACATCTGGATGAATGCACCGGTCAAGGAGAAAGTGGCGCAAAGATTAAGCGCTTGCGCCAACATCTGTCCTCCGAAAAGACGGGAAGTTTCTTTAACTCGCCCCATCAACTGGCTAGTCTAGTCCAATCGGCGATCTTTCAATCCCTTAGCGCCAAACCCTCACCCAGCGCACAGACTGCCCCATCCGCCATCACTTGGGATATCGCAAAACTAGGCTCGCCTTACCCCGGTCTTGCCCATTTCACGCCCAAATTCTCACCCGTCTATTTTGGTCGGGAAAGCGAAGTTAACGAGGTGCTGGACCGGTTTGCTCAACCGGCAGGACGTTTCATGATTATCAGCGGCGACTCAGGCACGGGCAAATCGTCCTTGGTGGATGCCGGTGTATTGCCCCGTTTGCCAGCCGACACGCAGACTGTGTACATGCTGCCTAGCCAAGGCGAGCATCCATTTGATGCACTGCTGCGGGTGCTGTTCGTTCCGGCGCAACAAACGGGCCTGAATCCTTTTGAACTGACCAAGACCTTGGCGAACCAGCCTGAAATCTTAGTGCCTAGCTTGGACCAGATCATTAAACAAGGTTTGGAAGGCAAACAGTTGGTGGTGTTTATCGACCAGTTGGAGGAGATTTTCCTGTCGGCTAATAAAGACCGACTCGGTCTTGGAGACCGAGTCGGTCTGAATCTTGTTGAATCCTTCCTCACCCAACTCTACCGCGCCACGCAGGAAATCAACTTGCGGGTGATTGCCACGATACGCAGCGATTGGCTGCACCATTGCTATGCCCATGCCGACTTGCTCAAGGTTTTGCGTAGCCCCGGCCATTATCCGTTGGGTCCCGTCGCGCCTTGGCTGATGCATGACATGATCGCCAAGCCCGCCGCATGTGCTGGCTTGAGCATTTCTGCGCCACTGGTCGCACGGCTGATTAAGGATGCTGGTTCCGAACCCGGCAATCTCCCGTTGCTGGCCTTTGTGTTGCAAGCCTTGTTTGACAAACGGCAAGGCAAAGTTCTCAGTGAGACCGAATACGTCAACATGGGCGGGTTGACCGGGGCGATAGCCCAACATATCGCAACTGTGGAAGCCGATCTGGAAAAGTCGTTAGGCGAAGAAAACTTGCAAACCCAGTTGACCGGGCTGTTCCGCCAATTGATTCATCTCAATGCCGAAAGCCTGCCTAGCCGCCGCCGGGTCAGCCGCGCCAGTCTGGAACCAGCCATTCTGGCGACGGTTGATGAATTGGTTCGTGCAAGGATTTTGACGGCGGAGGGGGGTGAAAAACCCAATATTGTTGAAATAAGCCTTGCGCCCTCTCCCCCAACCCCTCTCCCGCAAGCGGGAGAGGGGAGTGTAAAGCCCCTCTCCCCATCGGGGAGAGGGGTTGGGGAGAGGGGGGAAATCTTCGAGAATACAACATCATCAGGAACCATCACCCTCGCCCACGAACGGCTGTCGGAAATCTGGCCCAATTTGAAAAACTGGATAGACCGCAGCCGCGACGACCTTCATCTCTTGCGGCAAGTGCGCTTGGAAGCGGCGCATTGGGATGAAAAAGGCCGCCAGCCCGAAGCGCTCTGGCCGCATGAATTGCTGAAAGACATGCCGCGCATGGTCGAAAATTTGAAACCCGAATTGAACGAAGCGGAACGGGTTTTTATCAGGCCGGAAGCCGAGCGCTTGCTGGAAGAATTGGAAATCCCCGCCACCACCCATTACCGCCGCGCCGAGATCGGCGATCGGCTGGCGGCAATCGGCGACCCACGACCGGGTGTGGGATTGCGGCCTGATGGATTGCCGGATATTGATTGGGTTGACATACCCGGAGGAATAGTGGTCTTGGAAGACAATCGAGGACAATTCACCGTTCAGCCTTTTCAAATTGCCCGTTATCCGGTCACTTATTTGCAATATCAGGCTTTCTTGGATGCAGAAGATGGTTACCAAAACCAAGAATGGTGGCAAGGCTTGTATGCAGGGAGAGGTGCACCCGGCGAGCAGTATCGGCGTATCAGCAATTGTCCGGCGGAGAATGTGTCGTGGTACGATGCCGTCGCCTTTTGCCGCTGGTTGAGTTTTAAGTTGGGTTGTGACATAAGGCTACCCACCGAATGGGAATGGCAGCAAGCCGCGACTTCGGGTCGGAAAGATTTCGAGTATCCATGGGGAAGGGATTGGCGGGAAGATTTTGTCAATTCTGATGAGAGTCATCTGGGCCGCGCCACAGCAGTGGGCATGTACCCGCAAGGCCAGTCCATGCAAGGGGTGTTTGATTTGGCTGGCAATGTCTGGGAAAGGTGTCTGAACGAATATGAAAAACCTGAACAGACTAATATGGCGACTGGCGCGGCCCGTGTGCTGCGTGGCGGGTCTTGGAACGGCGACGAGAGGGACTGCCGTTCTGCGTACCGTAACATCTCCCGGCCCGGCCGCCAGCGCCACAACGTTGGCTTCCGTTGCGCCCGAGTTTAGTCGTGAGTCAGGCCATCAATGTAGGTCGGCATCCCATGCCGACAAATTCCGGTGGGTAGGTTTCTGGCGGCAAAGGGTTGCCGCCCTACTTTCCGCTCATTCCCAAGCCGGGTCGGGCAACGTCTCTTTGTTGCCCGACATTCGGAACCCGCCATTCGGGCTTCGTCGGGCGCGATGAAGCCGCGCCCGACCTTGTATGACATTGCCGTTGTGGACCGGAATATAGGCGTGGCGCGACGGGTCTGGTAAACCCGTCACTTTTTATCACACCCGTGCGGATATCAAATCTTGCCTATGCATATTAAATATGCATAATTTTCCCTATGAACATCACCAACGACCCTGTCAAAAATCAAATAAACCTTCAAAAGCATAAGATTGACTTGGCTGATGTGGAAGGTGTTTTTTATGATGACAGAGCCATTACCATAGAAGACCGCGACCATGCCGAAGAGCGGTTTGTGACGCTGGGCATAGATGGCTTTGGGCGGTTGCTGGTGGTGGTTTATCATTATCGCGATGAGGATGAAATCCGGGTTATTTCCGCCCGCCCCGCCGAACCTCACGAGCGGCGCGAATACCAAGAAGGCTAAACCATGCAAGACGAATACGATTTTTCCAACGGCACACGCGGCCCGGTGGCCGATTCCACGGGCAAAACCCGTATTACACTGTTTTTGGATGATGATGTGCTGGCCGCATTCCGCGAGCGTGCCACGCAAAGCGGCAAAGGCTGTCAAACCCTGATTAATGAAACCTTGCGCACCGCCTTATCCCCGGAATCCGCCCCACTCACCGCCGAGACCTTGCGTAAGATTTTGCACGAAGAATTGCGGGCGGCTTGAGCCATGCCAGCCTAGCCCGGACAATGTTATTATGGGCGGCACTATATATTGCTCCAATTCACATTCAGGAAAACAAAATGCCCGCATACCCACGCAAAGAACTGGAAGAAATGGTTGAACGCTGGCTGGAAGCCAACAAACAATCGGAACAAGAAGGCGACTGGATCAAGCATTTGGGTGCGATGTACACCGACGATGCCGAATACAGTTGGAACATGGGTCCAAACCGCGAGTTTATCGCCAGAGGCAGAAAGGAAATTGAGGATTGGGCCTTGGGCGCACATATGGAAGGCTTCGAGAAATGGCGCTACCCGTATGAAAAAATCATCATTGACGACCAACAGGGGGAAATCATCGGGATTTGGCGTCAAGTCGCCCCGGTCAAACGCGCTGACGGCAGTGAATACGAAGTGGCGGGGGTTGGTGGATCATGGTTTCGCTATGGTGGCGATTTCAAATGGTGTTGGCAGCGTGATTTCTTCGATCTAGGCAATGTGAAGACGATGTTCATGGAACTGGCCGCCGATGGGCAATTGGATGCGTCGGTGAAGCAACGCTTAAGCAAGTTGGCAAAAGGGCAACAACTTCCCGGAGTCTATCCTATCCATGCCGATCCTATTTTTGTCAAGAAATTGCAGGGTTTATTAGCCATGCTCAGGATTGTCTTGCTGGGTAAATAGTCCTGTTAGTCAAAAATAACAGGCACATGCCATCGAAAAGGGTGGACTTGAGCGTTTTTTTCCCGCACAATAATACTTGGTTATTTGAGACCGCTTTGCTTTGCTTGCGGGTTTGTTTGATGAGAGCATTGATTGTTAACGGCTAATTTGTTGCTTGCAAGCCACAGGCATTGGCCTTAGACGCTAGGGTCGGTATCCGTCACCCTTGATCAGATCAATAATTAGTTAAAGACACTTAGGTTTTGGCCCACACTACATGCAACTTCCCCTGGATGGCAGAGGATGACTGAAATCCCTGTGACTAAAACTAAATTGACAGATTCCTGCCTCAAGGCTGTGCGTCGATTGCTGCAATTGCAGAAGTCCACTGGCGACTGGGAAGGGGAAATGGTCTGGTGTACGATGATTCTTGCCCAAGCGGTCATCGTTCGCACGGTGCTTGGTCTACCCTATTCCGAGGTGGACAAAGCGGAAATCATCAAGCATTTTACCGTAACCCAAACCACGGACGGAGCTTGGGGGATGCACCCAGAATCTGAGGGTTATGTCTTTTTCACCGCCTTGGCTTATGTCGCTCTGAGATTGCTAGGCTTGAAACCCGACGAACCTATACTGGTCAAGGCTAGGGCTTGGTTAAATGCCCAACCCGACGGAGTGAAGAGCATTCCATCTTGGGGCAAATTTTGGCTTGCCATGATTGGCCTATACGAATATGAGGGGCTGAACTCGCTGCCACCGGAGATTTTCCTGCTGCCAGATGCCCTGCCCTTTCATCCACGCCGTTATTATTGCCATACACGGCTGATCTATTTAGGCATCGCCTATCTTTACGGCAAGCGGTTTGTCGCAACTTTGCCGGGTTCTTTATGCACAGATTTACGCCGTGAGCTTTACCCTGAACCCTATGACAGCATTGATTTTAGTCGGTATCGGCATGTCATCGCCAAGACCGATGTCCTCGTCCCGATTAGCCCCGTCTTGAAGCTTGTTTACAATATATTGGGGATTTACGAGCGCTGGCATTTTTCTAAGCTTCGCAGCAAAGGGCTGGCATTTTGCTTGGACAAAATTCTATATGAACAGCGTTCGACTAATTATCAAGGCATATCCCCGGTCAGCGGGCTGTTGAACTGCCTTGCCATTTTTGCAGCAGACCCCAAGCATCCCGATCTGGCTCCTAATATTGCCGGGATGGAAGCTTGGCGCTGGCAAGATGAAGCCGAAGGCATACGCTATGTGGGCGCGCGCTCCAACACGTGGGATACGGCATTCGTCGTCCAAGCCTTACTGGAAGCCCCCATCGTCATAGAAGAGGAAGCGGCAGCGCTCAACAAGGCCAATGGATACTTCGATCATACCCAAATGACGGAAGAGTTGCCGGATTATCAACAGGCATGGCGAGACCCCGCTTTAGGGGGCTGGTGTTTTTCCAATGGTGAACATCATTGGCCGGTCAGCGATTGCACGGCGGAGGCGCTTTGTGCGTTGCTTGATCTTTATCATCGCCAAGACATACTCATTGAAGCCCCCTTGCCCGAAAAACGCTTAACTCAGGCGGTGGCATTTATTCTATCCCGGCAAAATAAAGATGGCGGTTTCGGCACTTATGAAAGTAGGCGAGCTGGTAAATTTTTGGAGGCAATCAATCCCTCGGAGATGTATGGTCAATGCATGACCGAATTGTCTTATATCGAATGCACCGCCTCTTCACTCGCGGCATTGAGTCATTATCGCAAGCATTACCCCGATTTTGCCGATGGCAGGATAAACCGTGCCTGCACGCGCGCAGTGGATTTGTTACGTCAAACCCAACTAGAAGATGGTTCCTATCCCGGCTTTTGGGGCATCAACTACACCTATGCTATTTTTCATGTTGCCAAGGCTTTTAGAGCGGCTGGCATCCCGGAGTCGGACCCTGCCCTGCAATCCGCCGCCCGCTGGCTGATCGGCAAACAACGCCAAGATGGCGGATGGGGGGAGCATTACACCAGTTGCCTAGAGGGCCGCTACATCGAACACCCGCAAAGCCAAGTTGTCATGACAAGTTGGGCCGTGTTGGCGTTGATGGACATTGTCCCTCCCGATCATGAATCCATTCAGCGCGGAATCGCTTGGTTAATCACTCAACAACAAGAAAATGGCGATTGGCCGAAGCAAACCGTCAACGGCGTTTTCTTTGGGGCGGCAATGTTGGATTATCGCCTCTATCATACTTATTTTCCAACGTGGGCATTGGCTCGCTATGCGAGATTGAACTCCGTCATAGCCAGTTGATGAAGTATTTGCAAGACATTGTATTTTAGTAAGGGCTTAGTTTTGGTACACTTTTTGAATAGTTTAATATTGTCAAATCATCGGGCTGTAGTCGGCACTCTCGCCTACCCCCAACTTTTGGAAAAAATTTTATGAAGAACGATACGATTGATCGAGAAGTTGTGGATGTTTTAATCGCAGGTGGAAGTGTGGCAGGGGTTGCTGCCGCAGCAGCACTTTCCAAGCTAGGCTTGAACATTCTGATTATCGAACCCGGCCCTGCCCATGGCAGACGTTTGGCTGGCGAACTCATTCACCCGCCGGGCATAGACGGGCTGTGCGAATTGGGACTATTGGACAGGGACATGCCCTTGGGTTCCGAAGTGAAAGGCTTTGCGATATTTCCTTCCAATTTAGGCAAGGATGAGGAATGCATGGTCCTGCCTTATGGCGAAAGCGAGGGCAAGCAAGTTTCCGGGCTGGCTATCGAACATACTTTACTCAAAGAGAAGATACTAGAGCGGGTGCAGGGATTTGCCGGTGTCAGAACCATTATTGGTGCAAGAGTCACCGCTTTGGAAGGCGACGGACCCTTCACCGCCGTGGTAAGCACGCCTAACGGAGAGGAACGCATTACTGCAAAATTGATACTCGGTGCTGACGGGCCTATGTCGCAAGTGCGCAAAATGGCTGGCGTTTCTCATGATACGACCCGTTATTCGGGCATGATGGGCGTGGAAATTGACGATTCCTATCTGCCCTATTATGGCTTTGGCAATATTTTCCTTAACCCGGTTGGGGTCGCTTATGCTTATGCCATCGGGAACGGACGCGCCAGAATCATGTTTGAAGTACTTCGGGACGCGGATGCGAAAGAATCCATCAAAACCCATTTGAGTTTCTTCCCCGAGAAATTAAGAAATGCCGTCGAACAGAATATGGCTGATAACAAGCCTCTGGCTGCGGCAAATTATTGCATCATTCCCGAAACCAGCGTGAAGAGCAACTTTGCACTGGTCGGCGATGCACGTGGTTGCTGCCATCCGTTGACGGCATCGGGAATCACCGCCGCAGTCAAAGACGCATTGATTTTGCGCGACTCGCTAGTCGCAACCAAACGCGGCGATCAGTTTGATTTTGATGCGGCATTAAGGCGCTTTGCCCGTATATGCGGTCGTTTGCATTTGACCCGCCGCACCTTGGCGGAGGAACTACGCGAGGCTTTCCTCGCCCAGACCCCCGCCGCTTTGCTGTTGAACCAATGCATCTTCTCCTATTGGAGGAACAGTGCGAGTGGTCGGGTGCATTCCATGGCCTTGCTGTCCATGCTGGATAGCAGCATCTTCTCCTTGGCCGGTCAATATTTATTGGTGGTCACGCACGTGTTCCGGCTATTGCCCAGTTGGGTCAGGGAGAAAAAGCTAATGTCATGGGGTGACGGAGTGTTCAAACTGTTTGTCAAAAGCTTGGAATTTCAGCAAACAGCCATCACTCAATGGTTGAAAGCCTAAGCCTAAGCTTGGAAACGAGCAAAACCCGTTTGTAGTCCCGGCTTCAGCGGGTTCTTTCCGGTCAGTTTGCCGCCTAAAGGCGGGACTACGAACGCTAAGTTAAAGGAGAAGTGTCTTTGAACTTCGGAGACAGGCTCATTCCATCCGCTCCGAAATCGCCGCGTCTTCCAGCGAATCCCGCCAGATGGAAATCACCACCGCCATCACCGTCGGGCCTAAAAACAGCCCAAGCAATCCGAAGTTCTCCAAGCCGCCGAATATCCCCAATAAAGTCCACAGAAAGGGCAGCTTGATGGAACTGCCGATCAATATGGGGCGGACGTAGTTTTCGGCAACCAAAATGACGAGGATGCCGAAGACAAACAAACCGATGCCAGAGGCAACTTCCCCCGAAGCCGCCAACACCAATGAACAGGTCGCCAGCGCTAGCTTGGCGGCGAAGGGAACCATGGCAAACACACCCGTAATAGCGCCGAGCATGGCGGGATGGCTCAAACCGGTCACCGCATAGCCGATTCCGAGCAATAAGCCCTCCACCAAGCCTAATAACACCAAGCCGTTGACGGTGGCGCGGACGGCGGCGACCGCATGTTCGGCATAGCGAACCCCGGAATCGCCAAACAATTTCCGGCTTCCCCACAATATCTGCCGCCCTAAAACGTCGCCGTCACGGTAAAGGAAAAATAAGGCCAATAAGGTAACGAACAATCCAAATATGCGGTGCAAAATTTGGCTGGCTAAATCTTTCGTATGGGCCATAGCCGTGCCGGTTTGCAACCAATGCAGGGTTTCCTTGGCGGCATCAGGCGAGCCTAGGCTGGAATCCCACAATTCTGTCAACCAAGTGCCGACTTTGGGGACGGTAGGTAACCATTCGGGGGGAGGCAAGCCGGCATTTTGTGCCGCCATCAGCATTTTCCCCAAAGATTGCACCTCGGCAATGATTTTGGTCAATCCATAACCCAAGGGGGCAAGAATCATGGTTCCAATCAACAATGTCAATATCACCGCTGCCCAAGCATGGCGGTTGCGGGAATCCAGCAAATCCGTCAAGCGGCGGTAGACCGGCCATGTGGTCAAGGCCAGCACTACCGCCCAAAACAAGAATCCAAGGAATGTGTGCAATATCCAAGCGCCTAGCGCCAATAGCAAAAAGCCGCCGATGAGGCGAGCGCGAACTTCGGGTTGTATCGTCATGTTGCTGTCTGGATGAATGTGCAAAGTGAAATAGTAACTGATGTTAGGCGCGGATACGAAGATTGCTTTGATATATATGCCAGCCGCAGGCGCTTGGATCGAACTATGTGTTATTTGAAACATTTTAAATATGGCAAATGACTCGACCAAAGGCTAACATTACGTTAAATTTACAGGCTGTTACGCCAAACTATTTTGGGGGTGAGGGAGGCAACCCCAAAAGTCCCCTTGATACTAGCGTTTCGATTTTCGAAACATCCCGCTTTTCGACCCAAAAGCATCACTTTTTTAGAGAGTCACCATGTCAATTGAAAATCAAACCCCCGAAGAGCATGAACATCCTCCCATTGGGACTTGGGTCTTGCTCATTGTCACCGCGATAGGTATGACGGTCGCTTGGTTGTTCCTTTATTTAGGAATTTTCTTGCCAAGAGGAACGGTCAGCTAAAGCAAACCGTAAAGCCCTCCATGCAAACAAGGTCGGCAAACTATAAACCATTAACGAGGTAATGCATGAATCCAAACTCCTGGATAAGCAAGATTCGATCTCGACTTGGCCTGTGCGAGCAGGATTTACAGATCGAACATTTAGAAAAAAACTGGCTTTACGTGGCGGCTGCCATGGTGGCTTTCATGGTCGTCATCTTAGGCATAGGGGCGCTGTTTTTGCACCTGAACCCCCCCAGCCATTGGGAAACGATTGAATCCCCCAGCCTGCATTTGAGCGCTGAATTCGCCGAAGACAAACTGGGTGTGCAACCGACTACGCTCCCGGACGGGACTATCCAAGTCACTTTGGTGGCGGCTCGCTATGGCTTCTATCCTCGCGAGATATTTGTTCCCGTGGATAAGAATATCCAATTCCGCATCGCAAGCTTGGACGTGATTCATGGCGCACACATACCCATGACCAACATGGGAACGATGATTCTGCCGGGTCATGTGTCGGAGGTGACCACTGTGTTTCCCAAGCCGGGTGAATATCCCCTGCTTTGCAACGAATATTGCGGAATGGGCCACGACCACATGTGGAGCAAAGTCACCGTGCTGACCCAGGATGAATGGGCCGCGCATAAGACCGGAGGCAAACAGCCATGATAGATACGACAACTAAGCGCTTGGCGCTGTTCAACTTTTGGATTGCGTTTGGCTCGTTTGCCCTAGCCAGCGTGTTTGGCATGTACCAAGTGCTGGAACGCAGCGGGCTGCTAAAGTTCATCGAATCCCCCGCAGTTTATTTTGCTTCGGTCAGCACCCATGGCGTGTTGATGGCTTTTGTATTGACGACCTTCTTCATCATGGGGTTTGGTTATTACACTGCCACGACTAGCCTGAAAACGCCGATATGGAATCCGGTGCTGGCATGGGCCGGTTACGCGGTCAGCTTGACCGGTGTGGTGCTGGCAGCCATTCCGCTGTTGCTAGGCAAGGCTTCGGTGCTATACACCTTCTACCCACCCATCCAGGCCAATGTGTTGTTCTATATCGGCGCAACCTTGCTGGTCGTAGGATCGTGGTTTTGGACGGTCATCATGATCGTCATGTTCAACAAATGGAAGAAGGCGCACCCCGGCGAAACCGTGCCGTTGCCGATGTTTGCCACCACGACCAATGCCTATTTGTGGGCATGGACCAGCGTAGGCGTGGCACTGGAATCGGTGTTCCAATTGCTGCCTTGGTCATTGGGTTTGGTAGACACCATTGATGTGGGCTTGGCAAGAACCTTGTTTGCGTGGACGCTGCACCCCATCGTCTATTTTTGGTTGATTCCGGCCTATATCGCGCTTTATTCCTATGTGCCGATAGCCGCAGGGGGCAAGCTGTTTAGCGATAAATTGGCGCGGGTGGCCTTTTTGATGATCTTGGTGTTTGGACTCCCCATCGGTTTCCATCATTTGTATATGGACCCTCAACAGAGCAATATTGCCAAGTTCGGACACATGGTCGGGACGTTTGCCGTCGCGCTGCCTACGTTGCTGACGGGTTTCACCGTCATTGCTTCCTTGGAAATGGCGGGTCGCAAACGCGGTGGCAAAGGCTTGTTTGGCTGGATTGGCGCTTTGCCGTGGCAAAACCCCATGGTGTTGGCTGCAATCTTGTCCCTGTTGATGTTGGTGCTGGGCGGTTTTGGCGGCATGGTCAATGCCAGTTACGCCATGAATGCCATGGTGCATAATACCGCTTGGGTTCCGGGTCATTTCCATTTGATCTTCGCCGGTACGGTGGTCACGATGTATCTTGCCGTTGCCTATCACTTGTGGCCTAAGCTGTGCGGCAAGCAATTGTTTTCCAACGACTTGGCCTTGACCCAGTTATGGACTTGGTTCGTCGGCATGGCAATCATGACCACGCCTTGGCATGTGCTGGGCTTGCTCGGAATGCCGCGCCGCATTTCATCAGTGCAATACAACAGCTTGCTGACGCTGGCATGGGAACCCTACGAATTGTTGATGATTATCGGCGGTTTGGTGCTGCTCGGTTCTGCAGGCTTGTTCGTTTACATCCTGTTCAAGACCCAGACCGAAGGCGTGGTGGATGCATCAATCACCGAGGAAGCCGCTATTGTTGCTGATGCTCCGGTGTCGAGTTGGCTGAACAACTTCATCCCTTGGAATCTGTTGATCCTAGGCTTGATGATGCTGAGCTATGGCTGGCCCATCCTGCAATTCTTCGTCTTGAAAACTTACAATCCAACCGCTTGGGGGTATTGATAATGAAAGGAATTCTTTTAGGCTTGATCTGTTTGGGCGTGGCCGGCCCGGTGTTGGCGGAACCTTCCAGCAAAGTGGCATGGACCCTGGAAACGCTTAACTTTGTCAAAAAAGGCAACGCCGAAAAGGGTAAGGAGTTGATGGGGACTTGTGCCGGTTGCCATAACGACACCAACGCCAACCCGCAGTTGGAAGGGCAGTTGCCGAATTATCTCTACAAGCAATTGGTGGATTATAAGAATGGCAACCGCAAAGACCCGACTACGGCGATGAATGGCTTGGCAGCGAGCCTGAGCGAGCAAGACATGGCTGATGTCGCGGCTTGGTATGGCAAGCAAGCCGCCAAGCTCGGCAAGGGCGGGGCCAGCGACCCTACCGGCATTGTCTCCAAAGGCGACGGCAAACGCATGGAACCTTCTTGTTCCAGTTGCCATGGCGGTTCCGGGCAGGGGGAAATAGTCGACACCCCAGCCTTGGCGGGTCAAAAAGCCGACTACTTGGAGAAAACCTTGTTGGCTTACAAGGATGGTTCAAGAGCAAATGACATTTACAGACGCATGAGGCTGATTGCGTCCAAGCTCAGCGATCAAGAAATCAAGCAGTTGGCGGAATATTATTCCAAGCTGGATTAATCCTGGACGGTCTTGCCGCAAGGAAGCGGTGAGGCCGTGTTGATGACATGATATGAGTAACTATGTTTTGCTACTTTTGTTCCAAATTAGCGGGCAAGTTTGAAAACTCCTCCTGAAAAAAATTAGAATCCCAATTTTCTTCTGTGACCTATATGGTTCCCTGATGGGTTTAAGCATAAAGAAGATCGGGGAAACGCAATGAATCACCAAATCATCGGCTGGAACTCGGCATCATTGCGGATTTCCAAATGCTCGCCGCTTTGCCCGATCACAAACAAACCCTTGCTGTAGGCGTAACGTGCCACATTGTCGGGAATGACCATCGCCGCCACCGCACCCATGACCCGTGAGTTGGCATATTTCGGCAATAGCCGTTTGATTTTGGCTAAACGGGCCAGATGTTCGTCCACATCCTGCTGTTTTAGATTGCTTTTGCATTCGACCGCAACCAAATCCAAATCATTGACGATCATTAAATCGACTTCAAGACCTTCATCACCCCGTTGTACACTGACATTTTGTTGTAACTCATGAACTTCAATGCCTCTTTCCCGAAACAGGCGCACGGCAGCGGGGCGAACCGCATCTTCAATGAACTCGCCCAAGCGGTTGCCCAATCGTCCAATGCTGGCGGTCACTTCTTTAATTTTTTGTTCAGTTTCTTTTGCTCTACGGTCTGTATCTTTTTGCGATTCAGCAAGTTCATGCAGAATCGCCCAAATTTCTTCGGCGGGTGAGGACATGGCTAGGACACCTGATGCATAAAAGAAGAAAAATATCACGCAACGACACAAAGGCGCAACGGCTTGTTGGGGCGGGTTCCAAACCCGCCCCTACGAAGCAAATAGTTTATTGAGCCTTTGCCAAGCCTTGTCCTCCTTTGGCGGCCACCCCAGAATATAAAGAATGTGCGCCAAATCGCATTTGATGCGGACGACCTAGCTTCTCGGCATGGAAGTCAATGGCAAACTGTTCTTTCAGTTCTTTGCCGTCCCAGTGGTACAGTTTCAAGAATTGTTCGTTATCCTTGCCTTTCTTGTCCCAGTTGGCAAGCAGCGATGTTGTGTAATACAGCCGTTTGCCGTCCCAACTGGAAGACACCATGTTGACTTGCGAGCCAATGTGCTTCTCGTAGACTTGTTTCGGCTTGTCAGGGTTGGAAATGTCAAACAAGCGAGTGTTGCCGTCCATGAAGGTGTTCACCCATAGATGTTGGTCGTCATTGGAAATGGAAATATCCACCGGCAAGGGGATTTTGGCCGGGTCGCCGATGTCGGCCACTTCTTTGGCTTGCCATTCGCCTTTGCCATCTTCGTGGATCAGCCAAATTTTCGATGTCAATGCCGTCGTCGTGAAGCAATAGTTATGCGTCTCGCCCCAGGCGCAACGGATTTCCAGCGGCGCACCCGGCACATCGAAGACTTTTTTCGGTTGTTTGGTATGCAAATCCCACGTCACCACCGTATTGCCAAAATGCTTCATGGCTTCCGGGTCGGCCAGCATTTTGCCGAAATCCATCATATAGTTGTTCCAACCAGTAAAGGAGGAAGTCACTAGCAGATTCTTGCGGGGCAAAGCGCGAACATCATAATTGTAACCATCGGCATATTTGCCGGTTTTTACTGCGCCTTCCAAATTGCTGTCGGTGGGTAGCCAGTAGGTGGCGATATACTCTCCTTCGTTAGTATATTCGACCAGTGCGGTACGACCGCCATGGTCTTTATTATTAGAAAGGCCCGTGATAATCATCCGACCCGGCAGCGCATACATGGTG
>CAIYXP010000172.1 GCA_903930145.1 uncultured Methylococcaceae bacterium
GACTTTTATACCTACTTTGGATCATTAACCACCCCGCCATGCTCGGAAGGGATACAGTGGCTCTTGCTAAAACAAACTGTCCCCATCTCAATCGAACAAATTGAAGAATTCAAAACCAAATACTATCAAAATAACGTGCGTAAAGAGCAAAAATTGAATGGTCGGAAAGTTGATACTCGTTGAATTGATCGCTGTTAAAATTCCAGCGTTGCCCACTTGTATTTATTTACGCTTACGTGCGGCCAGTGGATGGTCGGATGCAGCCGTATGTCGCTCCAGTCCACGCATTTCCGAGTGACCGCCCCTGCGTTCGTAATCCTCGCAGAATTCATGAATGAATTCCATCACCGTATGATCGACGGTTTCAGCCTCGGAAAGATCGAAAATCAGGGTTTTTCCCTCAGGCAAGGCCGACAATTCGCTTTTCAATGATAGAAAATTGGCGAAGAAAGCTGCCCCATCGACGCGAATATGGTAACGCCCCGGCTCAGTTTCCTTAACCTCGAAATAGAGTTTCAGCACTTCATGCCAATCGACGCTGCGTAAAACATGGACGATAAATTCGGCAATCATGCCTATGACCACGCCAATCAACAAATCGGTAGCCAGCACACCGAGGATGGTGATGACGAACACTAGCAATTGCTCGTAGCCAATCGCCATCGTTTTGGCAAATTCCTTGGGGGATGCTAACTTGAAGCCAGTGAAAACCAGCAAAGCCGACAGGGATGCCAAGGGAATCTCATGAATCAGCCTAGGAAACAAAGCAACGAAGATGAGTAAGAAAGCTCCATGAAAAAAGTTAGCCCAAGCAGTGCGACCGCCATTGTTGATATTGGCGGAACTACGGACAATTTCGGCAATCATCGGCAAACCGCCGACTAACCCGCTGATCGTGTTGCCAATACCAACAGCCGTCAAGTCCCGATTGAGGTCGGAATAACGCTTATAGGTGTCGAGCTTGTCCACTGCCGCCGCACTCAACAAGCTTTCCAAGCTGCCGACCAGACAAATGGTGATCACCTGCTCCCAAAATTCCAAGGTTCCAATCAAGGAAAAGTCCGGGAAGGAAAAGCCCGCCGCGAAATGTTCCGGGATGGCCACTAGGAATTTGGGTCCGATGGTGTATTCGTGATGGGGAAGGATGGGGTCATCATGCAGGAACATATAGATATGCTCATGTTCCAGATCGTAATACTGTCCCAAGGCCAAACCTACCAACACCACCACCAAAGGGGCCGGGATCATCTTTAAATAGCGATTCTTCAAGAACGACCAAACAATCAAAATCACCAAACCGATCCCACCGATCAGCGCCACTTCGGGGTTCAACTCAACAAAGCTATGAGGAATCTGACCTATGGTTTCAAATAGAGTTTTCGCATCGGGTTTTACGCCAAGCAAGGTATGTATTTGCTTCGACATGATGATGATGCCAATGGCAGCCAACATGCCGTGAACCACGGAGGAAGGAAAGAAAGCGCTTAGCTTGCCTGCTTTGAAATATCCCATCAAGGTTTGGATGACACTGGCGCAGACGATGGCTGCCAAGGTGTATTTATACCCCGCCATCGCATCGCCTTTGCCTAATTCCTGAACGGAATCAAAGATCACCACGATCAATCCGGCGGCAGGGCCGTTAATCGTGACAAAAGAACCATTAATACGCGACACCAACAAGCCGCCTATGATGGCGGTGATGATGCCGGCTTGCGGCGGGAAATTGGATGCCATGGCGATGCCCAAGCACAAAGGCAGCGCGATGAGGAAGACCAAAAAACCAGACATGGCATCGTATTGCCAATTTTGTTTCAATCCGGCGAGACCGGTTTTAGGGGTGTCGAGGATAGAGATTGCTTTCGCCATAATGGACTATTCACTCATAATTATCGATATTAAATTTAACAACAGCAGAATCTGTGCCGCATTTTGTAAAGCCTAAAATTAACCTAACAAATCAACTACTTGAATAATTCAGGATAGCATAATTACAGATACCCAATCTCCGAGTGGTTCATATAAACCATCTCGGCAGTTCAATAGAACCATCGCTTTCATCAAGGAGGAGGGATGAATTGCTGGCTTTCTGTTCAATAACGCACCAATTTAGTGAGATAATAATGATTATCCTAAACGGTTGTATCGATAAATTCGCATTTTTCTTGCATTGTCGTGTAAGGAATGCATTTTGCATCTCCATCCCAACAACCCTACTTCAACTCAGCATCGTAGCTTATGCAATCCATGATTAGTAAATCGCTTTTCAAAAGTTCGCCCACACCCGCCCTGACCGAGAAACCACCTTTGGGGATGGGAGCAGCGCCTTTGGCCGAGGACATCAGCCGGCATTTCAACTACACCTTGGGCCGGGACAAAAACTGCAAATCCGCTCATTACAGCTATACTGCCCTTGCCTTGGCAGTGCGTGACCGTTTGATGGAGCGCTGGAAAAACACGGCTTATGCCTATGAGGAAGGCGATAGCAAACGTGCCTATTATCTCTCCTTGGAGTTCCTGATGGGGCGAACCTTGGGCAATGCCATGCTCAATTTAGGCTTGGAAAACCCCTTGCACAAAGCCTTGCATGACTTGGGTTTGGATATGGAAGAATTGATTGATAGCGAACCGGATGCGGGCTTGGGCAACGGTGGCTTGGGTCGCTTGGCAGCCTGTTTTATCGACAGTTGCGCCACCTTGCAACTGCCGGTCATGGGCTACGGCCTGCGCTATGAATATGGCATGTTCCGCCAGAACATCGAACAAGGGCATCAAATGGAAGAACCGGATCATTGGCTGCGCAACGGTCATGTCTGGGAAATCGAACGCCCGGAATTGACTCAGCGTATCCGCTTTGGTGGACGCACCGAGACCCAAGAAGGCCCAAATCGGGTCAAGCGCGTGGTTTGGGTGGACACCCACGATGTTTTGGCAGTGCCTTATGACATTCCCGTTCCCGGCTATCAGAATGGCACGGTCAACACCCTGCGTTTGTGGAAGTCCGCCGCCACCGATGAATTTGATTTAGGCGAATTCAATGCCGGCAGTTATTCCGAATCCGTGGCGGCAAAAAACACCGCCGAAAACATCACCATGGTGTTGTATCCGAATGATGCCAGTGAAAACGGCAAGGAATTGCGCTTGCGTCAGCAATATCTGCTGGCTTCCGCCAGTTTGCAGGATGCCATCAGGCTCTGGATACGCAAACATGGCGAGAACTTTACCCATTTCGCCGAGAAAAACTGCTTCCAATTGAATGACACCCATCCCAGCATCGCCGTCGCCGAGTTGATGCGAATTTTGATGGATGAGTATGACATGGGTTGGGACGAGGCTTGGGCCATCACCACCAAGACCATGGCCTACACCAACCACACGTTATTGCCGGAGGCTTTGGAGCGTTGGCCGGTACGTCTGTTCCGGCAATTATTGCCGCGCTTGCTGGAAATTATTTTCGATATCAACGCCCGCTTCATGGGCGAAGTATCCAACCGCTGGCCCGGAGATTTCGACCGCATGGCCCGGATGTCCTTGATTGAGGAAGGCTGGGAGCAACAAGTTCGCATGGCTTTCCTAGCCATCGTCGGCAGTTACTCGGTGAATGGCGTGGCCGAATTGCATTCTGATCTGTTAAAACAAGGGCTGTTCCGCGATTTTTATGAACTCTGGCCTGACAAGTTCAACAATAAAACCAATGGCGTCACCCCACGCCGCTGGTTGGCTTGGTGCAACCCCAAACTCTCGGCCTTGATTACCGAAACCATCGGCGAGGGATGGGTCACGGATTTATCCCTGTTGAGCAAGCTGGCCCCTCATGCCGACAATGCCAAATTCCGTCAGCGTTGGCGGCAGATCAAACGGGACAACAAAATTCGTCTGCTGGAATACAAAAAGAATGAAATGGGTGTAGATGGAGCCATCAGCCCGGACATGATGTTCGACGTGCAAGTCAAGCGCATTCACGAATACAAGCGCCAATTGTTGAATGCGCTGCATGTGATCCATCTTTATGACCGGATCAAACGCGGCGACACCGCCAATTGGACACCGCGTTGCGTATTGTTTGGGGGCAAGGCCGCGCCTGGCTATTTCATGGCGAAGCTCATCATCAAGCTCATCAACAATATCGCCAGTGTCATCAACAAAGACCCGGCGGCACAGGGTTTGCTGAATGTGGTGTTTGTGCCGAACTACCGAGTTTCGGCGATGGAAGTGATTTGTGCGGGGACTGACCTCTCCGAGCAAATTTCCACGGCGGGCAAAGAAGCCTCCGGCACGGGCAATATGAAATTCATGATTAATGGCGCGATGACCATCGGCACCTTGGACGGGGCCAACATCGAAATTCGCGAAGAAGTGGGCGACGAGAATTTCTTCCTGTTCGGCCTGACGGCGGAAGAAGTGGAACGCACCCGTGGCAACTATGATCCCAATGGCATCATTGCCAGCAACGAAGATTTGCACCGGGTCATGCATTATCTGGAAATCAGCCATTTCAACAAGTTTGAGCCGGGTATTTTCGACCCCATCATCATGTCCATCCGCAATCCACACGACCCGTGGATGACAGCGGCAGACTTCGCCGGGTATGTCAAAGCCCAGCGTGATGCCGCCGCGGCTTATCTCGACCAAGAGGCTTGGACGAAGATGAGCATCTTGAACACGGCGGCCAGCGGCAAGTTCTCCACCGACCGCACCATCAGCGAATACAATCGCGACATTTGGAAATTGCAGCAGGTTTCCGCGTTGACGGGGGTTTAAATCCCCTTTTGGCAAACCGACTCGGTCTCCAAGACCGAGTCGGTTTTCACTTGAGACCTACGAATGTTCAGCGTATTGCTTTACGAACCTGAAATCCCGCCGAACACCGGCAATATCATCCGCTTGTGCGCCAACATGGGCGCAAACCTCCATCTTATCAAGCCCTTAGGCTTCGACCTAGACGACAAAAAACTCCGCCGTGCCGGTTTGGATTATCGCGAATGGGCAAGCGTCAAAGTCCATGAGTCACTAGACGACTGCTTGGGCGTGGTTCAGCCGGAAAGGCTTTTCGCACTCTCCACCAAAGGCCAATGCCGGTATGACCAGCCGGACTATCAAGCCGGCGATGCCTTCCTGTTTGGACCCGAGACGAGGGGCTTGCCGGTCACGGTTCGGGAATCACTGCCGGTCGAACACCAGTTATACGTGCCGATGGTGGCAGAAAGCCGCAGCCTGAACCTATCCAATGCGGTCGCCTTGGTTTTGTACGAGGCATGGCGGCAGTGTGAATTTGAGGGTAGGGGCGAATTGATTCGCCCTTGAATGTCAAAGGAAGCGCTGAACACTGTGAATGCGTCAAATCGCGAACCAACGATTTCCCCGTATTAGGCTTTACTTCATAATAGCCGCGCTTTTTGGTGGAAACGCTCGCCTGACCTTTCTGCCCTACTCGTCGAGAACCAGACGAAAGCCTATACTCCAGTTTCTCATGTCGGATTTGAACCGATCACGAATGGCCGATCTCTGACGCTTATCAGCATTGTTCCAAGATCCGCCGCGCACAACACGGCTTCTAGTGATACCAAATTTCCAAGCTGTTCCGTCAGAAGGGGCTCCCTCATAATTGTCATGCCCCCGATCTTGCGTCCATTCCCATACATTACCGGCAATATCATTAATTCCAAATGCATTGGGCTTTTTTTGGCCTACAGGATGCGTCGTTCGCCCAGCATTGTAAAAATTCCAAGCATAGTCATTTATCATCTTTCCACCCCCCTGCCAATACCAAGGAGTTTGTGTCCCTGCCCTTGCTGCATATTCCCATTCCGCCTCAGTAGGTAATCGATAGGGTTTGCCAGTCTTTTCTTTCAACCAATTGCAATAGGTTTCCGCGTCTTCATGACTTACACAAACAACTGGATGCTTATCTGTCTGGTCGTAACCCGGATCATTCCATGACTTACTGGCATCGAATTTTTGTTCATGATCTTTAAATATCGAACATCCTTGTATTTGATATTTTGTAGCTCGGACAAATTCAGCGAACTCTCCCTTGGTAATCTCATACTTTCCTATGCTGAAAGGCTTGACAGTCACCTTATGCCTTGGCATTTCATCTATATCGGCTAAGGGATCTGTCTGTTTATCCGAACCCATCCAGAATTCGCCACCTTTGAGACTAACCATTTCCGGCTCTACTTTGTAGGATACTGGCACTTTAACGGCTTTCTGAGTTACCACATCTGCAATCGGTTTGGGCGCATCAATTGCAACTTGCTTTTGTGATGCGCCTTGACCAGAATTTACAGAATCCTCTGTAGGTTGTTGCCAGTACCAAGTTGGATGCCATACCGATGCCAAAATAATCACGGATAAGGAAAAAAGTAATAATAGGCTAATAAGCTTTATTCTCTTATTATCCCAATGAAAAAGGTCATATCGTATAGTTTTATGCAGGAAAAACTGGGGCTGCCATGATTTTTTGTTTAGAGTTTCAATCCCTAGTGGCGCTGTCGGCTTTACTGACTCATTTAATGGTTTCGCACCAAGATCATCCAAAGTCTCACCCAGTTTGTGAAATTTTCCTTCGCTTGATGAAGCAATACAGGGATTCAATAATTCAAGAGAGGATGTTGATTCAGCCATCAAATTACTGTTGCCATTGCAACCTTCCTTTGAATTTTCTATTTCCATATTTGCCTGACTAACAGGTAGGATATTGAATAGCTTGACACCCGTGATTCCCCAGATAATCCCTTCAATGGCATCGTCTTCATTGCTATCGCGAAAGTCCACCCAAGTAAGCTGTTTTAGAAAGAAAGGCAGCTTGGGTATTTCGGTTGGGCAGGTTGGCAATAAAACGGGAATAACTGTTTTGCCACGTTCAGCGAATTCGCTGAGGCAACCCCGCATTTCCCGGCTTTGCCATGGACCCAAGCCATCTGCACCGACTAACACGGCTGCGGCCTTGGTGGTCTCAATAATCTCCTCCAAAGCTTCCTGCCAAGGCTGACCGGGGCGCAATTCCCATATATCCAACCAAACCTTGATTCCATGCGCCTGTAGCCTTTTCGCCAAGGCAATGACGGCGGGTTTGTCCTTGCTGTTGTGGGACAGGAATACGTCAAACTGCGGTTGGCTAGTGGGTTCTGACATAAGCTATCTAATTCTGCTGACGATTCTCGACCGAAGCATTCTTGTCACGTTTTAGGATGTCTTGAACCACTCGGATGGCGGAATAAGCGGCTCCATCGGAATGAGTGCCTTCGGTAAAGTCTCCGGCGAAATAAACTCTGCCTTGGGGGTTTCTCATCGAGTCCGATAGCGCATCAAACCGCGATCTGCCGACCGGCCATGAAGCGATGGCGCGGGGATGGTAACGGTAGAAGACTATTTTTTTGACCTCTTGCCGGAAACCCGGCCAGAGCTTGTCAAACTCTTCCAGCAGCGTAGACCTAATGGCATCCATGTCGCCCGTCCTCGCATTAAAACGCTCGGCATGATCTCCGGTGATGAGAAGATTGAGCAGCGTGGATTGGGCGGGTGTCTGCGACTGGCTGGCTTCCTGATTGCCGCCGTAAATCACCCCTAGCGGGCCGTCGGAGAGTATCGGTAGCACACTTTCCCCATTGACCGTCCAGAATCGGCTGGCTTTCGCGTCAAGGATCACATGCGCGGTGAAATAAGAACCCCAGGTTTGCGTTTTGATCGCCTGATTCCTTTCAGCCGAAAGCGGTGGATCGAACTGTATCTCATACAGCCGGAACAGAGGCACGGTCGTAACCACGTATTTCGCGTGATAGACGTGTTGCTTGAAGTCTGCGGTGTCGGTTGCAGTGACGATGACACCGTTGGGAAGTGATTGTATGTTGGTGACCTGCTGGTTCAGCAAGATTCGGTCTTTGCCGATATGGTCCGCGATGGCAAGCGCGGCTTGCTGGTTTCCGCCCACCACATGGAAGGAGCCAGTTCCCTTGCCTGAGAATATATGCCAATCGGCAATGCCTTCCAATGCGCTGATGGATTCCCAAGAGGTTCCGTATTCAGGCTCGCTTTCGATGCGTATGAATTCCTGCACTTTCTTGGATAGCCCTCCGGTTTTCCTGACCCAATCGGCGAAAGAAACCTCCTTCAGCTTCATCAAGTCGCTATCAATTGGCTGGCTATACAGTTGTTTATACAATTCCGCCATCTTGAGGTCCCATTTGATATATCGCGCCATTTCTTCCTTGGAAAACAAGGAACCTAGAAACTCTTGATTGGCTTCCTGCGTGAAGGCCATCAACTTGCCTTGGTACAGGAAACTCGAAAAGGCAGTGGCTGACTTCTCCATGGGAATTTTCAACTCATTAAAAATCTCCAAACTAGGATTGTCAGCCCAAAACTCCTCAAGACCCACCTCCGCTCCGACCTGTTCGGGGTAGGCTGCGGTGCGTATCCGTCCGCCGATATGGGGGGTTTGTTCGAGTATCAGAAAGCTTTTACCCGCCTTGTTGAGGCGATAAGCGGTGCTTAAGCCAGCCAAACCCGCGCCTACGATGATGACATCGGGTTCTTGAGCCTCTGCGATTTCGCCCGTCACGAACAATGCAAGAACAGCAATGACACCGAGCATGGAAACACGGCTAGCGGGTCGCTGGGAACGAAATAAACGCATGGGTATCTGCATAGTCAATAATCTCCATAACGGGATGATCTGCCGTTGGATCAGGTCATTTCTGGCTCAAGGCTAACCTAAACCCTAAAGTTGTCCAGCGATAATCCGGTTCGGTCGAATAACGCAAGGTGGAACGCACATCGCGAACCGGGTTGTACCAAGAGCCACCACGCAAGACTTGGGTAGGCACATCGGCATCGCCCCAAACACTGCCGTCGCTAGGCGCGCCTTGATAATTGTCATGCCAATTATCCTTGGTCCATTCCCAAACATTGCCGGCCATGTCGAACAAACCAAAGGCATTGGGTTTTTTCTGACCGACGGGATGGGTTTGATGCCCCGAATTGTCGGCAAACCAAGCATAATCAAGTGCTGCCGTTTCGCCTTCCGGCCAATACCAAGGGGTTCCCGTCCCCGCCTTAGCAGCGTATTCCCATTCGGCTTCCGTAGGCAAACGGTAGGGCTTGCCGGTTTTTTCTTTCAACCAATTGGCATAGGCTTTGGCATCCGCACTGTTCACACACACCACAGGATGCTTGTCAGTCTGCGTAAACGCCGTTTCCCAGGTGGTTTTAACATCCAGCTTCCAGTTGCCTTCGGCATAAACCCAACAACCGTTGCTTTGACGTTGGGTAGCGGCGGCAAAGACGGCATATTCGCCTTTGGTCACTTCATATTTGCCAATGCTGAAAGGCTTTAGCTTGATGTTATGCAGGGGCGTCTCGGAATTGTAGGCTAAGGGGTCGGTTTTTTTGTCTGAGCCCATCAAAAACTCACCCCCCGGCAAACTGACCATCTCCGGTTCCACGATGGGGGTAGTTGGCTCCGAATTGAGGTTTGCATTGAGCTTTTGTTCCGATTCCTGCTTAGCCACAGCCTCCGGGTCTGAGGTGTCGATCAAGCTGATATTCAACTTCCAATTGGGCTTGGGTTCTGTTGACGCATTTGGGTCGGGAGCGTCGGTCCTGCCTAATTTAAAATGCCAGTTCAAGAAGCCCGCCACCAATAAAGTAACAAGCACAAGAAAATATGGTTTGGTCAGCCTTGCCCGCCATTTCTGGTAAGCCAATTGGGGAAGTTGGCTGGGCTGTTTTGGATCGGGTTGGCTGGCATTAGCATTCCTCTGCGGCGAGGTAGGTTGGGTCGGTTGAGACTTTTCGTAGCGAGTGGGGGAATCGTCCAGATCTAGGATTTTCGCTGGCTTTTCACCGGTGATGCCCCATATTAAGCGTTCAAATCCTTCGTCTTCTTTGCCATGGCGAAAATCCACCCAGGTAAATCGCCGTAATAGTAAAGGCAAATCCGGCTCGCTCGGGCAGTCGGGCAATAACACCGGTATCACCGGCAGTTTGCGGTTGACGAACTCATCCAAACAGGCGCTCATTTCCGCATTTTCCCATGGGCCTAAACCATCCGCGCCGACCAACACCGCTGCCGAGCGGGTCGTTTCAATGATTTCCGCCAAGGCTTCCTGCCAAGGATGACCGGGGCGCAACTCCCAAGCATCCAGCCAAACTTTTATCCCGTTGGCTTGTAGCCGTTTAGCCAACTCGATGACAGCCGGTTTGTCCAAGCTGTTATGGGAGAGAAACACGTCAAATTGCGGTTGAGAAGTATAGTCAGCCATGCGAGGCGGCTCCTTATTGGGCAGGATATCGATAATGCCCTATAGGATACCATTGACTTAAAATTCGACCCACACCCGCGAAATCCAATAATCAAATGCGGGGCGTCCGGTCACTTCGAATTCATGCATCCATTTAAACGACAGGGTCACTTCGCGCCCCCCCCATTTTGGGATGAACATGAAAGCAGGGCCTATCGTCGAGGCTTCGACACGCGGATAGAGATAAGTGTCCGGCGGGGCGGAATCGGCGGTCATTTGCCGGTAATAGCTGCCAGTCACCCCGATGGCAAAGGAATCACGCAAATAATGTGCAACGGTATAGTCAAAATGAAACTCGTCGCCGCTTTTGTAGCCGGTGGAATGATTTTCCAAGTTGTTCATATACCCGAAAACCAAGTTCAATTCGTTATGCGCGGGCAAATTCCAAGTGACGGCGGCGATATGGTCAAAAGTCCAGACATTGCGGGCAGGGTTGATTTCCCCCTTTTGGTAATAACCAGTCGGTGCGACAATCCCCTCAAAAGCCAATACCGTCACATCTGGCCATTTCCAGTTCAGCCCAAAAGGCACTAGGTAAAAATCGCCAAACCCGAAACGCCCGACATTGTCCTTTCCGCTATGGTCCCAAACCCCCATGACTGCCGGATAAGCCCCTAGCAGATAGCGTCCTCCAAAAATATCCCACTCGGTGACATGGATGATGCCGGGCATTTCCAAGGCCGCCCCAACCTCCCCGCTGGTGTCTAGGTAGGTCGCAAAAAAATTGTTGAAAAACGTCCCCTTGTCCGGGAACACGGCTACCCCAAAATCACCGTAAAATCCCGGCAAGTAGTTGGTGCCTCCCCCTTCACCGGCAGACACAGCTTGCCACAGGCTAAAGCAGAGGATGAAACAAAACAGCTTAGGCAAAAGGATGC
>CAIYXP010000173.1 GCA_903930145.1 uncultured Methylococcaceae bacterium
AACTTGATCTGAAAAGGAGATTGAACGAATTAAATAAACATAAAACATAATAGTCCTCCTACGTGCTACGCACTTCGGCGGACAGCCTTCTTAAATCTCCGGCTGGCCTGCCAGCCGTAGCTTTAGCGAAGGCTGGCGGAGAGAGTGGGATTCGAACCCTCGATGGAGCTTTTGGCCCCATACTCCCTTAGCAGGGGAGCGCCTTCAGCCTCTCGGCCATCTCTCCATTCGCAAATTGTAGTTACGACTTAACTCAGGTTATTGATCAGGGTTTTCCGTGCCTGACAATCCCTGTTGTTGGAGTTGTTGCTCTTTTTTGATTCTTTCGTAGATTTCTTCCCGATGTACGGAAACATCTTTCGGAGCATTTACACCAATACGTACTTGGTTGCCTTTGACACCCAATACGGTCACGGTTACATCATCCCCTATCATCAGGGTCTCGCCTACTCTACGAGTCAATATCAGCATAACTTCTTCCTTCCATCTTATATTACCAAAATTGAAAAAAACCCGGCTTTATCGCGTTAGCCAACCAAAGCTTCCCCCAAACATGCCGAGCGGTACATTATAGCAACAAATGTTTATCATAAAAAAGCTTTTTTCAATGCGCCTGCTCCAAATCAAACGCATCATGCAAGGTTCGAACTGCAAGCTCAAGATATTTCTCATCAACAACCACGGAAATTTTGATTTCGGAGGTTGAAATCATGCGAATGTTGACGCCCTCTTTGGCAAGCGCATCAAACATCTTGCTGGCAATCCCCGCATGTGACCTCATGCCCACACCGACGATGGACACTTTGACAATCTTCTCATCGCCTCTGACCTTTTTAGCGCCTAAATCGTTGCAAGTATTTTCCAATATTTCAAACGCTTTTTTGTATTCACTCCGATTGACGGTAAAAGTGAAATCCGTGGTCTGATCCTCAGCCACATTCTGGACAATCATATCCACTTCAATATTGGCCTCGGCGATAGGCCCTAAGATTTTTGAAGCAATGCCGGGCCGGTCTGGCACACCCTGAACCGTCAATTTTGCTTCGTCGCGATTGAACGCGATGCCGGATATCAATGCTTTTTCCACGCCTGCTTCCTCATAACTAATCAAAGTGCCCGAACCTTCTTCAAAGCTCGATAACACACGCAAAGGGACATTATACTTCCCGGCGAACTCCACCGAGCGGATTTGCAATACCTTTGAGCCAAGGCTTGCCATTTCCAACATTTCTTCGAAGGTGATGCGATCCAATTTCCTAGCACGGGGCTCGACTCGTGGATCGGTCGTATAGACACCATCGACATCGGTGAAAATCAGACATTCATCCGCCTTAAGGACGGCTGCCAAAGCCACTGCGGTGGTATCCGAACCACCCCTACCCAAAGTCGTGATATCACCCTCTTCGGTGACACCTTGGAAACCCGCCACCACAACGACCTTGCCTTCGTCCAAGTCTTTGCGGATTTCGGCGGTGCCTATGTCTTCAATGCGCGCTTTGGTGTGTGAGGCATCGGACAGAATCCGCACCTGCCAACCGGTATAGGAAACTGCCGGACACCCCCGCTCTTCCAAAGCCATGGCTAACAGGGCAATCGTCACCTGCTCGCCAGTGGACAGCAGCACATCCATCTCCCTAGGGGATGGGCGTTCCTGAATGGCATGGGCCAGTGCGACCAGTTTATTGGTTTCGCCGCTCATGGCAGACACCACGACTACGACATCTTCACCTCGATCACGGGCCTTGTGAACCCGCTCGGCGACATTTTTAATGCGGTCGATGTCGCCTACCGAAGTTCCGCCATATTTATGAACATAAAGAGCCATTTTTTTAATTACTAGTAAAAGGAAATCATGCCAGTTTCTGGCGCACCCAATCGGCTACGCCACTCAATGCGGCATCCAATTGGGTTGGGTCGTTGCCACCGGCTTGGGCAAAATCTGGACGTCCACCGCCTTTGCCACCCACTTGAGTAGCCACTAGATTGACCAGGTCACCGGCTTTAATACGTGATGTCTGGTCTTGTGTCACCCCCGCCGCCAAGCTAATCTTGCCGTCCTTCACCGCTGCCACCAAGATTGCCGCGCTACCCAACTTGTTTTTCAGTTGGTCGACCAGATCGCGCAAAGATTTGGGGTCGGCATCGTCCATGCGGGAGACTAATAACTTCAAACCATTGATGTCTTGAGCCTGTGAGGCCAAGTCGGACCCAGCGGCACTGGCAAGCTTGGCTTGGAGTTTCTCCAATTCCTTTTCAAGCTGGCGGCTGCGGTCCAAAATCTGCTGGACTTTTTCATCCAAGCCGTCCCGACCTGACTTAACCCTTTCGCCAACCGTTTGAATCAAGGATTCGCTATGCTCCACCCATTCAACCGCGCCAAGGCCGGTGACCGCTTCCACCCGGCGCACACCGGCGGCTACGCCGGTCTCACTGACGATCTTGAAAAAGCCAATGTCACCCGCCCGTTCCACGTGAATGCCTCCACAAAGTTCAGTGGAAAACTCACCAATGCGCAATACTCGCACTTCTTCGCCGTATTTTTCGCCGAACAAGGCCATCGCGCCCACTTTCATCGCATCATCTTTTGCCATGACTTGGGCGGACACCGCATTATTGGCGCGAATTTGGGCATTCACCAAGCGTTCAACCTCTCGAATTTGGTCATTCGTCATCGGCTCGAAATGGGAAAAGTCGAAGCGCAAGCGCTCGGCATTGACCAAAGAACCTTTCTGGGTGACATGTTCACCTACAATCTTGCGCAAGGCGGCATGGAGCAAATGCGTGGCGGAATGGTTAAGCGAAATGGCTTTGCGGCGTTCGCCATCGACTTCGGCTTTAGCGATTGAACCGACACTCAGTGTGCCTTCCAATAACTTGCCAACCTGTAAGATGATTTCGCCACCCTGTTTACGGGTGTCGGTCACACTGAATCTCGCATCATCAGTACGCACACTGCCTCGGTCACCCACTTGTCCACCAGACTCGGCATAAAATGGGGTTTTTTCCAGCACCACCACGCCCTCATCCCCAGCTTCCAAACGATCCACGCTCACACCGCCTTTCAACAAGGCCAACACTTTGGTTTCTTCGTGCAGATGGGTGTAACCCGTGAACACGCAATGCGCATCTAGCTCAACCTCTTTGGAATAATCGGCGGCAAACTGGCTGGCGGCACGGGATTGCTTGCGCTGCCCTTCCATGGCTTGCTCGAAACCCGCCATATCCACACCAAGATTTTGCTCGCGAGCCACATCGGCGGTCAAATCGATTGGAAAACCATAGGTATCGTAAAGCTGGAAAGCGGTTTCACCGGGAATCACCCGACCATCCAATTCTTTGATGCATTGGTCAAGGATTTTCATTCCTTGATCCAAAGTCTCGGCAAAGCGTTCTTCTTCCTTCAACAAAACCCGCTCAATCATGGATTGGGCTTTTGCCAATTCCGGGTAGGCTTCGCCCATTTCACCGCACAAAGGGCCGACTAACTTGTGGAAGAACGGTTCACGCAAACCTAATTTGTACCCATGGCGAATCGCACGGCGGATAATACGGCGCAGCACATAGCCGCGGCCCTCGTTGGAAGGTGTCACCCCGTCAACAACCAAAAACGAGCAGGATCGAATATGATCGGCGATGACGCGCAAAGAACTATTGTTCAATTCCTTGAGCCCGGCCAAATTAGCAGCAGCGCTCACTAGGCTTCGGAACAGGTCAATCTGATAATTGCTATGCACTTGCTGCATCACCGCAGCAAGGCGCTCCAAGCCCATGCCAGTGTCCACCGAAGGCTTGGGCAAGGGAGTGAGGGTCCCATCGGCGGAACGGTCATATTGCATGAACACCAAATTCCAGATTTCGATGTAGCGGTCCCCGTCTTCGTTAGGAGTGCCGGGTGGCCCGCCTTCAATTTCCGGGCCGTGGTCATAAAAAATCTCGCTGCACGGACCGCAGGGTCCGGTATCGCCCATCGACCAGAAATTGTCCTTGGTGCCAATCCGGCTGAAACGCTTAGGGTCTATGCCAACTTCCTTAAGCCATATATCCGCCGCTTCGGTGTCTTGGTCGTAAACCGTCACCCATAGCCGCTCAGGCGCAAGCCCCAAAGTGCCGGTCAGGAATCCCCAAGCATATTGGATGGCATCACGCTTGAAATAATCGCCAAAGCTGAAGTTGCCCAACATTTCGAAAAAGGTATGATGGCGAGCGGTATAGCCGACATTTTCCAAATCGTTGTGCTTGCCGCCGGCTCGCACACAGCGCTGCGAGGTGGCTGCCCTGACATATGGCCGATCCTCACGTCCTAGGAATACATCCTTGAACTGGACCATGCCGGCATTAGTGAACAGCAAGGTCGGGTCATTGGAAGGTATCAGCGGGCTGCTTGCCACAACGGCATGGCCCCGATCTTCAAAAAACTTAAGGAATAATGAACGCAACTCGGCGCTAGTCATGGAGTCTCTTTTGTATTGTCGAAAGCTGGCTAATCTTCGCCCCGGCGCAACCGCCGCCATAGGGCCTGTATTCTGTCTTGCTCAAAACCCCGCTGGTTCAAAAACCGTAGCCGGTTGGCATAGTCCTTGGGGGTGACAGGCACTCCATCGCCATATTTCTTGTGGTGAACCTTTACCAATAAGCCGTCCCAGTCATAACTGGACAAGCACTGATTCGTTTCCTCACCGTGAATGCCATGTTGATGCAATTCATGGCGTATGAGTTCCGCCCCATGGCCTTTTCCATAGCGACTGCGAACAAACACCTCGACGAACCGCACATCACTCTGCAAACCTTCCTCTGCCAATTCTTCCAGCGTCTGTTGGATTACCGCTGGGTCGAAACCCTTCTTCTGTAGATTGTGGACTAACTCGACGCGACTATGTTCCCTCGTGGCAAGCCAGCGCATACAAGCTGCCCGCGCTTCAGCTAAGCTGCTCACTCACTCAAAGCACATCATCAACGGGAATCGGCTCTGATTTGGCACTCAGCTTGGCTACCAAAGGCGCAGCCCCGCCAAAAGCTTTCTCGCGAATCTTGTTTTCCAATTCCTTGGCCACCTCAGGCCGCTCTTTCAGCAAATTGCGCACATTGTCCTTGCCTTGACCGATGCGTTCGCCGCCATAGCTATACCAAGACCCGGACTTTTGCACAAATTCGAGTTGCACGCCCAAATCAACCAATTCGCCCTCGCGGGAAATGCCTTCACCATAAAGCACCTCGAATTCGGCTTGACGGAATGGCGGTGCGACTTTGTTTTTCACCACTTTAACCCGTGTCTCGTTGCCGGTCACTTCATCGCCATTCTTGATCGCACCCGTCCGGCGAATGTCCAAGCGCACCGAGGCATAGAACTTCAATGCGTTGCCACCCGTGGTAGTTTCCGGGCTACCAAACATCACACCTATCTTCATACGGATTTGGTTGATGAAAATGACCAGCGTATTGGAACGTTTGATATTGGCGGTCAGCTTGCGCAAGGCTTGGGACATCAAGCGGGCTTGCAAACCCACATGGGAATCGCCCATTTCCCCTTCGATTTCAGCCTTGGGGGTCAAAGCCGCCACCGAGTCGATCACCACCACATCGACACTGCCGGAACGCACCAACATATCGGTGATTTCCAAAGCTTGTTCGCCCGTGTCGGGTTGCGACACCAGCAAGTCTTGCAGATCGACACCGATTTTCTCGGCATATTGCGGGTCCAGCGCATGTTCGGCATCAATGAATGCACATACGCCGCCCAATCTCTGGGCTTGGGCAATGACTGACAGGGTCAGGGTGGTCTTGCCGGAAGATTCCGGGCCATAAATCTCTACGACACGCCCACGCGGCAAGCCGCCGCAACCTAGCGCAATGTCCAGCCCCAGGGAACCGGTGGGAATGACTTCGATATCGTGTGCGCCGACATCGCCCATGCGCATCACCGAGCCTTTGCCAAACTGCTTTTCGATTTGCGACAACGCCGCGTTAAGCGCCTTTTTCTTGTTTTCGTCCATCGTGATTAATATCTACTCTATGCGTCGGATACCGACATGAATTAAGCGTTATTATTCCACAAGTGGGGCCATTGGGCATAGTCATTGATAAAACGTTGGATCATCCACACCCGCCGCCTCGAACCCCGCCTTGCGCAAACGGCATGAATCACAAACACCGCAAGCCCTGCCATTCTCGTCAGCGGAATAACAGGAAATGGTGTGTGCATAATCCACACCCAAATCAAGCCCAAGGCGAATGATCTGCCCCTTGCTCAAATCAATCAGCGGCGTATGGATGTTAAAGCGTTGGCCTTCAACCCCTGCCTTGGTAGCAAGTTGAGCCAAATTTTCAAATGCCTTGATGAATTCCGGGCGGCAATCGGGATAACCCGAATAATCCACCGCATTGACCCCGATGAATAAGTCAAACGCCCCCAATACTTCCGCCCAGCCTAAGGCAAAGGCGAGAAACACGGTATTGCGCGCCGGCACATAAGTAATCGGTATGCCTTCTTCATGATGATCCGGCACGGCAATCGACGTATCGGTCAGGGCCGAACCGCCAAAAGCATCCAAGCCCAAATGCACCACTTTATGATCCACCACCCGCGCATGTTCGGCAATGTGTCGGGCCGCGTTCAATTCCGCACTATGGCGTTGACCATAATTAAAGCTCAGGGCATAGCAAATATAGCCTTGTTGTTTGGCTAAAGCGAGAATCGTGGCGGAATCAAGACCGCCGGAAAGTAGGATGACTGCTTTTTTCATTGAGCCTCCGAGCCTAACAGCGCCTTGAGAACGCAGTCTATCTTCGGGTCTATGCGGTGCTTCATGATGGAATCGGTTCAGGGTTGACAGTGTTGGGAATTTTAGCAGAACCCGTAAGATTTGCCGATGAAGTCGGTTATAATTCCCCTGTCTCATAAAGGAACTAGAACCATGCCGACTGCCTTTACCTTGGAACTCTCCACCACAGGCCCTGCCGCTGCCGAATTCCGTTTGCTGGATGCCGATGGCATCCAGCTAGGCTACCAAGCCGTGGACTTCGCCCAACAACCCGCCTCGTTGATGCAAGGGGTGTTCAACCTCCGCGAATTCGTCAGCCATTATGCCGGCAACGTGGAAGACATCGGCGTGTTTCTGGCTAAAGAAGTGCTTGGTGGGCTGTTCACTCCTTTGGCAAACAGCAAAGTCGAGCGCACCTTGACGCTGTGTCTGCCCGACCCGGAAAACAACCCGCTCGCCGCCGCATTGGCGCGAGTGCCTTGGGAAATTGCCCGAGCCGCACCCGATCAGCCGACCTTGGCGGAAACCAATCTGCAAATCCGCGCCATCGCCCAATCCCAAGCTCAGGCGCAAGCCCTGCCCTTGATCCCCGGCGAACCGGTAAGGGTGTTGCTGGTGTTTGCCGAAGCGCCGGGTTCCACACCCTTGGCGATGCGGCAGGAACGCCAAGACTTGCTGGAACTGTTCACCCGCGAGATTTTCCCCACACGCAAAGTGCAACTGGACATCCTCGCCCATGGCGTGACCCGCGAGCGCTTGCGGCGGCAAGTTGAGAAGCAGTGCGGCTATCATCTGCTGCATTGGAGCGGACATGGGGCTATCGACTGCTTGGAATTATATGGCGAAGATGGGGGTTCCGACCGGTTGTCCGGTGCGGAACTGGTCGAATTGTTCATCACCCAAGCCGGTGGCTACATTCCCGCCTTGGTGTTCCTCAGCGCCTGTCATTCCGGCGACCTCGGCGCCATCGCCAATTGGGATGATTTCCGCGCCCGTGTAACTGGAACGCATCCAGCACAGACCGACTCGGTGTTAAAAACCGAGTCGGTCCGCCCCTTAGCCGATCAACTCGCCGCCCAACCCGGCTACACCGGAACCGCGCACCGCTTATTGCAAGCCGGCACACCTGCCGTGGTAGCGATGCGCTACGCCATCGGCGATGATTATGCGCGCAACCTCGCCCGCGAGTTTTACCGCCATTTATTTGCCGACGAACACAGCAAACCCGCTGCCGCCGCGCTGAACCTCGCCCGTAACACCTTGCGCCGAGACAAAGATCAAGGTTCGGGTTACAGCGCTTGCGACCATGCCACGCCGATATTGCATGGCGACAACATCTCATTAAAGCCAGCCAAGGGCAAAACCAAGCGGGGCGAACTGCGTCCGGCCTTGAAAATCGGCGACATACGCATCCGCGAGCATCCTTATTTTGTCGGTCGCATTCAGCCCTTGGCGACACTCGGCGGCTGGTTTGGCAAGAGCGGCGATGCTTGCCCGGTTGCCTTGATCCAAGGTTTGGGCGGCATGGGCAAGACCGCGTTGGCAGCCGAGGCGATAGACGTATGGCACGGTCAATTTGATTGGGTGTTCGCCTACCAAGCCAAGCCCGAAGCCTTGAGCTTGGAAGAAGTCTTGCGGGATTTCCATACCCGTTTGAATGAACAGCAAGGCGTTTATGCCGAGCGCATCAAAGACTTTCCCGCCGAAGCGGTTTGGCAATCGGCAAGGGAAGGCTTGCGTGGAACCGAACGCTACGCCAAATTGCGCGACAACCTATTGAAAGCCCTGCTCGAAGATCGGATTCTGCTGGTGCTGGACAATTTCGAGCGGAATTTGAAGCCCCATCCCGAACAAAGTGACAACGCAGCAAGCTCCCTCGCCCCCCGGGAGAGGGTTGGGGAGAGGGGTTCAAGCTCCCTCGCCCCCCGGGAGAGGGTTGGGGAGAGGGCGGACGATGAACAAAACCCCGCGCCCAAGGGCTATGCTTGCCAAGACCCGGAATGGGATGCGCTGCTTGCCGCGCTACCGGAAGCACTGGCGAATTGGGGTTCGCGGGTGCTCATCACCTGCCGCCATAAACCGGCGGCACTCTTAGCAGGGACCCAAGGCCGCGAAGCTTTGCAAATCCGTTTGGAAACCCTACCCACCGGCGAAGCCGTGCTATTCGCCCGACGGCATCCGGCTTTGCGCAATCTGTTTTTAGGCGATCCGCAGCAACATTTGTTATCCCGGCGTATTCTTAATGTCAGCCGGGGCCATCCTTTGTTACTGGACCGGCTGGCTAAGCTGGCGGAACTGCCACAGCCCGAAACCTTACAAGACGCACTGAATCAATTGGAAAGCCGCGCCGATTTTTCCAAGCTGCCGGATTTGTTCTCTATCGGCGCAAAACTCCCGCAACAAGAACGCGATTATCTGCTGGACGCGCTGCAAACCTCGCTAGACGGCTTGCTGGAACTCGCTGAACCCGAAGCACGGCATTTGTTGTGGGTGTTGTCGCTGGCGGATGATCCAGTTCCTGAAGATTTGCTAAAAGGAGTTTGGTCGGGCATGAGTGAGCAACAAGAACTACAAGCCCATTGGCGGGAAATTATGGCGGCTATGGATCAACTGCCTTACGCAATTCGCAAGCAAGCCTATGACCAAATGCCCGACGAGATTCGCGCCCTGCTCGACGAACCCGCCCCTGAACTAGCCGATATGAAACCGCTGTTGCAAACCCTGCTGGATCTGGGCTTGACGACGGTGGAAGACGAGGTTTACACCTGTCATGAACTGACCCGCGAGCGCATCGCGGTGTGGATGCAAACCCACCCCGACGAACGCAAGAACCGCGACGAACAGCAACTCTGGATCGCCTATGCCGAACGCTGGGTGCAATGGTTTGACAGCCTATTCCATGAAAACCAAGATGCAGCCTTGGAAATGGGTCGGCGGGCCTTGGTTGGCTTCGTTCGCGCCGGGGCGTTTGAGCAACTCGGCAGTTTTGCAAGTAATTTAATCGGTTCCACTAGCGACCCACGAGTGTTAAATGCGCTGCGGCCCCATTTGGAAACCGCCGTGGCGCAAGCCCCGGAAGGCCAAGCCCGTTGGCGTTGCCGTGGTATGCTCGCCGATGCGCTAAGTAGGGCTGGACAATACGAAGCCAGCCTAGGGTTTTATGTCGAAGCCGAAGCCGAAGCCCGATCCAACGAAAGCTGGGCCGATGTGGCAGCGATTATCGGCAATCGGGCGACTACATTGATGTATGCTAGCAAACTGGATATGGCGCGAGACAAACAACTAGCCAGTGCCGAGGCGGAGCGTCGTGCGGGTAGGCCAGAAATCCATGCGCTAATCAGAGAATTGGAAGCTTTGCGCATAGACATCATGCAAGGACAAGCTACCGAGGTCTTGGACCCCGTGGAAACGGGTTTGGCGAATATTGAAGACTGGCATAATCGAGCCGAAGCCGTGGAAACCATCACCGAAGCCCCTGACCGTGAATTCCGACTACGCGCCCTAGTCGGTGCGCTGGATATTGCGCGTATGGCTTATTTTCGATTGGAACAATGGACGCAAGCCTTAATCAAGCTTGATCGGAGCATTGAAGTTCAACGCCTTGCCGGACGCGGTGAGTTTGAGATTGCCTTAAACCGCTTTAACCGGGCGGTGGTGTTGCAGAAACTAAAAGACTACGGCAAAGCCCAAGCCGAGTTGGAAAGCCTGCTGGAGTTGCAAGATTCCGCTGGTAATCACCGTAGCAAAGCAAAAATCCTATCCACCCTCGCCAACTTGTTAAATGATCTAGGCGATGTCAAGCAAGCCGTTATCCAAGAACGCCGGGCTTTGGCCTTAACCAACACATTAGAAGATATCGCCGACCGGTCGATTTCGCATCACAACCTAGCGCTGTATCTGGAAAAATCCGGCTCGACGGTAGAATCGGCAGACCATCGACTCGCCGCGCTGGCTTATCGGCTTGCCGCCGGTTTGGGGCAGGATTTGAAAATGTCGCTGCACAATTACGGCGTCCTCTATCGACGAGCAAAGGCCGCCGGGACGGAACTGGTTGTGCCTAGGCTGGCCGAATTGCTAGACAAACCCGAATTCACCGCATTAACCCACTGGCTGCAACAAAACGGCATACCCCCCGCCGACTTGCAAACCGCGATCTACCAAGCCTTGTCCCAAGCCATGTCGATGTAGGCCGGAATAAGGTCGCCCCGCGACCGTTTCCGGCATTCGGTCTCCAAAGCCGGTCGGGGTTTGCAAACCGCCACACTAATATTGTGCGTGAAGTCCCAACATCCGATATGGCACACAAGATAAGCGGCTAAGGGCAACGGCTTTATAGATGCCCATAATTTGAATTGTGAGGTTAATATGACTCAGGTGGAACTATTGGAACAACACATTGCGGAATTGGATTACGATTCTTTTTCAAAACTACGCGATTGGTTTATAGAATTTGACCAAGCGCGTTGGGATAAACAATTGGAAGCCGACTCCAATGCAGGAAAGCTAGACTTTCTTATCAATGCTGCACTTGCCGAGCATGAAGCCGGATTTGATCGTTCCCACGCTCCCAGCGTGGGAACGCGATTTAACCGCTCCAGCGGTTAATGAACGCAGAGCGTCAATGGATAGGCTCCCACGCTGGAGCGCTCGTCGTTATACACAAGTGTTGGAGATTCGTCATTCCGGCCAGGGATGCCGGAATCCATCGTCCAAGGATGGCAAACTGTGAGTCACGACCGATGCGCTTGTATCAACAGACGGTAACAAGGGCTTGATAAGTCGCATGAATCAGGCGCTTGCACAGCCGACTAGTTACCGTCCATGGCCTGGATTTCGGCATCCCTGCCGAAATGACGGCTTTTCTGGCTTGGCTGGACTTGTGTATAACGATGAGCGCCGGAGCGTGGGAGCCATCAAACAATGCAAACATGATAAAGTAGGGGTTGAAGATGCCTAGCAAATACGAAATGGTCATTTATTGGAGTGAGGACGACAATGCTTTTATCGTCGAAGTCCCGGAATTGCCCGGTTGCATGGCAGATGGCCCAAGCTATCGGGAAGCCGTCGCCAATGCCGAGATTGTTATTGAGGAATGGTTGCAAACCGCCCAAGAATTGGGGCGTTTCATTCCCGCTCCTCGCGGACGTTTGATGTTTGCATAAGGCACACCGTCATTCGACCTTAGGCATCACAGCCCAACTTCCATTCACCACAGGAATTTAGAATGAACAATCCTCAGATCATCTTCTTCATCGCCCTAGGGCTGGCAATCGCGGTTTTTTTCTGGGCGGTAATGAAGCGAAGACCTTCAAATTCCAAAAGGTCGCAGAAAACCCAAACCCAGAGAAGTCCGCAACCATCAGGCAGTGGCAAGATCACGGCTAAGGCGCTTCTCGATGAGGTTATAGCTCTACAGAAAAGGAATGCGCAATGGGGAGACATACTGAAGGCGCTCAATCCCACAGAAGACCGCCAAACGCTGGAACTCCTTTATGCCCTTCGTGGACCGCACATGTTTACGCCTCACACTGCGCTAGGCGTCATTGAGTCCGGGTGTCGATCGGTCCAGCCGACCGCATCAGCGGTTGAGGCACTGAAAGTGGCACTTGAAAGCATGAACAAGGTTGTTCGCTATGGGGATTAGTTCGTTGTCGGCATGGGGATGCTGACCTACTGCTCTCTGGTTTTACATTTCTTCTTGAGTGTCCAGATTGTCGCTACGGGATTTAAGCACGGCCTTTTCGACGCTGAGCAACCGGGCATTGACTTCGACCAACTGCGCCTCCATCCTACCCATGCCGGCTCGGATGGCGCGAAGATGTTCAAGAACTAGGTTTTCGACGTTATCGTTCATTACGATCCCCAAAGTCTATTGGCGTTGATGGTTTAAGGGCAATCTTATAGCACCGATTAAATGTGCGCAAATCATGACCATTGCGACTGGGCCGACCGACGCAACAGCCGGTTTTTGATGTCCCATTCATCCTCTTGGTTTTGTTCGTTTAGCCAGCGCATGTCCTTGCCGGTCATGACTGCCAAAGGCACACCGTTTTTATACAGCACACGATTCCCTGGCAAGGCGGGAAGTTTTAAACCCGGTGTGATGATACCCACCAAGTTCAACGGGTCAGCAGCACTGACGACGCAGAACTCCTCATCATGCGCTTGCTTGCGAACAGCGCGCAAGCCTTCCACCGCTTCGGGCAAGGCAAATTGTTCGCCGTAATGACCGGCGACAAACCTACCGCCGCGCACTTCGCCACGGGCTTCGAGTTTGCGATAGACTTTAAGCAAGTCATGCCAAGGCGGCGCGGTGGTTTCCCTTGCCAGCAAGGCGCGGAAAACCACGCCATATCGACGCAGCAAGACACCGGCCATGTGTTCTATCGCATTAGACTCTAGCTCGACCTTAGCCACATTGACCGGATTCAACAGCGACCAACGACCGGCGTCTTCTATGCCAAACGGATTGATACCGCGATACCGGCGTTTCTTTTCTTCGGGAACCAATAATGAACGCAAGCCTTTGAAACTGTCACAGTTGACCAAGCCTTTGGCAACCAATTCACCCAAGGCATTTTCCACTTGGGTATTCAATAAGCCAGAAGCTTCCGCCAATTCTTCAAAGAAGGAAGCACCGTGGGCTTTCAAGGCATCATAAACCCGCAACGCAGTCCCGCTGATGTCAATCGGGCCGTCATTGGCAAGCCGCAAGCTTCGCCAAGCCGACACGCGACGGCGTTGAAGCAAGGCAATGGGCGAAGACTTCACCGTGTTCATCGCGGATTGGGCCGGGGTGAGCCTAATCCAGACATAGCGGCCTGACTGGCATAAGGCATCCAGCCAAGCCGGGTCATAGCCATTGATGCGGCTAGGCAGCAAATCGCCTTCCCAAGCGCAAGCGGCAGACTCGAAGCCTTCCAATTGCTCCAACGCCGCCGCCAAGGCATCCGGGCCTTCGCCACGTGCATCCGCCCGCACCCGTTGCCATTTGAATAAAAAGCGTAGAAAGTCTGCACTGCTGACTGGCTCGATTTCCTTGCGCAAGCGGTGAATGGTGTAGTGATGGATTCGGGCCAACAGGCGGCGCTCGCACCATTCCACTCTAATCTGCTCATCATTCGCCCCATCCCCAACCCCTGATGCTGTTGTGTTTGCTTCCCCCCACCCTAACCCTCCCCCGATGGGAGAGGGAACTGGTTTGCTTGAGTTATTGGTAAACTGCCCACGCAACACGAAACCTTCGGTTTCCAGTTGCAATAAGGCTTGCTCGACTTGTGACAGGCTTAAATGCATCTGCTCGGCAATCGAATGGGCGGCAACCGGCCCTAAAGCGGCTAATCTGGAACGCAGAATTTCCACCAAGGCAGTTTCAGGCTCCCATTGCTGGTTATCCAAGGCCGGCGGTAGTTTCAATTCCGGTTCTGAACCATAGTGAGGATAGAGGGCGCGAAACTGGGTCCAACGCTCGGCGGCAATCCATAAGCCCCTGTTCGGCAAAGGCAGCGTGGTGGCCCGTCCCGAACCCGCCAGTTGAGCGAAAAACCCTGCCCATCGGCTGTCTGAATGGGATTCGGTTGGGTGGCAGACATAGCCCGTCATCAATAAGGCATCATGCAGTTCTTCCATCGTGTCGGCTTCGGGCCAGGCTTCCTCACGGACACGGGCTATGGCGGCATCGTCCAAACGGCCCAAATCGGATGCGGTGGCAGGGTCAAGATAACGCCGACTGGCAACGGCGCGGGTGCGGCGTTCCTCCAAAGGCGCTCCGTCCAAAAACGTGTAAACACGGCTGTTGACAATCTCCGCCGCCAGCGGGGAAGGCTCGACCAAATCGCGGCCCACCACTCGAATTGTGCCGGTTTCGATGCCTTTGATCCGTTCCACCAGCCGGTCAATGTCCATCGCCTCGGTCAGGCAATCTTCTATGGTTTGATAGACCAGAGGATGGTCGGGAATCTCGCGGTCGCCGACGATGTTCTCCAAACAAGCGAGTTGGTCGGGGAAGACGCAAGCGACCAAGTCCTCGGCTTGCATCCTCAATAAATGCGGCTGCGTCTTCTTGCCACCTTGAAAGCGGCGCAAGGCCAAGGCACACACGGCATTCCAGCGCCAACGGATATTGAACATCGGCGCGGCCAACAGGGCTTGTATCAACAAATCTCGCACCGTTTTGGAATTTAAGAACTTGGCAACGTCTTCCAAGGGAAAGCTATGGGATGTGCTGAGTGAAAGGATGACCGCATTTTCGGTGGCGGCGGCTTGCAATTCAAAATTGAACCCCCGGCAAAAACGCTTGCGCAAGGCCAAGCCCCAAGCGCGGTTGAGCCGACTGCCCAAGGGCGAATGAATGATGAATTGCATCCCGCCGGATTCGTCGAAGAAGCGTTCAAACACGACGGTGTCGAAACTAGGCATCACGCCTAAAGTCGCTTGAGCGGCGGCGATATAAATGACCGCTTGTTCCGCTGCCTGTTGGGAAATGTTCAGCCTCTGCCTTAACCATTCCGTGGTTGAATCGATGCCGGATTGGGAAATGGCATCGCCCTTGCCCGTCAGATGTTCGGCAATCTCCACTCGCAACCGTGAAACCGCCCATGACAATTCATGGGTACGGCCCGGAGCCTCACCAAACCAGAAAGGAATGCTAGGCGGTTGGCCTTTGGCATCTTCCACGCGGAGAACCCCGGCCTCCAACTTCAACACCTTCCAACTGGCATTGCCAAGCTGGAAAATATCACCCGCCATGCTTTCGATGGCAAAATCCTCGTCCACCGTGCCGATGAATTCACCTGCCGGTTCCAGCACCACGCGATAATCGGCATTGTCGGGAATCGCCCCGCCGCAGGTGATGGCGGTCAGCCTGGCTCCTTTTCTTGCCAATAGTTTTTGGTTGATGCCGTCACGATGCAGATAGGCCGCTCGCTGTCCACGCCGGGTACTGAACCCTTCCACCAACATGGACACCACGGCATCGAATTCCTCTCGCTGTAAATTCCGGTAAGGCCAGGCTTTGCAGAGGATTTCATATAACTCGTCTTCCGCCCAATCCTCGCAAGCGACCATGGCGACAATCTGTTGGGCCAACACATCCATGGGTTTGGGCGGGATGCATAATGCGTCCAACTCGGTTCGACGAATCGCATCCAATAATGCCAAGCATTCAATGAGGTCATCACGGCTGGTGGGGAATAATCGCCCCTTGGGTGTGCCACCCATGAAATGCCCGGACCGCCCCACCCGTTGGAGAAACGTGGCGATGGAACCCGTTGTTCCAAATTGGCAGACCAAATCCACATCGCCTATGTCTATGCCTAATTCCAGCGAAGCCGTCGCCACCAATGCTTTTAACTTGCCCTCTTTCAGCCGACATTCAGCCGACAGACGCTGTTCACGGGCCAAGCTGCCGTGGTGCGACGTGATGTTTTCCTCGCCTATGCGTTCGCTCAACGCTCTTGCCAAGCGCTCGGCCATGCGCCGGGTGTTTACGAAAATCAATGTCGTGCGGTGCTCGGCGATCAACACCGCCATGCGATCATAAACCGACTTTGCCTGTTCGTTGGACAAGACCGCTTCCAACGGCGAATCGGGTAGTTCAATCGACAGGTCTAGTCGTCTGACATGGCCTACGTTGACAATATGGCAATCGCTTTCATCACTTTGAACTCCGACAAGAAACCTCGCCACTTCCTCAATCGGATTCTGCGTGGCGGACAACCCGACCCGATTCAAGCGCCCACCCACCAAACGCTGCAAACGCTCCAACGATAGCGACAAATGGGAGCCGCGCTTGCTGCCAACAATCGCATGGATTTCATCAATAATGACGGTGCGGACGGTTTTCAACATTCGCCGCCCACCTTCGCTGGTCAGCAACAGATAGGCCGATTCTGGCGTAGTCACCAGAATGTGCGGCGGTTGTTTCAGCATCGCGGCCCGCACCGGCGCAGGCGTGTCCCCGGTACGCACCATTGAGCGGATTGCCAACTCCGAATGGCCCATCTCAAAGAGTTTGCGGTTGATGCCTTCTAGCGGGGCTTGAAGGTTTTTTTGAATATCGTTGCTCAGGGCCTTCAGCGGTGAAATATAAAGCACATGGGTCGCATCCCCCAAGCAATACTCGGACCCCAGCCGCACCAGTTCATCAATCGCCGCCAAAAACGCTGCCAAGGTCTTGCCCGAGCCGGTGGGTGCGCTGATTAAGGTATGCTTGCCTTCCTTTATTGCTGCCCAAGACTGGATTTGACAATCCGTCGGGGCCGCGTAAGTCTCGGCAAACCAAGCGGAAACGGCAGGATGAAAGCTATTCAACATCATGATGTCAGATTGATGAGCTAACTACCCACGGTCGCCAGCAATTCTTGTAACCGCCTCTTGCCTGCCTCCAAGGAATATTGCTCACTCACCTTGGCTAGGCAAGACTGGCTTAGTTGGGTCCACAATGCCTCATCCTGATATAGCCTGATTACACTATCGGCAAAACTATTAGGGTCATCTGCAACTAATATTTGTTCGCCGTTGACAAACCCCATGCCTTCCACGGCAATCGTGGTGGCGACAGAAGGCACGCCAAAACTGGCACTGGTGCCAATTTTGCCTTTGATGCCAGCCCCAAACCGCAAGGGTACGACAGTCATTTTGCAATGGTCAAAATAGTCTGCCAAATTCTCTACAAACCCTATGACCTCCACTCCGGGATGGCTGTTCATGGCTTTAATGTGTTCGGACATTTTACTGCCTATGATTAAAAACCTGACCTCAGGCAACTTGGCATGGACTTGAGGCCAAATTTCTTTGATGAAATACTCCACGGAATCAATATTGGGTGGATGTTCAAACCCTCCAATAAATACAATGTCTTTTCGATTGGAAAATGCATTTTTGCACCCCGGCATTTCCCTCATGAACGGCATGACGGTCAAACGAAGGCTGGCATCTTGTTGATGCAATAATTGAGCTTCGGAGTCACTAATAATGATCGTCCTGTCACAATTCCTCATCAATTCGAATTCAATCTCCTTCATCCGTTTGGCTTGGTTTGCCATGTCCGACGATCCTGTTACCTTGGCTTCACGCTCTAAACGAAGGTAATGAAGATCCACCGTATTGAAAATAATCTTGGCTTGCGGACAATATTGCTTGATCATTTTATAATGATTGAACGCTGCATTGGCGCGGGTTAGAAAAACATAGTCGAACGCTTTTCCATTAGCCTTCAGGTATTGCTTTAAAGTTGACACATAAGGTGAATAAAGACATTCCACCCCAATCTGTTGGAATTGCTTGGTGTACTTTTCAAAATATACCAAATCTTCAGGGGCAAAGGTGACTTTATAACCCAGTTCACCCAGCGTCCTTTGCACATAAAACGCATCCAAGGAGCCGGAATCCTGATCCGGGGTAGGCGTCGTTTCGTCGATAATCAGGATGCGCCCTTTGACCGACCGATCCCGTTGCAACAAAAGCGACTCCCCCGGCAAGCCATGCTTAGCCAACTCATCAGACCACTTTTCCAAGAACTTCAACCGATTGACTGCTTGATAGGATTTGATGCCAGACTCCAAATCCGTGCCCGATGTGATACCCTCAAAATGCACCAACTGGGAGGCTGGTTGATAAAGCACCGCATAACCCGCTTTCCTCACGGCAAATGCCAGATCGGTGTCCTCGTAGTATGCGGGAATATAACGCTCGTCAAAACCGCCAATCTGGTCAAACAATTCACGGGAAATCGCTATGGAAGCACCGGAGCAATAATCAACACTGCGGACATAATTAAACTCGGGACGGTTTGGGTCATTTAAGCGACCATAGTTCATGCCCGAGGCATCATTCCATATTACCCCCCCTGCCTCTTGCAAACGTCCATCACGGTAAAGCAATTTCGACCCGACCAAACCGGCTGTAGGAAAAAGGGTGAAGGTTTCAATGAGTGCGTCCAACCAACCTTCTAAGACAACAGTATCATTATTCAGAAAGACTAAATACTGACCCTTTGCCTGACTAGCACCGGTATTGCATGAACGGAGAAACCCAAGATTGGTGTCATTGTGGATAACGCGAATGCCTGTTATGGCTTTCAATTTTTCTTGAGTATCGTCAGGGGAACTATCATCGACGATAATGGCCTCAAAACTGACAGTCGAATCTAAATTGGCAAGTGATCGAAGGCAACTTAAGGTATAGTCGATTTGACCATACACCGGGATAATAATGGATGCCAATGGCTTTTCACTGGTATTGACATGAAAACTTTGCAAAGAAATGTCATCCAAACCCGTTTTAGCCAGAGACTGTTTAAAATATTGACCAAATCCTTGAGAATTTAATGCAATCTGCCTTGACTTCCATAATTGATAGGATTGTGTACTGGAAAAGAGAAATCCAAAATTCCGATAGAATAGGCTCTGGATTGCCAATCGGTGATTACGCGCTAAGGGCAAGGAGTGATAGGTTTTTCGGGCAATATTCAAAAAACTGGCGACCAATCTATTTTTCATAACATTCACGGTTGTTTTCATTGAGTCTGTCACTAATGCCATGGGTCATCCCTATGGGTTAGCTGATTGATGGTTGGGTCAATAGGGATTATTGTCCTGACCCATAATCAGCTAACCGTGGCATTTTATCATGCGGATACGAACCTACGACTAAACAGCTAGCGACGACAGCAATTATCCGTATGAGCTAAGCGCATGTTGTAAAAACGTCATTTTGGCATGGATGCCAAAATCCATCGTCCAAGGATGGCAAACCGTAACCCGGCAGGATGCTTAACAAGCATTGTTGCAGCCGACTTGTGCCTTCCATGGACGATGGATACCGGCATCCATGCCGGTATGACGGCTTAACTTGATGGCACTGAGGGTTCTAGCCTTACAATGCAACATTAGGTAAACAGACCTTTTCGTGGAAATGCTTGAGGTACGAGTCAACTAGGGGTATAAGATGATGCAAATTCCGATGTAGCCAAATCTAAGGTCAGCGCATGTTGACCAACTTGCTTGGCTGAACCTTATATAATGATGACTTGCCCAATGAACGAGCGTCCGCTTTCCCCGCATTTGCAGGTGTATCGCCTGCCCCTGACGGCTTGGCTGTCCATAACCCACCGTGCCACAGGCGTTTGTCTAAGCCTAGGCATGATCGTGTTGGTTATTTTCTTATTGGCGGTAGCCCAAGGGTCCGAATCCTTCGCCCTAGTGCATGGCTTCCTCACATCGATTATAGGCCGATTGTTTTTATGGGCATGGATTTACGCTCTAGTGTTCCATTTATGCCATGGCTTTAGGCATTTAGTTTGGGACACGGGTCATGGCTTTGATCGCGAAACGCTCAACCGTTTGGCCACCTACGAACTGGCCGCTTCCTTAGTCCTGTTTGTTTTAATATTTTTCTTAAGTTTTGTATAAACCTTGGGCGTAACCCTGATGAATTTTCAAACCCCTTTGGCGAGGGCTCGCGGCCTAGGCTCGGCGCGGCAAGGCTCGCATGATTGGTGGCAACAGCGAGTGACCGCTGTCGCGCTTGTCCCACTATCGCTTTGGTTGGCGATTCACTTGTCCAAATTGCCGAGTACGACCTATGTAGAGGTCTTACAGTGGATGAGTTTGCCATGGAACACCATTCTGCTGCTTTCCTTTATCTTTTTATCCCTTTACCATGCCATGCTCGGCTTGCAAGTCGTCATTGAAGATTATGTGCACAATGACTGGATGAAAATCATCGGGATGTTGGGGGTCCGGCTTGTGACCGCTTTCTTGGCTCTTAGCACCGCATTCTCTGTGCTACGCATCGTCTTCGTGGAAAGTCATGGCTAAATCATACGAGATTATCAACCATTCCTACGATGCTGTCGTCGTCGGCGCGGGTGGGGCCGGATTAAGGGCCACCTTAGGTTTGGCGCAGCGCGGACTGAAAACGGCTTGCGTGACTAAAGTTTTCCCCACCAGAAGCCATACCGTAGCGGCACAAGGAGGCATTAGCGCGGCCTTGGGCAATATGGGCGAGGATGACTGGCGCTGGCACATGTACGACACCGTAAAAGGTTCGGACTGGTTGGGCGACCAAGATGCCATCGAATACATGTGCCGGGAAGCGATTCCTTCGGTAATCGAGTTGGAGCATTATGGTGTGCCTTTTTCCCGCACCCCCAATGGCAAAATCTATCAGCGACCGTTTGGCGGCATGACCACACATTTCGGCGAAGGCACGGCCCAACGCACTTGTGCGGCGGCAGACCAAACTGGCCATGCCATCCTGCATACCTTATATCAACAATCGCTCAAACATAGCGCCGAATTCTTCATTGAATACATCGCCCTAGACCTGATTATGGAAAACGGCGAATGCAAAGGGGTATTGGCTTGGCGTTTGGATGATGGAACTATTCACCTGTTCCGCGCCCATGCGACTTTGTTGGCAACCGGCGGTTATGGACGCACCTATTTTTCTTGCACTTCCGCACATACTTGCACGGGCGACGGCAACGCAATGGTATTGCGCGCCGGACTTCCCTTGCAAGACATGGAGTTTGTCCAGTTCCACCCGACTGGCATTTATGGCGCTGGTTGTTTGATCACCGAGGGTGTACGTGGGGAAGGCGGTTATTTGACTAACTCCGAAGGCGAACGCTTCATGGAACGTTATGCGCCTCACGCCAAAGACTTGGCCTCGCGTGATGTGGTCAGTCGCGCAATCACCATGGAAATCCGTGCCGGTCGTGGAGTCGGGCCAAATAAGGATCAAGCCTATTTGCACATCGAACACTTGCCAGCCGAGGTGATTCAAGAGCGGCTTCCCGGCATCGCAGAACTGGCTAGGATTTTCGCCGGCGTGGATGTGACCAAGGAGCCATTGCCCATTTTGCCGACCGTTCATTACAACATGGGCGGCATTCCCACCAATTACCGGGCTGAAGTGGTGACGTTAAAGGATGGCAACCCGGAAACCGTCGTACCCGGCTTGATGGCCTGTGGCGAAGCGGCTTGCGTGTCCGTGCATGGGGCCAACCGGCTAGGCTCAAACTCCCTATTGGATTTGGTGGTGTTTGGACGTGCCGCTGCCATCCGAGCCGCCGAATTGATCAAACCCCGGCAGTCTCATAGACCCTTGGCTAAGGATGCTTGCGAGGAATCATTGGCTAGGTTTGACAAGCTGCGCAATGCCAACGGTTCGCATAATACTGCCGATGTCCGGCTGGCCATGCAAAAAACCATGCAAAGCCATGCCAGCGTATTCCGCACCGGCGAGGTATTGCAGGAGGGAGTCAGCCAAATGAAGGATGTGTTTAACCAGTTTGATGATGTCAAAGTGTCCGACCATTCATTGGTTTGGAATACTGACTTGGCCGAAACCATCGAGTTGCAAAACTTATTAGGCCAAGCCATGGTGACCATTTCTTCAGCATTGAACCGTCAGGAAAGCCGTGGTGGACATGCCCGTGAAGATTTCCCCAACCGCGATGATGAGAATTGGCTAAAGCATACCTTGGCGTGGCTGGATCATAATCATAACCTGACTATCGACTATCGCCCGGTGCATCTTTACACCTTGACCGATGAAGTCGAAGTCATTGCCCCCAAGCCCCGGGTTTATTGAGGGCGACTGGAAAACGACATGGCAGATTTTAATCTCCCCGAAAATTCAAAAGTTAAACCCGGCAAAGTTTGGGCCGCACCCGTGGGTGCCAAACGCATCAAGCGCATCGAAGTCTATCGATACGACCCGGAAAGTGGCGAAAATCCGAGGCTGGATGTGTTTCACATCGACTTGGACCGTTGCGCACCGATGGTATTGGATGCGTTGCTGCTCATCAAAAATGAGATTGACCCTAAGCTGGCTTTTCGCCGTTCCTGTCGTGAAGGCGTGTGTGGATCGTGTTCCATGAACATTGACGGGCATAATACCCTAGCCTGCACCAAGGCAATGGACGATTGCAGCGAAGTCATTCGCATCTATCCACTGCCGCACCTGCCAGTCGTCAAGGACTTGGTGCCGGACATGACCCATTTTTACGCCCAATATGCTTCCATCAAACCGTGGATCGTCACCCAAACCCCACCCCCTGCCGACCGCGAGAGGCTGCAAAGCAAGGAAGAAAGGAGCAAGTTGGATGGTTTGGTTGAATGCATTCTATGCGCCAGTTGCTCAACCTCCTGCCCCAGTTATTGGTGGAATGGGGATCGTTATTTGGGTCCTGCGGTCTTGTTGCAATCTTACCGTTGGATCGCCGACAGCCGCGACGAAACCACGGGCGAGCGTTTGGACGAATTGGAAGACCCGTTCAAACTCTACCGCTGTCACACCATCATGAATTGCACCGACACCTGCCCGAAAGGACTGAACCCGGCAAAGGCAATTGCTGAGATTAAAAAGCTGTTGGTGGAAAGGCAGAAATAACGCCCACCTCCCCTCTCCCGCTTGCGGGAGAGGGGTCGGGGGAGAGGGTGAGTATAAAAAAATAATTATGATTAACCTCTCACAATTGGAATGGCGTTGCCGACGCGGCACCAAGGAACTGGACATATTGTTGCAAACTTGGCTGCGACAAAAATATGAAAGTTCAACCGAAGTGGAACAACAAGCATTCTTGACGCTATTGGAGTGGCCCGACGACCAACTTATCCATTACCTTATTGGATCTGAAGAGCCTAACCAACCTTATATCAAAGCCCTTGTCGGAAAAATCCGTTCTCTGTCCCTATATCGCCCCTAAAACTTCGAGGGTGCTTAGAACTTCCTTGAGAGAAAAATGACATGACGCAATTGACACTGGAAATGCCAGAAGAGGTTTTTGCCACCCTGCACCAAACACCCAATGAGTTTTCGCTGGAAATGCGTATCGCCGCAGCGGTGAAGTGGTATGAACTAGGGAAGTTATCCCAAGGCCGGGCGGCAGAAATCGCGGGTTTGACCCGTGCAGCTTTCATTGATGCTTTATCCCGCTATAAAGTTTGCCCTTTTCAATACACGAAGGAAGAATTGATAGAAGAACTGCGCGATGTCGAATGATACTATAGTAATCAACTCCTCACCGTTGATTACGCTTTTTCGTAGTGGTCAGGCTGACCTGTTGCCTCGCTTGTTCAAACGGATCATTGTGCCTGAAGCCGTTTGGTTGGAGGTGGTGAATGAGCGAAAAGATGCCGCCGCATGTGGATTGCTGAGTCAAACTTGGCCGATTCGCGAGAAAGTAATGATTTCACCGCGTATACAAGCTTGGAATCTCGGAAGCGGAGAAGCCGCAGTATTGAGCTACGCCTTGCTAAATCCAACCACACGGGCTGTGATCGATGATATGGATGCTCGACGTTGCGCTCAAACCTTAGGGATTGCCCTGTTTGGTACGGGTGGAATTTTGCTGCTCGCCAAACGCCGTGGTTTGCTCAAATCTGTCAATGACGGCTTGGTTAAATTGCGGAATGCCGGCCTTTGGTTGTCCGATGACATCATCCAATTGCTCAAGGCGCAAGCGGACGAATAACCTACGCCCTTGTCGGAAAAATCCGTTCTCTGTCCCTATATCGCCCCTAAACCCTCACGGGCGCTTATAATCCTTCTGATCGTTTTGCATATCCTCGCATTCCTTTCTGCTTGGCTAAATCCTTTGCCCATCCTCTTGCGCTTGCTTCTATCTGCTGGAGTTTTGCTGAGTGCTTGGTGGTATTGCTGGAAACCCATGCCAACCACTACCATACAAGGACTGGCACTCAAACCAGATAGTTCATGCGGACTGACTGACTACTCTGGCGAAACCTACGAAGCACAATTGCTTGGCAGTTCCATCGTTTCCCCTTGGTTTGTGTTGCTACATTTACGGACAGATAAAAAAACGCGCCATGTATTAATCTGCCGGGATAGTTTAGAGCCGGACACTTTCCGACAACTCAGAGTCGCTTTGCATGTCATCAAGCTGGGAGATGGAACTCTGGAAACTCAAGCTTGAAATGGAATATCAGCTATACTTGTCTGCAAATTTGGCCTTTAACAATCTTGCTTTTGACTGTAACGAATCTAAACAATGCAATCCCTCGAAGTTGAACGCTTATTCTCCGGCCTGATCGGCGCGGAATACGACATGCTCAAATTGATTTGCCCTGCTGTGGTTGAAGTCAGCCAGAAGGTGGGCGATACCTTTGCGACTTGGCAAGCGGGTACACCGCTGACGGTCTTCGAGCTAGGCTGCGGCACTGGCATTACCAGCTTGTCCCTGCTCCGTGCCCGCGATGACATTAAGCTGACCTCCATCGACAATGAGCCAACTATGCTGGAACAAGCCAAACAGCATCTAGCCCATTGGATTGACACCGGGCAGTTGCGCTTGATTGAAACGGATGCTTTGTCCGGCCTGAAAGCCTTGCCCGACGAAAGCGTGGATGTGGTCGCCTCGGGTTATGTGACCCATAATTTTTTGCAAGGCTATCGAACTCAAGTATTGCAGGAAATTTTCCGAGTATTGAAACCCGGCGGCGCATTCATCAACGGAGACCTTTATGCCTTGGACGATACGCTGGAACATACCCGGCTGATACAGGAAGAAGTGAAGTTTTGGTTCAAGGCGTTTGGCGAAATCAAGCGTTATGATTTGCTGGAACAATGGATTGTGCATTTGTTTAGCGACGAATCGTCAGACCATATCATGCGCTTGGAATCTTCACTGGTTTGCATGAAAGAAATTGGATTTAGCCCGGTCAATGTATTATATCGCGAGGGGATTAATTCTTTGCTGGTGGCTGAAAAACCCAAGCAATAATGGCATCATCAAAAGACAAAAAAATCCTCTACCGTTGCACCGAATGCGGTCATGCCCAAAGCAAATGGGCTGGACAGTGCGGGGGTTGTGGATTATGGAACACTTTGGTGGAAAGTGTCGAAGACCGCAACCCGGTTGCCTCGCGCTATTCCGGTTATGCCGGTGACGGGTCCGGTCAATCCCAACCGATAGACTTATCCACGGTCGATGCGGAGGAAATCACCCGTTCCAGCAGCGGACTGGAAGAATTGGACCGGGTATTGGGCGGCGGCTTGGTCACCGGGTCTGCCATTCTGATCGGCGGCGACCCCGGCATCGGCAAATCCACGTTATTGCTACAAACCTTGGCGGCAGTGGGTGGGCAAGTCAACGCCTTGTATATCACCGGCGAAGAATCCATCCAGCAAGTCAGCCTACGCGCCAAACGTCTGCATTTGAATTGCACCGGGGTCAAGATACTGGCGGAAACCTCCTTGGAGCGTATGCTTTCCATCGTGCGCGATCAGCCCCCTCCCCTACTGGTCGTCGATTCCATCCAAACCGTCTACAGCGAAATACTGCAATCCGCCCCCGGTTCCGTCGCCCAAGTCCGCGAATGCGCCGCCCAATGGGTGCGTTTCGCCAAACAAAGCGGGACGATTGTGTTCCTCGTCGGTCATGTCACCAAAGAAGGCGCATTGGCCGGTCCGCGAGTGTTGGAGCACATGGTGGATACGGTATTGTATTTCGAGGGTGACCCCGGCAACCGCTTCCGAGTCATTCGTGCGTTCAAAAACCGCTTCGGTGCGGTCAATGAATTGGGCGTGTTCGCCATGACCGAAACCGGATTGAAAGAAGTCAAAAATCCTTCCGCCATTTTCCTGTCTCGCTATGAAGAAGACATGCCGGGAACGGTGGTCATGGTCATGCGCGAGGGCAGCCGCCCCTTGCTGGTCGAGGTGCAAGCCTTGGTGGACGAAACCCATTTGCCCGCCCCGCGTCGCGTCGCGGTGGGCATGGAAGGCAACCGCTTGGCGATGTTGCTGGCGGTGTTGCACCGGCATGGTGGCGTGTCCATGGTCAATCAAGACGTATTCGTCAACATGGTTGGCGGCTTGCGCTTGACCGAAACCGCCGGCGATTTGGCGGTGGTCATGGCGGTGGTGTCCAGTTATCGTGAACGGCCCATCCCTAGGGATTGGATTGCCTTCGGCGAATTAGGCTTGAGCGGCGAAGTCAGGCCGGTTCAAAATGGCGAAGAACGCTTGCGTGAAGCCGCCAAGCATGGTTTCAAACATGCTGTCGTACCCGGTAAAAACGTCCCCAAAGGCGGTGTCGAAGGCTTGGAGATCATACCCGTAAAAACATTGCGGGAAGCCTTGGAGGTGATGTGAGGTTCAATGAAAACGTTTTTAGTCCCAGCCTCAGCCATAGGTATCTACACAACTTGCAAACTATTGTTTTTACTCCCCTCCCCCTCGCAGGGGGAGGGGCCGGGGGAGAGGGTCTTGGGACGGTTGATGAGACGACAAGCCATTTGTAATCAACCCAGTCCCCCTCTCCCTAAATCCCTCCCCCCAAGGGGGGAGGGACTTGTGTAGATACCTATGGCTTCAGCCGGATATTTTCGATCAGTTTCCGCCTAAAGGCGGGACTACGAACGTCAATCTAAACGTCAAAGTTGACTCTGCAAATCGCACCCACTCAAAACTCAATAGCTGAAACTTGCAGCCAGATAGCTTAAAATAGAAGCTAGGCCAAAACCGGGAAGACACTGTTGATCTATGGGAACAAGCTGCCCCGCTACGGCAAGCAGCCACACAATCGCGATACTTGCTGGAATTGTTGCTTTTTATTAGCCCTCCTCCTCTCGCTCGTCGCACATTATTTGTTTTATGCGCTAGTCGCCATCCGCGACGACAAATCGGCGGCGATTCAAGCAAACAAAAATCAGAAAGGCATAGAAGTTACGCTATCGGCTGCGCCCAAGTCGAAGCCTACGGCTGTCCGCACACCAGCAAAATCGGAGCCGTCAAAACCCGCACCCGCGCCCAAGCCGGTTCAACCGCCCAAGCCTGTGGTCAAGCCCCAACCCGCCCAAAAACCCATCGAAAGCACCCTGCAAAAGCAGCCTAAGCCTATCGTCAAACCAGTCAAGCCCGAACCAAAACGGCCCAAGCCGCCCACTCCGGTCATTCAGCCACCACCGCCAAAGCCGCGCAAACCGGAAAAGCCAACTCCGGCTGAACCCAACGACAACGCGGTGCCGGAATTCAAGGATGATTTTGCCGAGCTTTCCAAGGATTATTCCAATGATGCGCCTAGCACTCAAGGCAAAATATCCTTGGATAGCAGCCCGGCCACGTCCAATACTGGCGTTAATCTAGGCTCTATAATCAATCCCAATCCACGGATCACCTACCCGCTCCAAGCCATGCGCCAAAACATGAGAGGCATGGTGGAAGTTGTGATCCATATCGCCCCAGATGGCACGGTCAGTGGGGTTGATTTGAAACGGAGCAGTGGTTACGAGGCGCTCGACAATGAAGTGTTAGGTGCGGTGCAACATTGGCGCTTCAAACCGCCGATGCGTGGCGGTGTTCCCGTGGAAAGCACCTATACCCATCGAGTAGTCTTTGGCGTGGATGAGGTCGTAGTGGATGATTTCGATCAACACTGGCAGGAAATTCAATTAAAACCAGCCAATTGACCATGACTGACCGAGCGGTTTTTCGCTACAATGCCGCTTTTGAATTTGAAACTCGACTAAGATAAACGCCATGTCAATCGAAGAATTTATCACACTCGCCAAAGCTGGGGAGAAGCTGTCTTTCCAAGACTCCATCGCCATCATCGCCGAATATTACCATTACACCCCGACGCGCTTTGTCAATGGCGATGTCATCAACGAAGCTGGCAGCAATGAAGGCTCCTGTAAATTGTTTTATTTCGCCAAACTGCATGGCTTGACGGAAGCGCAAACCTTGGGGCTTTTCGGCGATTATTATTGGCAAGACGTATTGTCGCAACCTGAAGGCAGCAATCACGCTAACATCCGCTCGTTCATGCGACAGGGTTGGTCTGGGATTGCCTATGACGGCGAGGCGTTGCGGCGGTTGTAGGTTTAGCGTATCAGGGCTTGCGTTAACTTACGAGAGCGATTAAAACTTATGCTGGAGTGCAAGGCTTGCCTTGCCTGGCCCCCACTGGTTATGTTTGAAGCCACATCGGGAGTGCAAGGCTTGCCTTGCCCAAACTAGCCTTCGCAAGGCAAGCCTTGCACTCCAACATTACTCCGGTAAGCTGATACACCCACGCTCGCTTAACATCAGTTACAATACCGCTTTACTATCCACCGACTGGAATTAAACATGCGTTGGGTCATTCTCGACCGCGATGGAGTCATTAACTACGATTCCGATGCTTATATCAAATCCCCCGAGGAATGGAAACCGATTCCCGGAAGCCTAGAAGCCATTGCCCAATTGAACCGCAGTGGTTATAAAGTGGTCGTGGTGACCAACCAAGCCGGGGTTGGGCGGGGCTTGTTCGAACTGGCAACGCTAGAACGCATTCATGCCAAAATGCGCAAACTTCTCGAAGAAGTTGGGGGACATATCGAGGCGATTTATTTTTGCCCACACCCGCCAGAAGAAGGTTGCCATTGCCGCAAACCGCAAACCGGAATGTATGAGCAATTCGCCAAGCAATTTAATGTGGACTTGGATGGCATTCCGGCCATAGGGGATTCCTTAAAGGATATTCAGGCCGCGCAAAGCATAGGCGCGGAGGCCATCTTGGTGGAAACTGGCAACGGAAAAAAGACCCTGCAACGCAACCCAGAACTCGATGTACCAACCTTCGTCAACCTCCATGAAGCCGTCCAATACATACTCTTCACGCAAGGCTAGTCTGAGCGTCATTATACGTTCCGGCATCTTCTATTTCTGCCAGACTATTTCGGTTTTGACCTTCGCGCCGATTGTTTTCTCTTTGTACCGAAGCCCATTCGAGTCACGCTATCGTTGGGCTTTCAAATGGGTCAAACTGAACATGTGGTTCCTAGAGCATATCTGCGAACTCACTTATGAATTGCAGGGGCAAGAAAACATTCCACCGACCAATGGAATCATCATATCCAAGCATCAATCGGCTTGGGAAACTTTATCGATTCAAGCCGTATTCCCTCCCTTAGTGTTTCTGTTAAAAAAGGAATTGCTCAGCGTACCCGTCTGGGGTTGGGCCTTGAGTTTGATGGAACCGATTGCCATAGACCGTGGCGCAAAGACGGCGGCATTGAAGAAATTATTGCGGGATGGCGAAGATCGTTTGAAAAAAGGGCTTTGGGTGGTGATTTTCCCGGAAGGAACCCGCGTTCCCCCCGGTCAAAAAGGCCAATACAATGCCAGTGGCGCGATACTGGCCCACCGAGTCGGTTGCCCGGTGGTGCCCATTGCCCACAACGCCGGCGAATTTTGGGCTAGGCAAGCGTTTTTGAAGTACCCCGGTGTCATCCAAATGCGCATAGGCCCGGTCATTGACAGCCATCAAAGCGTGGCTGACATCATGCAACAGGCGGAAGATTGGATAGAAGGGCAAATGGCAGAAATCACGACTATGGGTACTGTTGTGGAGTGACTTTGCTGGCCTGACTCACGACTGAACTCGGGCGCAGCGAAAGCCGAAGTTGTGGCTCTGGTAGACGGGGCCGTTGTAGTAACGGTACGCAGAACGGCAGTACCTCGCAACGTGGCTCCAAGACCCGCCACGCATCACACGAGCCGCGCTAGAATCCATAGTGCCTATCGGGTCAATCTGAGTTTCTTTGGTGTACATCCTCTTGCCGTCCGCACACCATTCCAGGACATTGCCGATCATGTCGTACAAGCCCCACGGGTTGGGCTGTTTCTGGCCGACTTCACGGGTGCCGGATTCGGGGTTTGAGTATTGTATCTCCTTCCAATCCGATGAATCATACCCTTCATCCAATTCGTAGCCTACACCGCTGTTGCCGCCGTACCAAGCTATCGGGTCTAGCGCTGGGGCGTTACTTTCACCTAGAATCTCAATCGGCCCACTGTACAGCGCGGTGTCGGTACGGGCGCGGCAGGCGTGTTCCCATTGCGCCTCGGTGGGTAGGCACAATTTCAAGCCGGGAATTTTGTCGTTGAGGGTTTGCAGGAAGGTCTGCACGCCGCTCCAACTGACTCCTTCAACAGGTCGGCGAGGGCTTTTGAAGCGGCTGGGGTTGTTGCCCATTACCGTTTCCCACAGGGCTTGGGTGCAAGGAGTGTCGGCCAGCCAGAAGCCTTGAGTGATGTAAACCCTGTGCTGTGGTCCTTCGTCATCGTAACGCCCCGGCTCGTCTTCCGGCGAACCCATCATAAACCGCCCCGGCGGAATCCAGCGCAAACGTTGGGTGACTTTTTCGAGGGTGAAGGCAACAAACACGCCGTATTCGTCCTGCCCCCACTCGCTGGCCCATGCGGGCGGGTTGCCGGAAGCTAAAGGATGCCAAGCAGTGTTGATGATGGGGATGGTATTCATACTGGACAGTCAATAGCTGTAGCCCGGATGGAGCCGCTTTGCGGCGCAATCCGGGGCGATCATGGCTAGCAAACCCGTATTCCGCTGCGCCCTTCGACTTCGCTCAGGACAGGCTTCATACGGGCTACATTCCTTCCGAACGCGAAGCGTGAGTATCAAGGACAATCATCGCAGCATGTCCCAGTCAGTTTCAGGGATAATCGGCGACACGATGTCACCCAAGATTTTGCCTTTCCCGGCGATGGCGGGAGAAGGTTGCCGGGTCGTGACGGTGGACGGTTCTTCCAGCAACAAGAAAATGGCCTCCATCTTGCAATTGGGGGGTAGATCAGGCAAGCAAGTTGGCTTGCCTTTGGCATCAGTCTCGATAATCAGGCGTTCGGCGAACATGGTTTTCTCATGGCGTTGTGAAGGGACAGAAAGCAAAAATCCGCTTATAAATCTGTTGCTCTTTCGTTGCGTCGTTGCGCCGTGGCGTGAGCAATAAACATCTCCGCTTTTGGCAAAGCATAGACGAACCTGAAAGACTTGAAAAGGTTTCACGCCACGGCGCAACGACGCAACGTTAACCGCTAAATGTCGGCAGACTGACTTACCCGCTGCGTCTGCCTTGCCCGGACTGTCGGGCCTGTGCCTGCCTGCTGTCTTGACTCACGCCTGAACTCGGGCGCAACGAAAACCAGTGTCGTAGTACTGGTAGTCGGGCTGGTAGTTACTACGGGACGCAGAACGGCAGTTCCTCGCGTCGTTAAGCCAAGACCCGCCGCGAACCACACGGGCCGCGCCAGCTTCGGCAGACACCCAAGCACTGCCATCGGTCGGAGCGCCGTTGTAATTGTCATGCCACGCATCCTGCACCCATTCCCGGACATTGCCGTGCATCTCGTACAAGCCCCATGGATTCGTGGACAGGGATTTGACCGGAATAGTCTCATTTCGGTATTGACCTTTCTTGCCACCGGCATAGGGGTTGTTGCCATCATAGTTGACCTGCTCCGGGGTGATGTTGCCGCCAAAGCTAAACGGCGTGGTCGTCCCGGCGCGACAGGCGTATTCCCATTGTGCCTCGGACGGCAAGCTTAATTCCAGCCCCGGTGAACATTGGTTCAAGGCTTGGATAAATTGCTGTGCGTCATTCCAACTGACCTGCTCGACGGGCTTGTTGCCATCTTTGAAACGGCTACGGTTCTTCTTGCCCATCACCGCCTGCCACAAATCTTGAGTACAGGGGGTGTCAAACAGCCAATAACCTTGGGCGATGGTGACAGAATGCTGCGGGCCTTCGTCATCATAACGCCCCGGATCATCCTTCGAACCCATCATAAACCGCCCCGGCGGAATCCATCTTAGGCGCTGAATGACCGGCTCGCCTTGCTTAGACTCTACGGCAATATCGGCGCACAAACCGAAGCGGTCGCGGCCTATGGATTTAGCCCATTTGGGTTTTTGGGTTTGCCGTAGTGTCAATTTTTCGCGGTCGGTGAGGATGGCGAAGGCTTTGGCCTGTGGTAGCGGTACGGTTGCATTGGGGGTGGTGGCTAGGCGGAGGAGTCTCGCGGCGAAGGTATCCTTCATAGGGTGCGCTGAGGGACGAAGCCTGTCCTGATCGGAGTCGAAGGGCGCACCATCGAGCCGATCCGGTTGATGCGCCTCGCTACGCTCGGCACATCCTATATCCTCTACCTGTAGAAGGCCGGAATAAGGTCGCGCAACGACCGTTTCCGGCATTTGGCCCGCCGTTTTGCCGGAAACGTCCGCCGGGGCGGGCCTTTCGGCTTCGCTCAAGACAGGCTTATTCCGGCCTACACTGCTTGGCTGACCCGCCGCTGGCTTGCCTGACTCACGATTCTGAATTCGGGCGCAACGGAAGCCAGTGAAGAAGTAACGGAGGTCGGGGTCATAGTAGTAACGGAACGCAGAACGGCAGTCCCTCGCGTAGTTGCCCCAAGACCCGCCACGCAACACACGGGCCGCGCCAGCATCGACAGACTCCCAGACACTTCCATCGGTCGGCGCACTTTGGTAGTTGCCATGCCACGCATCCTGCACCCATTCCCAGACATTGCCGTGCATTTCGTACAAGCCCCATGGATTCGCGGGTAGGGATTTGACAGGAACCGTCTCTTTTCGATACTGGCCTTTCTTGCCTCCGGCATAGGGGTACTCGCCTTGATAGTTGACTTGCTCGGTGGTGATGTTGCCGCCGAAGCTAAACGGAGTGATAGTTCCGGCGCGGCAAGCATATTCCCATTGCGCCTCGGATGGCAAGCTTAAATCCAACCCCTTCTGGTTAAGAGCCTGGATGAATTTTTGCGTATCGTTCCAACTGACCCGTTCAACGGGCCGGTCTGCCCCTTTGAAATTGCTTAGGTTGCCTCCCATCACCACCTCCCACAAAGCCTGAGTACAGGCGGTGTCAAAAAGCCAGTAGCCTTGTTGGATGTTGACTGTATGCTGTAAGCCTTCGGCATTAGAACGCTCGGCTTCTGTCTTTGGCGAACCCATCATAAAAGTGCCCGGTGCTATCCAGCGCATCCGTTGGGTAACGCTTATGGCTTTTTTACCCGAATAATCAATACTTCCGTCATAGCTCCAAGAACCATCATAAAGAGTGTCCTTTTCGCCATCTACCACAAACTCGACCCAAGCACCGTATTCATCCCATCCCCAATCACTCGCCCAAGAAGGCGGTTCGCCGGTTTCCCAAAAACCATTTTCCCTCGTTCCCACGATCTCCGACTCAAGCTGTAGGCCGGAATAAGGTCGCACAGCGACCGTTTCCGGCATTTGGCCCTCCGTTTTGCCGGAAACGCCCGCCGGAGCGGGCTTATTCCGGCCTACTTCTTGGCGCGGAGCGTGGGAACGATCACTTAAAGGTTCAAATTCAATCAGCCCATTCCGGGTGCTCACGTCAGTCAGCAGACTTCCCGCTAGTAAAGCTTCGGACAAGTCTTGGATGACACTCAAGACGTTGCCGATTTGGAACAGATGAACCCGGCGTTCGGGTTGGTCAGGGGCGGGGATGTCGCCGGGATGGATGCCCAAAGGGATTTCTGAGGTGATTTCCATGGCGAGTTCGGCCAGCCTAGCGCCAATCATTTCGTCTTTCCAAATATACCCGGTCGAACGGGCCTGAATTCGGGCGAGCCAAGCACGGTCGCCGGCTGGCATGGTGTCAGCAGATAAGCCGGGATTCTCCTCGCAAAACTTGGCGAAGTAGCGGCGAGCATCGTCCAGGTCCATTGCCAAATCGTCATCGGCTAAGATGGAATCCGGGTCGAAATTCAACAATTCGTCATACCAGATTTCCTCCGGCAAGCCTCGCCGCCAAACCTTGAGCAAGTGGATCAACCTTAGTCGGATATCCGGGTGTTCTTGGCAAGAAAAGGCCAGACGTAGCTTTTGGGCTTCGGTGGGTGACAGTGTAGCCCCTGCTGCTGAATCGCTGATGAGTGAGGGGTGTTGCCAGACATCGGCTTCGGTGCTGGCGTCGGCTTGATCGGCTGGCAACAGCAAGCGGGCGGCGCGTAACAGCCCCGGTTCTATCCTTGAAGCCGGGGCGACGAGGCGCAACAAACGCTCGGCCCGTTCCGCCAAGCGGTCGCCATCATCGGTCAAACGCGGTCGCTCCCATGGGATGACACGCCAGACTTTTGCCAATTCGGGTGGGCAACGGGCGGCGGGTGCGGGAAACAAGGCCAGCGGATGGCAACCGGCTTCCAATAATTCCAAGCCGATGTCCTGCCAGCGTTGCCGCAGAACAGATCCTTGCACCGCCAAACAACCCAAGTCACCTAGGGCCAGCACCAAGGTTCCCGGCGGAGGAGGCCAATCGTCGGGTTCGCCGCCCACCAGAAACGGGCGGTCCAGTCCATCGTCGATGATTGCCCGACTCAGGGCGTGGGTAGGCAGCAAACAACGCACGGCTTCCCGGACGAGTCGCTTGTCGGCGCGGTAGGGGATTAGCCGGCGGCTGTCGTCTTCAATCAACAACAGGCTAGGTCCCCAACGGCGGCGGCGCTCATGCGGGAAATATTCCAACACATCGCCCCGGCTGATGTGCCAAATGGTTTTCCCCATATCAATGGCGCGGCCTTCGCGGTAATCGCTGAGGACTTGCCTCAGGCGCGGGGCCAGTTCCGGCCAAGTTGCCAGCGGTTGGAAGCGGGGCGGCTGTGACGGTCTGCCACGCCAGCCCTCATATTTTCCAAGCTTAGGCTTAGTTCGCGTCTGGGCTTCTTCGCTATCGTCGGCAAAATGTTCATAGGATTCCACCCGCCAGAACGTGACATCCAGCAGCGGGGTTTCCACCATGTCAGGCGGTTTGCCGGTTTCAGCGTTGATGAATGATGGTTCTGGCAGCGGCTGATCCGGCTTAGTTTCTTGTGGTGTTGGCGGTTGCCAAGATAAGTGCAATTGCCCGGCCAAGTAGCGTATCTCGTCGGGCAGGGTCTCGCCATCGGGAAAGCCGCAAGCGATGGCATCCACCAAATCGGCGCGGCTAAGAGCGCTGCGGCGTGGGGTGCAATTCATAAGACGTTTCCGAAACCAGAAATTCGGGCAAGGAAATGGCGACGACGAGGGCTGAAAGGACTAACACGCTGCCAGATATTGCGATCACCGTGCCGGATATTGTGATCTCTGAGCCAGATGTCGCGATCACGAAGCCGGAGATAGCGACCGCGAAGCCGGAGATAGCGACCGCGAAGCCGGATGTCGCGACCGCGAAGCCGGAGATAGCGACCGCGAAGCCGGATGTAGCGACCGCGAAGCCGGATGTCGTGACCGCGAAGCCGGAGATAGCGACCGCGAAGCCGGAGATAGCAACCGCGAAGCCGGATATCGCAAGCACGGAAGCGGAAATCATGGTTTAGCAGAAGAACCCTCATGCCTCCTCTCGCTCCCTCGCCGCCTCCGGGTGCTTCTTCAAGACAAACCGGCCCACTTGCTCAATCAACGCTTCTTGGCGTTTGAAGTCGCCACCCGCTTGGACCACGACGGCGCGGACCAAATCCAAGTATTCCGCCTGTCCCGGCAGCGGTCGCCAGTGGCGTTGCTCGGCGGCGGCGCGATCATCCGCCAACAGTCCGGCGGCTTTTTCCAGCACCTCCATCGTGGTCAACAGCTTGCCGGTTTGGGTGTCGGTGAAATGAGTTTTGCCGCGCTCGATTAGCTTGTCCATCAGTTTGTCGCGCTCTTTCGGCAGTTTAAGGTGCAAAACAAGGCAGCGGCGGATAAAGGCGTCCGGCAGGGCGCGTTCCTCGTTGGTGGTGATGACGACCAAGGGCTGTGGGCCTCTGATTTCCACCGGCTGGCTAAAACCTTGCGGGGTAAAGCGGCCCGCACCTAATGCCTCTAATAATCCATTGGGGACATCGGACTCGGCCTTGTCGATTTCGTCTATTAGCACGACACAGCCTTTGGCATAGTCGCCGCCGTCCGCTTGCGGTGGCGGGGCGACCCGGACTTTATCCGCTTGTTTGGCGGCATTTTCCCAATCGAACGCCCACCAAAGGGCGCGGGGATGTAGGAATTGTCGGGGGTCAAGCCGTTTGCGGAGCAGCTTGAGGGCTATTTCTGCCGGGTCGCCATCTTGTGGGTCATAGTCTTTCAGCGGCGGACAGGCGACTTGCAAAGCCCCCATGACTTGCGCCTCGGCCAAACGGCCCACGGCATCGAAATGCCAAAGTAGATCGCGGGATTCGGTGCGGGCATCCACCACATGCTGGATGAAAGCCCGCCCCAAGGCTTTGGCGGCGGCACGGGCCAACTGGCTCTTGCCGATTCCCGGCTCGCCGCGCACCAACAAAGGCCGGGATGCGGACAGCGCGGCGTTGATCGCCATCAATTGTTCCGGCTCGAAATGGTGGCGCGGCTTGAGCGTGTCATGCTCGGCGGCAAGGTCTTCGATATGGTCGGCGCGGATGGAAAGGAATTCCACGAGTCTGGCTCCGGTTAGGTGCAAAGCAAGTCGATCAGTTGGGAATAAGGCCGCAATTCCAACAGTAAAGAGTCGGGCGGTGCAAGCCGCAAAAAGGCGATGTCGGGAAACCGGGCTGTTAAGTCGAGCAGTATAGCATCCTGAGCGGCACGACTGGCTTTATCCAAGCCTAATGGGGTTTCAACGAGAAAATAATAACTGAAGTCGCAACGAGCAGGGAGGTATTGCCGCTTCCTTCGGTTGGCATCGCGGCGTAAACCATCGTTGATCCAATAGATCAATGCGTCGTTAGCCAGCGGGTTGTTTGGGTCGGTGAAGCGTCCGCGTAGATACTGGGTGAACTTGTCTTTGAACTGATTGTCTATCAATGGCTCAAGCTTCTGCGCCAATTCTTCGGTAAAATCCTTTTTGAACTGAAGTCCATCAGGGTCGCGCCCGCCTTCCGGCGGATAAGGCAAGCAAGCGTCACTACCGGGAAATTCATTCGGGTTCCTAGGCCGTAGATAGGTGGTTGGCCTCCGATTGGCCTTAGCCATGATGAGTTCGGCAAAGGTCTTATGACTGGCGTGGAGTTCGTGCAAGGTATTCGGTACAGTCGCATGGGCCTTGCGGATAGCCAAGGCATCTGCCTCGGCATCCTCTGATGCATTCAGGAATGGCAGGGTCGCCTGAACCAGACGGGAGATCACATTAGCGCCCTCACGATCCAAGCCCTGCTGTTCCTCTAGGCCAATCTCAAATAATTCCTCCAACGGCGTGTTTAGGGTTTTCTCCGCAACCCGACGACGGCATTCGACAATCTGCCCTTTGTCCAGATCGAATCGATCCGCAAGCCTAAGCGTGGCGGCATCGCTTTGTTGGAGTATCACCACGATCAAATCTTGGGCTGTTTTTCGCAAGTCGGGTTCGATAACATTGTCATCATCCGACGGGCCTATTGATTCGACTTCTTTAAGTGCCTCACAGAGCCTCATCCAGACATCGCCCCTTTTGATTTTCGACATTTTACCCAAAGGATCGGTGGGGGGATGAAATGCTTGATAGTCTCCAATTTCCGTTTGTTTATACAAACAGGGGCTAATGCATACCCAAAACACGGTCAGCCCGTCCTCTTCGGCGGCCTTCAATAACGGCGGCAATTCATGTTTAGCAATGAAATCAGAGGCAAGGAATTCCGGGCTGACCAGCATAACAGCGGCCTTGGCTTTTGCCATGGCTTGCGAAATTTCATCCTGCCACTTCGCACCAGCCTTGATGCGTGTATCGGCCCAAGCGCGGATTGCATCATTGCGTTGCATAGGCGCTAACATAGTCTGGAATTCGTCCAGAAACTTTTTGTCCAAATGGCTGTAACTGATGAAAATCGAATCTCGCATAATACTTTCCCAGTGAGTTTTTTACTCCGATGGAGATTATAGGCAACTGCATAGTGACTTTTAGAATAATCGAACCTGACTATTCATGGCAAAGGTTCAAGAAGATTGCTGAACGGTTTACGATTTTTCCAACGATAGGTATGAAAATCGCGTCTATCTGTAGAAACAATTCTCCCATGGCCTAAATGTTCTGCCAAAATTACCAACGAGGCATCAGCTAAATCCATGGGCAAGTCGGCATAATGGCGCATCAGTTCTCTTGCACGAATCAGATGTGATGGTTCTAGCTGAAACAAGCATATTCCTTGGGTCTCAATGGTATCTAGCCACGCCAAAGTCATTGAAACTCCGACTCTTTGGAAAAGAAGATGCACCGCTTCGGTCAGCACGGGAAAAGTAGTGATTAAAGCCTCACGATTTTTCCGAAAAAAACGCCGACAGATTTTGTGGTTGATATCTCGACTATCTGCGAGTCCAACCCAGACTCCAGTATCGGCGATTATCACAACGAACCGCCACACTTATTGGAAAAGTCCAATTTTTCTTTGTACGTTGAGGATAGCTGCTCGTCGGTTTCGATACAGCCAATGAAACCAATGGCATCCAATGCTTGATAAAACGGCGAAGCTTCAACATCCTCTTCCTGCTGCGTAAACGGTTTTGCCAAGGCAGCATCAATGGCAGTGGCAAGCACTTCTGAAAGGGGTTTTTGCAATCGCTCTAGCAAAATGTTTAGACGTTCGGCGTGAATGTCGTCGAGTTCGGCTTCAATGTGCATAGGTTGTCAATCAGGAGAATAGTTGTATCGTAAATCTAATATCGAAACTCGACTGTATCATCATTCTGAAACAATTTAAACGTCATCAGCAAGAGTAAAATAACGTCCCCTAAAATACAACGCCACATTCACCAAGCCAATCAACACCGGCACTTCGACTAACGGCCCGATGACGGCCGCAAAGGCTTGGCCGGATTGCAGGCCGAACACCGCCACGGCAACCGCTATCGCAAGCTCAAAGTTATTGCTGGCGGCGGTGAAGGATAAGGTCGTGCTGATTTTATACCCGGCTCCGGCCTTGGCTGACATCCAGAAGGTAATCAAAAACATCACGAGAAAATAAATGACCAAGGGCACGGCGATGCGCAATACATCCATGGGCAATTGAACAATATATTCGCCTTTCAGCGAAAACATAACCAATATAGTGAATAGCAAGGCGATTAATGTCATCGGGCTGATTTTGGGAATGAATTTTTCCTCATACCATTGCCGCCCTTTAATCCGCACCAACAAAAAGCGAGTGAGCATACCGCCAAAAAAGGGAATGCCTAAATAGATCATGACACTTTCGGCAACTTGGAGTATGGTGATATT
>CAIYXP010000174.1 GCA_903930145.1 uncultured Methylococcaceae bacterium
ATCCTCTGCGAACCTTGAAGTATACGAGAGAATATGGGTTTGATCCTTTGGATACCACTATGATGGCTTATGATATCAACAAGGAGTTCAATAAAGAACCTACTGAAATTAAGTTGGATGTAGGAAGGCTCAATGATGGTATAACAAGGTATGAGGATATTCCCAGTTGGACTATCGAAGTGTCAGATTCTGGAATTCCCATACTGACAAAAAGATAAGTGAATTTTGAGTCAAGTTTAAAACACTTGGGCACAGCAACTGAGAGGATGATTTAACCTAGCAAGTTTGCAATCAAGTCTTTGTTGTAGGTTGATTGGTTGTAGGTCTTTAAACGACTGGCTACGACAATGCTCCGCATTTCATCGACAGCTTGGTTAAAGTCGTCGTTAATAATTAAATAGTCATATTCGCTAAAATGTGACATTTCCGATATGGATTCGCGCATGCGGCGTTCAATGGTTTCCGCATTGTCTTGCCCACGCTTCTGCAAGCGTTGCCACAATGCTTCGCGTGAAGGGGGCAAGATAAACAAGGATTGGCAATCGGGCAGCAGTTTTTTGATTTGCCTTGCGCCTTGCCAGTCGATCTCCAATAAAACATCCTTGCCAGCAGACAGCGCATTTTCGACTGTCGCTTGGGCCGTACCATAATAGTTACCAAACACTTTGGCATATTCCAGAAACTCACCAGCAGCGATCATTTCCTCAAATTTCTCGCTGTTAGTGAAAAAATAATCAACGCCGTCAATTTCACCGGGTCTCATCGTGCGGGTAGTGTGGGATATGGACACCGAGAATCCATCCACTTGTACACGTAATTCCTTGACTAGGCTAGTCTTGCCTGCCCCTGAGGGCGCCGAAATGACAAATAGGATGCCTTGACTCATATCAATGTGAATGCGGGTTTAAACAAATGTCATTATACCTTGCCATAGGCAATGTTGACGAAAAGTTGTATAAAAGCTTGTTGTGCCACTTCGGTCTTGCTTTGGCAAAACATAGGCACTATGCTCAGCTTTTTACTCACCAAGCATGGGATATTCGCCTTGCCCCCTACGATCTCTGGACGCATCATGATGAATGTTAATGGCAAACCACTCATTGAAATAGAATACTGCACACAGTGCCGCTGGATGTTACGGGCGGCCTGGTTGGCTCAGGAATTATTAAGCACGTTCGAGGATGAAATTGGCGGGGTTACCTTGTTGCCTGGGGCTGGCGGAATATTCGAGGTGCGTTGCGGCGACTTGCCCCTTTGGTCTCGCAAACAGGAGGGGCGCTTCCCAGAAGCAAAAGAGTTAAAACAGAGGGTTAGGGACGCTGTTGCGCCTGAGAAGAGCTTGGGTCATGCGGACGTGGTTCGGACTTAGGCGACTTCGCCCCACTTAGACATAGGCTTGGTTGACAAGTCGGTAATATGCAAGCATCACCCATTGGCAATGCAAGGTTTTAATCTATGTTGAATATAGTCAATGCCGATCTGCTGAATCCAGTTCACGGTGAAGCCATCGTCAGTTTGCTCAACGAATATGCACTGGATGATATGGGAGGGAAATGCGAACTGTCAGCTTTCACCAAGCAAAATCTAGTCGCCGAGTTGCGCAAACGGCATGGTGTGCATGTCATTCTGGCGTTTGAGGGTGATGCTGCTGCGGGCTTGTCGATTTGCTTTGAGGGATTTTCCACCTTTGCCTGCAAGCCACTGTTAAATATTCATGACCTAGTCGTGGCAAAACGATTCAGGGGATTGGGCATTTCCAAGCGCCTACTGGCAATGGCCGAGGAAATTGCCCGATCACTGGGGTGTTGCAAACTTACGCTGGAAGTTTTAGAAGGCAACCATATTGCACAAACTGTCTACAAATCTAGCGGTTTTGACCATTACCAGCTTGATCCATCAGTTGGAAGGGCATTGTTCTGGCAAAAGTTTTTGGAAAAATTGCCAACATGTTAAGATACTGAGCGAAAAAAGAGACAATGCCTGCGCTTTTCGATGAATAGTGAAGATGCAGGGTTCAGCAAGCTAGACTGATTTTCAACCCAACCAACAGAAGGTATCTACATGAGCAGCGTTTTCGATGAAATTTTAACCAAAGTCGTCAGTCATTTTTCCAACTCAGAACAAGCCAACGGTGTGTTTAAGCTGGTCATGGAACTACTTAACAAGCCAGAAATTGGTGGTATCAGCGGGTTGATGAAAACCTTTGAAGAAAAAGGCTTGGGCGGAATCATTTCCTCCTGGATTGGCACTGGCGAGAACTTGCCTATTTCTGCCGAACAGATCAAGCAAGTGCTTGGGGGTGGTGAGCTTGAAAAAATTTCAAGCGAGACGAGTTTGCCGGTGGATAATCTTTCGTCTGACCTTGCCGTATTGCTGCCCAAAGTCATCGATTTGTTAACGCCCAATGGACAGGTGGCTGATTCACATAGCCTACTTGAACTCGGCATGGATTTCTTAAAGGGTAAGCTTGCGGGCGATTCCGAAAAGACCGCCTAGGCGTTCCAAGCCCACATAGCCACAGATAACATCCAGTCAATGAATGTTATCTGTGAGGTTCAGACTAAATGGCATTTAACCCGAAACGGAAGGCGAGCATTCAAGCTTTTTGCGCCTCAGGGTTTGGCAGGCGAGGGTGACTTCTTCTTTGCTCAGCCCGTTGAAATAGGCGATGTAAGTCTTTTTTCCCCGAATGGTATGGGACAAAACACCTGATTTGGCATGGCGCAATGCAAATGGGGCAGTTTTGTTAGCCTCTGCAAGTCTTTCTTGCGCATCCTTCGCTTGATCAAAAACACCTACCCTGACTTCCCATGATGTTTCGCGTTCCTCTAGTTCCCGAACAGGTTCCTCAGTCGCCGCCGCTAGCTTTTTAGGTTTTTGTGACCTCATTTTCGGGGTTTCTGCTGGCTCTTCCAATTCAATTGATTCGCGTCCAAAGGTCTTTTCCAAGGGTTTGCGCAACATAGTAGGAAATTGCGAGCCGTCAAAACTGGCAAGGTGGAAAGCCGGTTCATGGCCTTCCATTTGGGCAAATCCATCATCCAATATCTCCCTCATGTGGGCATCACGAATTGAATGGGACAAACCGCCAAACACCACTCCCATTAATCTGACGCCATTGCGTTTGGCTGACGCGACCAAATTGAATCCTGAAGAATTGATGAAACCCGTCTTGATGCCATCGGTGCCGGGATAATTTTCCAATAAATGATTGTGGTTGCCGAACTTATGGCCCCGATACCAAAAATTTTCAGTGGAGAAATAGGAATAGTACTGCGGGAAATGCTTGAGTAGCGCACGGCCTAGTCGATACATATCCCAAGCCGTAGTCACTTGGTTGGGGTCAGGCAGTCCTTGAGCGTTGCGAAAAACTGTGCTGCTCATGCCCAATTGCCGGGCTTTTTCAGTCATCATTTCGGCGAAGGCAGGTTCCGAACCGCCCAAGGTCTCGGCTATCACCGTGGCGGCATCATTGGCGGATTGCGTCACCAGCCCCAAAATGCCCTCTTCGACCGTCAGCGTTTCGCCCGCTCTCAAGCCTAAGCGGGAAGGCGGCTTGGAAACGGCGAAGGCCGAGGCAGTCATATTGTCGTTTAGGCTCAATTCTCCGCGGGAAAGCGCTTCAAAAACGAGGTACAGTGTCATCATCTTGGTCAATGAAGCGGGATGCCGCAACTCATCGGCATTTTTCTCATAGAGCACTCGGCCGGAATCCACCTCGACAACCAAAGCGGAGTAGGGTCCCGCTTCCGCAGAAGGGACGATTGCCAAAGCGGCAAATCCCCATAAGAGCAAAACACCCAGCGGGCGGACAATTTGGTTGGAAACCATGGCAAAATTTGAAAATCTCATCGGTATATCTTCTACAACAGTTACAACAGTGACTTTAACTTACGGTCGCCGGCAACGGCAAACCCTTAGGCTTAAAAAAAACTCCAAGTGCGCTGAAACAGCGGTAACAAAAGGAGTGGTGACTTCTAATCGTTTCCATGAACTCAATTTTCCAAAATCCTTAGCAGACTCCAGCAATAAGTACCCAATTCCTTGCGAGCGAGGTCAGGTCGTACCTATGATTCTCCAATAGTGCCAAACACCCCTTTGCGTACACACTATGGCATTCATACAAGTTTTACCACGATATCCATTAAAAAGCACCCGGTTAGTGCTCTTTCATGACCCTAGCCTTTTCGCGCTGCCAATCCCTGTCCTTTTCAGTGGCGCGTTTGTCATGCAGTTGTTTGCCTTTGGCTAAGCCGATTTCCAGCTTGGCTCTGCCTTTGTTCCAATACATGGCTAGGGGAATCAAGGTATAACCCTTCCGTTCGACCAAGCCGATGAGTTTGTGAAGCTCATGCTTATGCATTAAGAGTTTGCGGGTGCGCGTTGTGTTGGCTATCACATGGGTTGAAGCGGAGAGCAGGGCCGAAATATTGGAACCCAGCAACCACGCCTCCCCATTCTTGATGATGACATAACTTTCTTTGAGTTGCAGTTTTCCGGCGCGCAGGCTTTTTACTTCCCAGCCTTGCAGGACTAGCCCCGCCTCATAGCGCTCCTCAATGAAATATTCATGGGTTGCTTGGCGGTTGACGGCGATGGTCGATTCGCCATGCGTCGATTTTTTCTTCTTCGCTGCCATCGGGTGTTATATTTTTTCCTGACACTTGAGTGATTAGTTATTTTACCCCAATATGAATCAATCGTATGGCTAAAATTCAGAAGAAAATGAGCGGCAGTGATAAAATAGCCCACTAAATCATCCAGCCCTCTTGTCCAGCCACCACATCAACAGGTTCTGGAAAGCGGGGGGAAAGCTTAACGCTTTATCTAAACAATCATTGAAACCGGGGTAAATATGACCGAACAACGTTTTGTCCATGCGCAATGGTCCTCGCGACTTGCTTTTATCTTGGCGGCGAGCGGGTCGGCCATCGGCTTGGGCAATATCTGGAAGTTTCCCTATCTGGCAGGGGACAACGGCGGCGGCGCATTTGTGCTGGTTTATTTGCTCAGCGTGGTCGCCATCGGCATTCCCATCATGATTGCAGAAACCCTGTTAGGGCGGCGAGGCAGACAAAGCCCCATCAACACCATGCGAACCTTAGCCGAAGAAGCCAAAGCCAGTTCATTCTGGAGTTATGTCGGTTGGCTAGGGGTCATCGCCGGGTTTATGATCCTCTCTTATTATAGTGTCATTGCCGGTTGGGCCATGGCCTACTTCTTCAAGATCAACAGCGCCTTGTTCGAGCATATCGACGCGGCCGGTTCCACTAAACTGTTTGAAGCATTCAAGTCTTCGCCCGAATTCTTGGGAATTTGGCATACTTTATTCCTTTCTTTAACCATGTTTGTGGTCAGAAAAGGGGTCAGCGGGGGGCTGGAACGCCTGACACGCTTCATGATGCCAGCCCTTTTGGTCATGCTGGTCATGCTGGATTTTTATGCCATGGGTTCTGGCGGGTTTAGCCAGGGCATGGCTTTTCTGTTCAGCCCAGATTTCAGCAAGCTTACCGGCGAAGGGGTCTTGGTCGCCTTGGGTCAAGCCTTCTTTTCACTTGGCTTGGGCATGGGCTCCATCATGGTGTATGGTTCTTATTTGCCGTCCGACGTATCGATAGCAAAGTCCAGCTTGTTTGTGATTGCTGCCGATACGCTGGTGGCTTTGCTGGCTGGCATTGCCATTTTCCCTTTGGTGTTCGCCAACGGATTGTCCCCATCCATGGGTCCTGGACTGATCTTTGAAACCCTGCCCATTGCTTTTGGTCAGATGCAAGGTGGCTGGTTTATAGGCATGTTGTTCTTTGCGTTGATTTTTTTTGCCGCCATCACTTCTGCTGTCGCCTTGATTGAACCGGCGGTGGCTTTTCTCAGTGAAAATAAAGGCATGGACAGGGAAAAGGCATGCCTCGTGAGCGGCGCGGGTTGCTGGCTGTTGGGTTTGGGGACGGTGTTCTCCTTCAATATCTGGGCGGACCTGAAATGGATGGATAAGACGATTTATGAATGGGTGGACACCCTCACCGCCCAAATCATGCTACCCGTTGGCGGCGTGTTGATCGCTATCTTTGCCGGTTGGGTCATGTCAAAAGCCGATAGTGAAGCCGAGCTTAAGCTGCAAGACCCTCGCCATTATCAGTGGTGGCTAATCTTGGTGCGCTATGTTGCCCCCATTTGCGTGTTGCTAGTCTTTTTGGATGCCTTAGAGGCGATCTAAACATGACTACGGTGAGTAAAAGTGCGCTGGTTCGCTTTCCGGGGCATTTAATGTACGAATTGGTGGAGGATGTGGAATCTTACCCGCAGTTTTTGCCTTGGTGCTCAAAAAGCCGCATTTTGCGCCGTTCCGGCGATGTAGTCGATGCCGAATTGGAAATTGCCAAAGCGGGTTTTCACAAATCCTTCGCTACCCGCAATACCTTGCTGGCGCCTAATGAAATCCGCATTAGCTTGCTGGAAGGGCCGTTTTCCCACTTGGAAGGAGTGTGGACCTTCACCCCTTTGCGACAGGATGCCAGCAAAATCAGCATGGAGCTTGAATTTGAAATGTCCAACAAGTTGGCAAACCTAGCGTTTGGCACGCTATTCAACCAAATTTGCAACACCATGGTCGATGCCTTCAGCGACCGCGCCAAACAAGTCTACCATTACACCCATAAAGAAGATGCGGATTGAAGTGGCCTTTGCCAAACCGGAGCAGCAAGTCATTTTGATGCTTGATTTAGCCGAAGGCTCCACGGCAAAAATGGCAATCCTACAATCTGGCATTGTGCAGCGCTTCCCCGAAATCGACTTGGAAAAAAACAAGATTGGGATATTTAGCAAGCTGTGCAAGTTGGATCACGTTTTAAAGCAGGGAGACCGCGTCGAAATCTACCGACCCCTGCGGGCCGACCCAAAGGATGCAAGACGAACTCGGGCGGCTAAGCATTAGGCATCCGGGCTTGAGCGGGTCGGTCATCGATACTAACCCGCTTAGCATGCAAAGATTAGCAACTACTGGTTATTTAAAGCGACACGCAAATTGACAGGGCGGTCGGCATAAAATACGTTGCCGTCTATGCTGGCAGTCCTATGCGAGGATTTGGCCCAGCCGGGCAAATGGCGCAGCCAACTGGCATGGAAAAACCAAGCCCCTCCTGTATTGTCGGACAGTTCGCCAGACATGACTTTTTTGGCGATATCAAGCGCCCTGGCATAAGCTGTTGGGTCGGGATTGCTGACCCAATAGACAAATTTGCCGTCGTGGACGACTCGGCAGTAATTTTCCCGCCATCCGCCAATCAATCGGTTCTTGGCCACATTGGCCACGGCTTGGAGATTGGAATCTGAGTTACGCGCTTCACGGTAAATAGTGTTCGCCAGACAGGTCAAATCGTCTGTCGGCAAGGAGCGCGAGCTTGAATAGTGATGGTGTCCAGCGTGATGAGGTTTTGCATGGGCAACCAAGGGTGAAGCAGTGAAGGCAAGCATTAAAAGGGCCTTCAAGAGTTTGTTTGACATAGTTCCGTTTCCTATCGTCGTCGAAGTTGCAGCCAATTACATGTAGGGTTAGTACGGTCATTGGGCGGCCACATCTTCTATTTTCGAAAGCGTACTACTTAGAACGGTATTTCTTCTTGAAAAAACAGAACTAAACAGCACAACATTTATTTGGCGGTTCAAAAGAGAACCTAAGTTTTCCTCCGTAGGTTGTGCCCATCCATTGGCGTTCACAAAACAAAAATCCTAACTGCAATGCAAAATTATAAAAATCAGAGATTTGCATAATTTCTCATCAGCATTGAGGTATAATTTGCCCTAGCTTAAGCCAGATGTCAAGCTTTTCGACAGTTTCAATTGCAAAAAATGCCTGATATGGACGTTTTTCTGCTTTGTGCTAGGGGGGTTGCTCATAGCGAAAAATCAGGCTAAAAGCCGATAAATTAAGGATCATCCAAGCAATAAGGAGTCGGCCATTGTTTCCTCACGGCAAACACAGGGTCGTCACCATCTGTATTGTTTTGGTATATTGACATAAAAAAGTTAGCTAATTCTCAAGCGCGACACCATTGTGGCTTAACAAGGCATCAATTTCAGTCTCCCTACTCCGGGAGCTAACAAACAACTCCATCGCCTATGTTAAGCAATATAAAACCGAATCAGCATTTTATGGTGTATTGTGCTTATTCGAGCCATCGCGTATTATAGAGGTATATAGTTATATTAAATACTCTTAACCTATGAAAACCATACCTTCAAAAGCATTCACTCTGATAATGATCCTGCTGTCACTGTTCCCATTCGTGGAGGTCTACGCTGAATCCACAGAATCGATAACAGAACAGGAAGCCTATGAAATTGGCATCGAGGCTTACCAGTATTTGTATCCCTTGATTATGATGGATGTCACCCGGCGGGTCATGACCAATTATGAGCCGGATGCAAAACCGGCCATGGGGCCGATGAACGCATTCCATCACATGCGTGAATTTCCGCCAGCGGATTTTCGTGAAGTGGTGCGTCCAAATTTCGACACGCTATATTCGACTGCGTGGCTGGATCTAACCAAGGAGCCTATCATCGTTTCCGCGCCGGATACACAGGGTCGTTACTATCTGCTGCCGATGCTGGACATGTGGTCCGACGTGTTCGCCGTTCCGGGCAAGCGCACCAGTGGTACCAAAGCCAAACACTTTGCCGTCGTGCCGCAAGGATGGAAAGGCAAGTTGCCAAAAGAAGTCGAGCGCATCGAGTCGCCTACGCCTTATGTTTGGCTGCTAGGGCGCACGCAAACCAATGGGCCGAAGGACTACGAGGCAGTCCACGCCGTGCAAGACGGGTATGCGATAACTCCGTTATCGCAATGGGGCAAGAAACCCCAGTCGGCAAAGGCCGTCATCGACCCAAAAGTGGACATGAAAACACCGCCGTTGATGCAAGTGAATACGATGCCTGCTGCCCAATATTTTAATTACGGTGCTGAATTGATGAAGCTCAATCCGCCGCATGTCACCGATTGGTCCACTGTGGAACGGCTTAAGCGCATCGGCATTGAACCAGGTAAGCGCTTCGATTTCGACAAGGCCGCACCCGTCGTCAAGACTGCCCTGCAACGGGCCACTGAAGATAGCCTTAAGCTGATGAAAGACAAGATTCCGACAATGGCAAGGGTCGCCAACGGATGGCAGATGAACACTGACACGATGGGTGTGTATGGCAACTATTACATCAAACGTGCCATAATTGCCATGATTGGCCTCGGGGCCAACCAGCCCGAGGATGCGATATACCCAATCAACCTAGCTGATGCGGATGGGAAACCCTTGGACGGAACCAGCAAGTACGTGCTGCATTTCAGCAAAGACGAATTGCCGCCGGTGAATGCCTTCTGGTCTATCACGATGTATGATGCGAATGGCTTTCAAGTTGCCAATCCAATCAATCGCTTCGCCATTGGCGACCGCGATGCGTTAAAATACAACGCCGATGGCTCGCTGGATATTGTCATTCAGCACGAATCTCCGGGCAATGACAAAGAATCCAACTGGCTGCCGTCTCCTCCGAATGGACAGCTAGGTATCACCATGCGCTTGTATGCGCCAAAAGCACAGGCGCTTGATGGGCGCTGGTCACCTCCGGTGGTCAAGAAAGTGCAGTAGTGATCTAGTCAGTGTAGGTTGGGTTCTTTCTTTTGTCCTTGAGGAATCGAACCACAGCCACTGGCAAGCAAGGGTGGGCAAGTAAAAAGATACTCGCCCACCCCCAAGAAGCAACCTCAATGCTCCAACACAATTCCATTATGCCTTAACAAAGCATCAATCGACGGCTCACGCCCCCTGAAATCCACAAACAACTCCATGGCATCCCGGCTACCGCCGCGTTCGAGGATTTTTTCCAAAAACGCCCGGCCTGTCATCGCATCGAACACGCCGTTTTCCTCAAACAAGGCATAAGCGTCACTGGACAATACTTCCGCCCATTTATAGCTGTAGTAACCTGCCCCATAGCCGCCGGCAAAAATATGCGAAAAGCTGTGGGGAAAACGATTGAAGGAAGGCGGCATGAACACCGCCGTTTGTTTGCGCACTTCGTCAAGTATCTGATAAACCCGGCCCCCCTGCGATGGATCGTAATCGCGGTGAATGCGAAAATCGAACAGGCTGAACTCCAATTGCCGGACCATTTGCATACCGGATTGAAAATTGCGGGCGGCAAGCATTTTATTGAATAGTTCGTCGGGCAAGGGTTCCCCTGTCTGATAATGACCGGAAATCAAATCCAAGGCTTCCCGTTCCCAGCAGAAGTTTTCCATAAACTGGCTGGGCAATTCCACCGCATCCCACTGCACACCATGAATGCCGGAGACCCCCAAATGATCGACGCGGGTCAGCATGTGGTGCAAGCCATGACCAAATTCGTGGAATAGGGTCAATACTTCCTCATGGCGCAGCAAGGCAGGGTTTTCCCCGGCCGGCGGGGTGAAGTTGCAGGTTAAAAAGGCCACTGGTAGTTGGGTGTGACCATTAAGCCTACGACGAGTGGCGCACACATCCATCCATGCGCCGCCGCGCTTTTTAGGGCGTGCATAGAGGTCAAGATAGAAATAACCGCGTATCGCATCGTCCCGGTCCTTAATCTGATAAAACTTCACATCCGGGTGCCACACATCCACCCCTTGGATTTCACTGATGTCCAATCCAAAGAGCCGCTGCACGACTTCAAACATGCCGGGGACAGTTTTGGTCGCAGGGAAATAGGGCTTTATTTCCTCCTCCGAAATAGCATAGGCTTGTTGGCGGAGTTTTTCGGAATAATATCCCAAATCCCATGATTCCAAATCGGTTAACCCATGCTGCTCACAGGCAAAATTGCGCAAATCGTCCAAATCTTTGCGGGCCACAGGCAGCGAGCGCTTGGACAGGTCCTCAAGAAAATGAATGACCTCATCGGTGTTCCGTGCCATTTTGGTGGCAAGCGACAATTCGGCAAAATTGGCAAATCCTAGTAATTGCGCTTCCTCGTGGCGTAGCGCGAGTATGTTTTCCATCAACTCGGTGTTATCCCACTGACCGGCATTCGGCCCTTGGTCGGATGCACGGGTCGAATAGGCCGTGTAGAATTCTTGGCGCAGTGCGCGGTCATCAGCATAGGTGATGATGGCGTAGTAGGAGGGGAATTCCAAATTAAATACCCAACCTGCCTTGCCTTCCCGCTCGGCGCGTTCACGGGCGGCTATGCGGGCGTTTTCGGGGATGCCAGCCAGCAGTGACTCGTCTTCGATCAGTTTGCTCCAACCGTTGGTGGCATCCAACAAATTGTCTTGAAATTGACTGGTCAGCTTGGAAAGTTCCAAGGCGATAGCCTTGAAGCGTTCCTTTTGCTCGGGCGGCAGCGCCACACCGGACAAACGAAAATCGCGCAGGGCATTGTCGATGATTTTGCGTTGGGCATCGCTCAATGCACCATATTCGGGTCCGTCGGCAAGTGCTTGGACGGCACGGTACAGATTTTCATTTTGACCGTATTCGGTCGAGTAATCCGTCAACAAGGGCAAGCAAGCGTTGTAAGCTTCGCGCAATTCGTCACTATTGACCACAGAATTGAGATGCCCCACTGGCGAAAAAGCTTTGTTTAACCGATCCTCCAAGTTTTCCAAGGGCTCAGCAAGATTGGGCCAGGTATAAACATTGCCGGGTTGCAAAAGACTTGCTATGGTCTGTCGGTTGTCGGCCAAAATTTGGGAAATGGCCGGGACTGCATGTTCCGGTTTGATTTGTGAAAAGGGCGGCAAGTCGTGATTTTCAAGCAAAGGGTTGGTCATGGTTGAAATTTTATGGGATGATGGTGGATTAAATTTTAGCAATTATACCGTAGTTGAAATATTGACATTGCACGTCGAATATGGTTCAAGAAGTTCGGGCAATTCGTAGAGTGTTTCCGGGTCGAAGTCGATTTCTTCCGGCCAAGCCACCGTGCCATTTACCACCTTGGCCCGATAAAACAATGGGGAATCTTTGAGTTTGACCCGAGGGTTTTGGTCTATATAAGAGACATATCGAAACAACGAAGTTCGCCATTCTCAAACTGAATAATCAGCCAATGCCCCGGCTTTGCCTGAACAGCCGTCACGTCAACTCCTGATTAAGTTATTGAGTTTGCGCAGGTATCCAAGCTCAAGCCTAGTAAAGCTCATCATAAGGATTAAACCTAGTTTCAATTCCTAAAAAAGGAAAATATTTACCGTATTCCTTGTTTGCTGCCGTGCGCAAGGTCAGACATTGGATTATTATAACTAGCCTAACTTGTAGAAATAGCACTAAATACCCGATTAAACAACCACTATGCACGAACATTTAGACAATTTGTTGTCTTTGGCAAGCACTATCATCTTGGGCAAAGAGCGGCAAATACGACTCGCCGTCTGTTGCCTACTGGCGAGAGGCCATTTACTCATCGAAGACATACCCGGTGTCGGTAAAACGACGTTGGCGCATTCGTTGGCTCATTTGTTGGGTCTGAACTACCAGCGCATTCAGTTCACTAGCGATTTGCTGCCGGCCGATGTAGTGGGCTCGTCCATTTTCGACGGCAACACCCATAGCTTTAGATTCCAACCCGGACCCATATTTCACCAAACCGTGCTGGCGGACGAGATCAACCGATCCACCCCGAAAGCTCAAAGCGCACTATTAGAAGCCATGGAAGAACGCCAAGTGACGGTGGATGGTGAAACCCGCCCCTTGCCGGAACCTTTTTTCGTCATTGCCACGCAAAACCCACTGACCCAGATAGGCACATTTCCTTTGCCTGAATCACAACTGGATCGTTTTTTGATGCGAATTGAACTCGGCTACCCCGACCGGCGCTCAGAACGGGCTTTGTTGAAAGGCGAAGAGCGGCAAATCCTGCTGGAAAGATTGTCGCCCTGCTTAAACACTGAGACACTCAAATCCATGCAGGAAGTCGCCAAGACCATCCATGCCTCAGATGCTTTGCTTGATTACATACAAGCCCTCATCCAGTACACCCGCGAATCAGGGACTTACCAGATTGGGCTATCGCCTAGGGCTGGGGTGGCTCTGTTGAATGCCTCCAGGTCGTGGACATTCATGGATCGGCGCAAGGCGGTTCTGCCGGAAGATGTGCAAGCCGTGCTGTCTTCCGTTGCCGGTCACCGCCTCAGGCTCGCCACCAGCGGTGCGACTGATTCCAGGGCAATAGTCGCCCCGTTGTTGGCGGAAGTCGCCATTCCTTAAATGCCTGCGCCACAAATCATATTTGGTGCGGCTAAGCCCTCCTTGTGTACAGGAACTCACATGCGTACTGCAAGCCTTGAACCGCTTTGGGCCTAATTCATGGCATTACAGCTAAACTTTCGCCAAGGGTTCGACTTGAGCCGGTTTTTCCGGGTTGAAGAGGCAAGCGAAGGCCGTATTCTCCTGACCCATAGACGCATTTTCATTATTCCAAACCGACGTGGGTTTGGATTATTATTCTTATTGTTCATCCAACTGATAGGCTCAATCAATTACAATAATAGCCTTGGGTTCATTTTGACCTTCTTATTGGGCAGTATCGCCATGTTGGGCACGGTTTATGGTTTCCGCAATTTGGCTGGTCTCAGCATTAGTGCCAGTCAACCCACTCCGGTTTTTGTGGGTGATTCTGCGCGGTCAATGTTGAGTCTCGAAAACCCAAGCCAGACGCCCCGTATTGCCATTCAAGTCGGTCTACGCGGTGAACCGCAGCAGGAAATAAGTCTGGAAGCCGGCGATAATCTACAAATTCCCTTGAATTTCACCAGCTCGCAACGGGGTTGGCAAGCTTTACCGATTATGAAACTTTCTAGTGAGTTCCCTCTTGGTTTGTTCCATGCTTGGGCACCACTTCGATTCAAGCTCCGGGTATTGGTCTATCCACGACCCTCGCCGGACAATATCCCCTTCCCCACTCTTCCGGGTGACGGTGGGGCGCAGAGACATGCCAGCAACGATGACTTCCAAGGTTTCCAAAGTTATCAGCCGGGAGACTCGTTGAGAAGGATACATTGGAAAGGGGTGGCTAAAGGGCAAGGTGTCCATGTCAAGGAATACCGGGGTGAAGAGAGCAACCAACTCTATTTGGATTGGTTGCAAACTCCCGGCTTCGATGTGGAGGCTCGTTTAAGCCGGTTGTGCCGTTGGGTGTTGGAGGCAGAAAAGACGGGTTCAGCCTACGGACTCCGTCTTCCAGGAACTGACATCAAGCCATCAATGGGGCAGGCACACATGCGTGTTTGCCTTGAACGGTTGGCATTATTTGGGATTGCCGACGCCACGGTCGCACATTCTTTCCACCCAGCAGGCCGGATTTCGGAGCCACGCAATGATCAATGACATTGAGATTTTCAAATGGAGTGACAAATTCGACACAGGCATCCCACTGATTGACCAACAGCATAGAAGGTTGGTCGAGTTACTGAATCAGTTGATTAGCCATCTGGCCCGGCAATCGGATGCGCCCGTCCTTAATGCCATCTTTGATGAACTGACACGCTATGTTGTGGTGCATTTCAGTTCCGAGGAAGAAATTTGGCAGCAGTATTTCCAAGGCGATGACTGGGAAATCGACCACAAGCAGAATCATCGCAACTTCATTGACGAGGTGCTTAAACTCAAAGCGGAAGAAAGCGTTAAACCATTTGGAGATGTGATCGCGGAAATTGTTTCCTTCCTAACTCATTGGCTAGCTTATCATATTCTGGAAAACGACAAACGCTTGGCTCAAGCCGTGCTGGCAATGCAGACCGGGAAATCGTTGAATCAAGCCAAGAAGCAAGCCAATCAGCTAATGTCGGGGGCAACCAAGGTTCTGATCGACACGCTGATGGGCATGTCTGACTTGCTGGCGCACCGCACAGTGGATCTGACCAGGGAAATTAACCGCCGTCAGTTGGCAGAACAAAAACTCGAAGCCGCCAATCTGGCCAAGTCAGATTTTCTTGCCAATATGAGTCATGAGATTCGCACGCCTCTGAATGCCATCACCGGCATGGTCTACATGCTTTTAAGAGATGGCGTGACACCCCCTCAAGAGGAACGGTTAAGAAAAATCGACAATGCGGGCAAGCATCTCTTGGGCATCATCAATGACATACTCGACTTGTCCAAAATTGAAGCTGGAAAACTGGTACTGGAAGAGAGGGAACTCACTGCGGGTAGCTTGGTGGAAAATGTTGCTTCCATGCTCGCGGATAGGATCAAAGAAAAAGATTTGAAACTCATCGTGGAAAACGAGTTTCTGCCTTTCCCAATGGTGGGGGACCCGACAAGGATTCAGCAAGCTTTGTTAAATTATGCCGTCAACGCAATCAAATTCACCGAAAAGGGTAGCATTGCCTTGCGCGTCAAGAAGCTTGAAGCAACGGATGACAGCATACTGTTGAAATTTGAAGTGCAGGACACTGGCATAGGCATGGATATCGAGCAACAATCCAGAGTGTTCAACGCCTTCGAGCAAGCCAACACATCGACAACAAGAAAGTACGGAGGCACCGGACTGGGGTTGGCTATCACCAAGCGCATAGCCGAGATGATGGGGGGCGAAGTCGGTGTGGAAAGTTCACCGGGGATGGGTAGCCGATTCTGGTTCACCGCTCGACTGAAAAAAGGCAGGAAGGTTTCAGCGCCTGATGCCAAAGCAACAGAAGAACAGGCCGAGCTTGTCTTGGCGCAGAGGTATCGCGGTCAACCTATCCTAGTTGTTGAGGATAATGAGATCAACCTTGAAATTACCCGAATGTTACTGGAAGATGTTGGACTGGCTGTGGATAGCGCTGAAAATGGCGAGGAAGCCATTAACCTTGTTTTGCAGAAACACTTTGCACTGGTCTTGATGGATATGCAAATGCCCGTCATGGACGGATTGGAAGCCACTCGTCAGATAAGGAAATTAGCCCAAGGGGACAATTTGCCCATTCTTGCGATGACGGCGAATGCATTCACAGAAGACCGGCAGCGCTGTCTCGACGCTGGAATGAACGACTTTATCAGCAAACCTGTCGATCCTGAGGACTTGTATGCCATATTGTTGAAATGGCTGTCGCGGAATATTGGTGCTGTTTCTGAATGACTGGACGGTTTGGATGTGGAACCCATCGCCGCCAAAACAGGTTTGGCGGCAAAGGTGGTTGCACAATTGCGGGTTGATTGACGCAGCTTAATCCATTCTCGCCAAATCCAACAAAAAGGGAAAACGCTGATCTAGAGTTTCCGGGGCGGGTTTAAGATATTTCAAACCGCTGCCCTTTGGCACGAAAATTCCTCCACCACCGGATGTTTGCATAATGATTGGCAAAACTGGCTGCCTGTCAGATGCTTTGCCTTCAACCGGTTGGGCTGGAATTGGCATGAAGTTTGATAGCCCGGTCATCGGTGGGCGTGGTGGGAAATAGGTACTGCCCGTCACGACCTTACCCGTCCAAAGGTCAACCAAATCGATTACCAGAGAATAGATCGGCGGCTTGGTGGGGTGCAAAGTGGCGGGTGGGTTGAATGCCTTAAAGCGCACCCCGGCCACGGATTCCCCTACAATCCCGGTCTCATGCAAAGGCACCCGGTGTCCATTGCAAACCAAAGCATATCTTGAAGGTATCAAACCGGTGCATCTTACCTCAATCCTAGCATTCGCAGAATCGACAAATCGAGCCATGCCTATGGCCGTGGTTTCTTCGGCCAACACAGGCCAAGGTTCATGGGCTTGCCGCAATTCCAGCCTGATGTCCCCCGCTTGGACCTGTCCCAGCACAGGAAACCGTAGGTCTAGGAAAGGCTTGAACCAGTCAAGCTGAAAGGGGTAACCCGCCTGATTGAGATCATTAAGCACTGCGTTCAGGTCTTCCCACAGCAAACGAGGCAACATGAAACGGTCATGCAAAGCGGAATGCCAATCGACAAGTTCGGCGGATGTTGGTGTCTGCGCCAGATGGGCCAGAATGCCGGTTACCAGCAGTGATTGCAAGCCCGCCATGCGGGCGTCGGGGGGCGTTTCAAACGACCGAATCAAAATTCGCCCCAAGCGCAGACTAGACCGTTCCGGGGGGTAGAGTTGGTCGACACGAATCTCTGCCCGTTTCATATCGCCAGCAGAATCGGCCAGCAAATGACGCAGCAAGCGGTCGGAGACCCATGGCATCGCATTTTCCCCCTCCGGGAAGCGATGTAGGGCTGTAGACAGTTCGTATAAGGCATCGTCGCGTCCTTCATCGGGACGCGGTGCCGCCCCACCCGGCCCAATCGAACGCCCTGCAAAGAAATAAGAAAGGCTAGGATGGCGTTGCCAGTAAACAATCAGCGAGCGGAGCAGGTCAGGCCGGCACAAAAATGGACTTTCAGCAGGCGTTGTGCCAGCCAGACGCATTTCGGCTCGACCCCCTGGGGTTTCACGTTTCCCATCCACAAATACGCGATCAGCCCTGAGGCCAGAATTTTCGGCTTCCCGATAGGTTGCCAATAGCACTTGCTGTTGTTGGGTAAATCCGTGGATTTCGGGTAAGGATACTTTCAGAGTCCCAGGCTCTGGTTCGACCAGCAAGCGGCGCAAACGATAATCTTCTGGCGGCTCATAACCTTCAAGCATGACCGGAATGCCCATCTTGGTCGCGGTGGACTCTATCGCGGCGATCAAGTCCAAATAATGTTCCAAATGGGTTAAAGGCGGCAGGAACACATACAATTGGCCTTGTCGCACCTGAATGCAGCAGGCGGTTCGCGGAGGGCGGGCTGAGACCGCTTTCTCGGCATCTGTCGTCTCGGGTATTAATTCCTTTGCCCCTGACACAGATGACAATCGAGAACCCAAATCGGCACTTGGCATCGCCAATGGCTGCCTCTCCTCGAATTGGCAACGGTCGGGGTCTGGGCCGAGCGCACCCAGCTCCCCGACAGCCAAACTTTCCAAGGGCAAGCGATAGCCCATGGAAAAATCGCCGGGGGTCAGATATAAGCCATTCCGGCGAAATGTCCATTTTTCACTGGACCAACAGGATTTTGCACCATCCCAGCGCAATGGCAGCACGAAACCGACAGGCTCTCCTTGATTGACGGAAAGAAGCTCGGCTAGCGCTTTTCTGCGCAAGGGGTCGCATAAATCTTCAGCTTCTGGCGTGTATTCAAAAATGTCCCGGTTGGTCCACAATTGATACAAACCGTCTTCATGCGCACACTGCACCGAATCCTCGGCAATGCCTAACTCGTTGCTTAGCAATTCGGCAAAGCGCTTGGCATCCGATGAACTGATGGCGAAAGATGCCTGCCGTATGCCTAGCAAGTCTTGGTTGCGCCAGACCGGCAAACCATCGGCGCGGAAAAAACATCCCAAACGCCAACGTGGCTGGTCTTCCCCCCCATACCAATCGGATTGCCCCACATGCAACACCCCGCCTGGGGCGATTCGATTGCGCAAGCGATCCAGTAATTCTACGGCCACTTGACGCTTGTTCGGCCCTAATGTGTGGGTAGTCCATTCCGAATCATTTGGAAAATAAGAGGATACAAAGGCGAGATCCAATCCTGATGTTAATTGGATGGATTGAGACTTTAGGTCATCGTCGATTTTTGCACCGACAGCTTTGATGTCGACCCATTTCCCTTCTTCGTAAGGCCATGAAGGGGTTTGCGGGATCAAGCGGCGTAAGCTAATCGCTTCGGTTTGAATGTCTTGACAGGCTTGGTAATAACCAACCAAAGGCAGTGTCCGCAACGGTTCAGGAGCCGAGGCCAACGGGATATGCCCTTCGGCAGTGAAAATGCCGACACCGGGGTCCAACCCCACCCAGCCGGCACCGGGCAAATAGACTTCAGTCCACGCATGTAATTTGGCAAAATCCAAACCCCCCTCAGAGGGTGCCAGCATGACCAGATAACCCGATGTGAAGCGGGCAGCCAAGCCTAGGCTACGCAAACTTAAGGTCAACAGCCAAGCCAATTCAGCCGCTGAAGCTCGACCGGTTTGGAGCATTGACTCCATGTCCACTTTGCCTGCGCCGGACTCATGCCGTTCGGGGAACTTCTCGTAAACTTTGAGATTGAGTTCACCTAAGCGCTCGACAACATACCCCGGTTTCAGTGTTATGCCAGCCAGCCATGCGGCCAGCCTTGTGCCTGTCTTGCCAACCTGTAGATAAGGCGCCAATTCTTTAGTCAGGTGAGCGGGGTATTCGAACGGAAACTTGAATGCGTAGGGTTCGACCAGAAAGTTGAATGGATTGGCAGCCACCAAGTCCGCGATGACTTCGACCGTCAAGCCGATGCTGGAAATAGGTTCGGGAAAATCCAAACGGGCCAGATAGTTCTCGTAAGGGTCGCGTACCCAATTGAGGAAATTCGGCTCCGCTTCGACTTTAAGCGAGTAGGCATCAATCGTTGCCATACAATGCGGTGCAGGACGCAAGCGCAGCCAATGAGTGGATACCTGTACCGTTTGGTTGAAACGTAGGTCGATTTGGTGGGTTAATGCGATGCGTGTGCTCATGGCAGTGGCAGCCAGCGTAAGTCAAGCGTGTAAGGATAGGCCGGGTTGTCCCTCTCTGGCGGGGGTTCCCGCAATGAGTTCCAATCCGGTGTGGGATAATAAGCTTGGAGTGACTCAGCCCACGCCGGCAAACCCGCCTCACCGGCAGTGTGGCCCCAATCCCAAAAACGCGAAACCCGCCTAGTTTCGGCTTCATAGGCATTGATTGGGAAAGTTTCATAGGCAAGCCCACCGGGATGGGCAACATGGTAGACGCATCCGCCGACAGATTTGCCTAAGCGTCGGTCGAACAAATCAAACACCAAAGGGGCGTGGACTTCAACGGTGGGATGCAATCCATACACCGCTTTCCAGGCTTTATAGCGAACACCCGCGACATAATCGCCTTTGGCTCCAATTGGCTGAAGTGGAATCCGGCGATTGTTGCAGGTCAGTAAATAACGTTCCTCATCAAACCCACGAACGGTGACTTGCAGCCTTTCCAATGCGGAATCCACTACCCGTGCTTGGCGATGGGCGACCGTTTCTTCTCCCAAGACCAGCCAAGGTTCCAAGGCCATACGCAGTTCCATTGCCACCCCCTCATAGTTGACTCGTCCAAACACTGGGAAACGAAACTCATGAAAAGGTTCGTACCAATCCAGACTGATCGGATAACCCGCATCATTCAGTTCTTCAATGACGCCGGCGAAATCCGTCCAAATGTAATGCGGCAACATAAAGCGATCATGCTTGGCCGTTTCCCAATGCGCAAGGGGTTGACGGTAAGGTTGCTTCCAGAAACGGGCGACTAGGGCGCGCAACAACAACATTTGAGCCAAACTCATTCTGGCATGGGGCGGCATTTCAAATCCGCGAAACTCTAGCAAGCCTTGCCGGCCAGAGGCGGAGTCAAACGAATAGAGCTTATCAATGGAAAACTCGGCACGATGGGTATTGCCAGTCAAATCGACCAAGAAATTTCGCAAGGCGCGATCCACCACCCAAGGCATTTGTGCCTGATCGATTTCACCTAGGCTTACTTCCAGTTCATCCAACACCCTGCTGCCCTGTTCGTCAATTCGGGGAGCTTGCGAAGTGGGTCCGACAAACATTCCCGAAAACAAATAGGACAAAGAAGGATGGTGCTGCCAATAAGTGATTAGCGAGCGCAACAAGTCGGGCCGCCGTAAAAAGGGGCTTTCCTGTGGTGTCGAACTGCCTAGGGTCACATGGTTGCCACCCCCGGTCCCCGTATGACGACCGTCCAGCATGAATTTTTCCGTAGCCAAGCGAGTCAAGCGCGCATCTTCATAAAGCGCGACGGTGTTGGCTTCGAGGTCGTCCCAGTTGGATGCAGGGTGGATGTTGACCTCAATGACACCGGGGTCCGGGGTGACTTTGAGCACTTTAAGTTCAGGTGCGCTTGGCGGCTCGTATCCTTCAATCAAAACCGGGAGTTTCAATTCTTCAGCCGTTTCTTCAATGGCCTGTAGCAATAAACTATAGCGCCATAGCTCGTTGATGGGGGGCATGAAGACATACAGCTTTCCATTCCGGGGTTCCAAGCACAATGCGGTGTGGGGAACCCCTTCCCAGTAACGGTAGCGTCTGCGAATGGTTTCTGCTTTGTCGTCAGCGGCAAGTAGTGACGACCATATTACCGGCTCTAAATCCGCCGTGGTGGCTACCGGCCTAAGCATCATGGGTGGCTTGGCCAAATGCTCGATGATTTCCTGCTCGACTTCCCTAGCCCAAGGCAATTGGGAGATGGGCAAGCGTAAACCCATAGGCGAAGCACCGGGCATCAGGTACATGTGCTCGCGTTTGAATTCCCATCCGCCCGATTGCCACCCGCCTTGGAACCAGTTCCATTGCAATGGCAAGGCATAGCCTGTGGGATTGTCTAGGCCACGCCTAAGCGCCGAGCCTAGCCCTTCGCTTGCCACAGCCGAATCGGCAAGCTTGACCGGATCGACATTCGCCGGCTGGCTGGCTTCTTTCCATAAATAGTAAATCCAATCCTCGTAGCCAGCGACCAAAAACTTCGGGGCTATGCCGAGCCGGGAAGCCAGAATCTCACCGAAGATGCGGGCCTGCTCGTGATTAACCCCATAATCCTCATGCTCGTCGGCAACCAAAGCGTCATTGTTCCAAAGTGGAACTCCGTCGCTACGCCAATAACAACCCAAGGCCCAGCGAGGCAGCGGTTCGCCCGGATACCATTTGCCTTGACCATAATGCAGGAAGCCGCCCGGCGCGAAAGTCGATTTCAGCCGTTTGATCAGTTCACCGGCCCGTTCACGCTTATGCTCGCCTAATGCGTCTGTGTTCCATTGAGGGCTTTCCATATCATCGACGGAAACAAAAGTAGGCTCGCCGCCCATCGTCAGGCGAATGTCCAGCACCTTCATTTCTTCATCCACCGAACGCCCAAGTCGTTGAATGTCTTGCCATTGCTCTTCGGTGTACGGTTTGGTGACACGAGGGTCTTCCAGCACTCGCCTGACCGTGTTGCTATAGTCGAACTCAACCTCACATTTATCGGTGAAGCCCGTGATGGGGGCGGCACTGACCGGGTCTGGAGTGCATGAAAGTGGAATATGCCCTTCGCCGGCGAACAGCCCGGAAGTGGGGTCAAGCCCGACCCAACCCGCACCCGGAATGTAAACTTCCGCCCAAGCATGCAAGTCGGTGAAGTCTTCTTCCGGCCCGGAGGGACCGTCCAGCGCCTTTTGGTCGGCAGTCAATTGCACCAGATAACCGGACACAAAACGGGCAGCCAAGCCCAAAGACCTTAAAATCTGCACCAACAGCCAACCCGTATCCCGACATGAGCCTAGCGACTTGCGCAGGGTTTCTTCACAGGTTTGGATGCCGGGGTCCAGCCTTATGGTGTAATTGATGTCCCGGTTCAGACGGCTATTTTGTTGGACTAGAAAATCGACAATGCGGCATTTCTCATGCCAAACTTTGGAGAGCCATGCTTTCAGCAGAGGGCCATTTTCGGTGATTTCAAAATAGGGTTCAAGCTCTTGTCGTAACAAGGCGTCATATTGAAACGGATAATTTTCGGCGTATTTTTCGACAAAGAAATCAAAGGGGTTGATGACCGTCATTTCGGCCACCAAATGAACCCCGACTTTCAATTCCTTGACTGGTTTTGGAAACACAGCACGGCCCACCCAGTTGCCAAAGGGGTCTTGTTGCCAATAAAGCTTGTGATCCGCCGGACTGATTGCTAACTGATAATCATGGATCGGCGTGCGGGTATGCGGGGCCGGCCGGAGGCGAATCAGGTGAGGCGACACGGCCACGTCACGATCAAACCGGTAGGTTGTTATGTGGTCTATGCCAACATGTATAGCCATTTGCTTAGCTGCTCCAAAATATTTTCGAACCTAATGGGAACCTCTAAAAACCCCGCACTTCGACAAGCTCAGTGCGAACGGTAATATTTTAATCAATAGGTTACGTTCGTGGTGAGCTTGTCGAACCATGAACGTAACTGGTTTTTCGAGGTTCCCTAATCCACTTGTCAATGCACAATCTTACACAAAAAACACCTATGGCAGTTTGCATCCAGTATTCCACAGCAATTCTCATTTCCTGTGGAAGCCGTCATTCCGGCATGGACTGCCGGACAAATCGTCTGTCCTGCCGATTTGTGCTGCTTCCCGGCAGGAATGACGGGTTGCATATCAACACCTCGACTTCAATGATCCAGCATCAAGCCGCAAGCTTCTGAATTTCAGCATAAGCCTTTTTCAGCCAGACTTTTACCCGTTGGCGCTCCAATAATCCAAGGCTATTGGCATTTTTTTCAACGGGGTTCAAAGCAGCCCAAAAACTAGTGCCTTGACCGTCAATTTTTTGCATGGCGGACTCCTGCAATCGCCCAATGGAGATGAACCGGGCACCCAATGCCTCTGCCTTGGCCTTTTCGCCTGATTTTTCCAGCAGATTGAAATTATCGCTGCGAACCTCGTTCAGCACGACGACCAAGTTGAGCTTGCCGCCGAATTGTTCCAACAATTTACGCAATAAATCTACGGAATCTTGGCCTGAATCCATGACATGCCAATAGGTGAGTTCAACGCCCAACTCCTCGGATAAGTCAAACAAGGCCGAATCAGCCATCCACTGCGCCAAGGACTGGTGGGTTTGAGCAGCGAGATCGACCAAAACCCTGCGCTCAGGCATTTCCGTTGCGGCTTCCATCACTCGGTCCAGGCTTTCATAGCGATCCACTACGATTGGGGAGGCGAAGCCCGCATAAAACCGTAGCAGCGAACCATGCGATTTGTCCGTATCGAAACCGACGAATGGCTGTTCATGATCGATAAAATATTGTGCGAGGACTCTGCTGACCAGTGACTTGCCAACCCCGCCTTTTTCGCCGCCGATAAAATGAATTTTTCCCATAAACTGTTTTCCTGAAGAATAAAACCCATAAGTTTACACCTTAGCAACAAACAAGCCAAAAAAATTTATGCAAGCTGCACTTTGTATTGGTTAATGTTTACGTCGAGACAATCGAAAGGCAATGGGGTGGGTTCAAATGGATTAAATCAATAATGGTGCAAATGGTTCGAGATGGTGCAGGAGGCATTCAGCGATCCGCGACAATACCAATGACTCTATAAATTTATAGATGCGATTGATTTGATGGATTGCTAGAATAGTCGTCCAATCCCATGCTTTTCATTAGACTTTAACGAGCAGATGTTTCGCAGCGGACCCGTTTTGGAGCGTCAAAGCTTGCTTTGACAGGCGAAGCAAACTTCGTCTTTCCAATTGTCAAAGCAAGCTCTGACGCTCCCGTGTAATTTCACATCTACTGAACTTCTGTCATGTTGCGAGTGCTAATTGTCGACGATAGCCCGGAAGACCGCGAGGCCATGCGGCGGTATTTGCTGTTAACACCTGAGGAATACCAAATCATTGAAGCCGACATGGGCGCAAAAGCCCTTAATCTCTGCATGGACAGTAACAAAGGCCCGCCCGATTGCGTCCTGCTTGATTACTATCTGCCTGATTATAAAGCACCGGATTGGCTGTCAGCAGTTTGCATTGACGGTATCCCCCCTTGCCCAATCGTGATCGTGACCGGGTGGGCTAACGAGGTGGATGGCAAGGGACTCATCAAGCTGGGTGCCCAAGATTTCATTGGAAAATCTTGGATGAATTCAGAAAGCCTGTCTCATGTCATCGAAAATGCCGTTGAGCGATTCGCCATGGTTGAAGCCTTGCGCGAGCGCGAAGAACGCCTGAATTTGGCTTTGGCTGCATCTAAATTCGGCATTTACGATTGGAACATCACCCACGACAAACTCAGTTGGTCGCGGTGGCATGAGGCACTTTGGGGGTATGGCCCCGGTGAATTTGGCGGAACCTACGAATGTTTTACCCGCCGGGTGCATCCCGACGACTTGCCGGGGCTTGAGGCCGACATTGTCCATTGCCGGGCGGAACATCTTTATCACTATTATGAGTTCCGGGTTATTTGGCCAGACGGCAGTGTGCATTGGGTGTCGGGTCGCGGTCAGTTTTATTACGGCAATGACGGTAAGTCGAAGCGGATGATCGGCACGGTCGTCGAAATCACCGAGAAAAAAGCCCAGGAAGAGCAACTCACTCGCCACCGCCTGCATTTGGAAGAATTGGTGGCGGAGCGCACTAAGGAATGGCAAGACAGCGAGGCGCAAGCGCAGCAAATCCTGTCGAGCAGTCCCGTTGCCATGCTGGTGGTTGATGAGTTTGGCGTTATCAAAATGGCCAACCTCAAGTCTGGCGAGTTGTTGCGCTGCCCTGCGGACACCCTAGCGGGGCGTCCGGTCGATGATTTCGTGCCGATGGAACACCGCCACCACCATCCGCAAAACCGGGCAGCGTTTAGCAAAACGCAAAAAGCCAGGAACATGTCTTTACGGGAAGTCCACGCCTTAGCCAGCGATGGCACACTGATTCCGGTAGAAGTGGGTCTCAGCCCCATCAAAATCGGCAATGCTCGTTTTACGATTGCCAGCTTGGTCGATATCACCGAACGCAAGCGAGCCGAACAAGCACTTAGAGAAAGCCAAAAGAACTTGCAACGCGCTCAAGCAATGGTCCATATTGGCAGTTGGCAACTGGACACTTCGTCCGGCTGGTTTCAAGTCTGCGAGGAAGTCCGCCGGATTTTTGGCCTTGAGATGAATGGCGAGGTTACTTTAAGGGATTGGTTTAGCCGCGTCCATCCCGAAGACCAGCCTTGGGTGGAAGCGGAATGGCGAGCCGCATTGCAAGGAAATTCTTATGAAAACCAGTATCGGATAGTCGTGCAGGGCCAAGTGAAATGGATACGGGTGCTGGCCGAACTGAGCTTTGGACCACAAGGCAAGTTTTCCGACGGCATCGGCACGGTGCAGGACATCACCCCGATCAAACAGGCACAATTCAAATTGGAAGAACAGGAACGCCTGTTGCAAACCATCATGGCCCACATCCCCAGCGGCTTGGCCTTGTTTGACGAGAATCTCACCCTAATCAAACACAATCAAGGTTATGTCGATTTGTTAGAATTCCCGCCGGGATTGATGGCGCAGCCCGGACTGGCCCTAGCCGATTTGCTTAGGTTTGCCTGGGAGCGGGGCGATTATCCGGGGGAATCCTTTGATGAGGTGCTGGCGGGGATTGTCGGATATTGCAAGTCTGGGCATATTCAACAGATCATACGCTCCGATTTTAGCGGCAAGATTTTTGAAATCCACGGCATTCCCCTGTCCGATGGCCGGACCTTGTTGGCTTACAGCGACATTACCAAACTCAAACAAACCGAGCAGCAGATTAAGTTAGCGATGCAGCGGCTCAGGCTCGCCACCGAGGCGGCGGATATTGGCATCTGGAGTTGGGATTTCGACAACGACAAACTCGAATGGGACGAGCGGCTTTGCGCTTGGTACGAAGTGCCAGAGGACGTGCTTGAAACCGGGCTATATTATGATTCCTGGCGTAACCGCATTCACCCAGACGACATTCAAGAGGTGGAAAAGGTTCTTCAAGAAACACTGCGCAGCAGCAGCAGCAGCAGCAGCAATTTTCGCATAGTCTTGCCCGACGGTCAAATCCGCTTCATGCAATTGGCTTTTGTCGTCGAGAATAACCCCGTGGGCAAGCCGCTGCGGATGATTGGGGTCAATCGCAACATCACCGCGCAACGCGAGTTGGAGGAAAGTTTGCGCACCGCGAAACGGGAAGCGGAAGCGGCCAATCAAGCCAAGAGCGCCTTCCTCGCCAATATGAGCCATGAAATCCGCACACCGATGAACGCCGTCATTGGTCTGTCCACCTTGCTACTGGACACCGACCTGACCCCGCATCAGCGCCATTATCTGACCAGCGTTCTGTCCGCCGCCCAATCCCTGTTAAGGCTCATCAACGACATCTTGGATTATTCCAAGATTGAGGCAGGGTATCTTTCCTTCGAGAAGGCGACATTCAGGTTGGAAGATGTGTTTTGCGATACGTTCGAGCTGTTTGCCAACAAGCTTGAACAGAAAGCATTGAAGCTGACCAAAGAGATGGGCCACGATCTACCGGAGCTCTTAGTTGGAGATGGTTTGCGACTCGGCCAAGTCATCAACAACCTGCTCGGCAACGCCATCA
>CAIYXP010000175.1 GCA_903930145.1 uncultured Methylococcaceae bacterium
CGTATCAGTCCAAACCCCATCGCCACCGCTGCCGATGGCACGGATGCGGAACCAATAGGTTTGGGCGGGGGTTAGCTCTTCCAGCAAGATGTGGGTTCTGGTGGTAGGGTTGGTGGGATGTTGCTTGTGCCTCCATTAGCTGGGTCCGCCTTGTGTAGCCTGTTATGTGCTATTTCTTTCAAATGATGACTGATTTTAGCTGCCTAAGACGCGGAAGCAATTCAGGAACATCAGTCTGGATGATGCTCCAAAGCGTGTCGTTGTCGATGCCAAGATAACCATGTACCAAACGATTGCGGGTTGCAATAATAAGCCGCCAAGGTATTTGGGGATGAGCTTTACGAACTGACTCGGGTATATGGGTTGCCGCTTCCCCAATCAATTCCAAATTTCTTACCGTTGCATCATAATTCAACCCACTTGCCACAAAACTTTCTTGATCCAGTCCTTCAGAATAAGCCAAAGCTTTTTCAGAAAAATCTATCATGTCATCCAGATAAAACCTCCATTCTCGATGAATAGACTCAGACATGGATTGCTTCTGCTTCAATATAGGGTCTTAATTCCGGGCGCAGTGCTTTTCCAGTCACCAGATCGATAGGGCAGCCGAATAAGTCTTCCAAATAAAACTGTACCCCAAAATAGCGATCCGAAGTCGCTGGACCATCGAAATTTACGAGGATGTCAATATCGCTGGTATCCATTGCCGCATTTCGTGCCGTGGAACCAAAAAGGGCAAGCTCAATCACGCCATAACGCGAAGCTAACAACGGTTTGCTATCAGTCAGCAATTGGATGGCTTGAGTGCGGTTCATAGAGTTTTCCCCATGGCTATATTTTATTCAGCGGGTTTCCAAGTCAAAACTTGGAAACCCGATAAAATCATACCACCCTCAAAGCACAATCACACTGAGCGGATCAGTCCAAACCCCCTCGCCGCCGCTGCCTATGCCACGGATACGGAACCAGTAGGTTTGGCCGGGGGTTAGCCCTTCCAACAGGATGTGGGTTCCGGTTGCCGAATTAGTGGCATGATGCCAATTGGCTTCGATGGTAGGGTCGCCCTGTGCCATATCGACATCATAGCTTTTTGCTCCGGCGAGCCGTGCGACATGCAGTATTAAGGAGCCGCTTTTCTGGCCGTGGGTGATCTTAAATCCAGATGGGGCGGGCAAGATGCCGCCGTAGATGCCGCGCACGATGTCCTTTCTTAGATCGAAGCCGGTGGTGAATAGTTTGTCGGTGTCGAGATGCGCGATCACTTCAAGATAGCTGGCAACATGCTTGAGCATGTCGGTCAAGGTCTGCCTTGCCGCGACGCGTTGTTTGGTCTTCAATGTGTCGTGGGTCAGGCTGGCATGGTAGGCAGCCACATAAATACTATACGCTTCATTGAGTCGGGCCAAAGACGGAACGGGTTCCGGCCAAGGCTCTGGAAAGTTGGGATTGTTGGTCAATGAGGACAGGATGTGACCGACTTTGGCCTGGAAATCCGCCTCGTTCAGTGTATCAAATGCGATGACAAGTTTCGGTTGCATGATGGTTCTCCGATTGTTAATGCATAGCAAATTAGTAGGATAAAACCTTGATTATCCTGTGCCATTGTCGGCAGTCTTTTGGTAGGAAACAAGTGAATATTACCCAGTTTGGGAACTTTTTTAGAAAAAATTAAGGGAAAGGTCATGCCACCTTGAGGGAAGGGTCATGCCACCTTGAGGGAAGGGTCATGCCACCTTGAGGGAAGGGTCATGCCACCTTGAGGGAAAGGATAGGGCAACTTGACGAAAAGGTCATGGCACCTTGAGGGAAGGGTCATGCCACCTTGAGGGAAAGGTCATGGCAACTTGTGGGAAAGGGAATGTCACCTTGAGGGAAAGGATAGGGCAACTTGACGGAAAGGTCATGCCACCTAGAGGGAAAGGTCATGGCATCTTGAGGGAAAGGTCATGCCACCTTGAGGGATAGGTCATGTCACCTTGAGGGAAAGTGTCGGTTCCGCCTCAGGGCCGTAGGGCGCGAGCAATTTAGCGTAATGCTCCGAATGTATATCTAAACTAAATGTTTGGTCTGAAAGTTAATCGGCAATCACAACAATCATTAAAGATCATTTTTCAATAAAAACCGAAAACCAGCCAATCTCAAACTTTCCAAAACTACAGGCAAATCGACAAGCAACCCCTTTTCAGCAGCCTTATTCAGTATCGCAACAGTGCCAACTACAGGCAAATCTAAACCTAAAGCTATTTGCCTAGCTTTCCAATCATCCAATCTTGCTTAATCCAATTAAACAAGATGAATCGGCAATGACTATATTAGACATGGCCCAAACGGTTCAAGTCTTGATCCAAGTCTTGTTGGGAGTAACGAATGGGTATCCCTAATTGGCGATTGAGTTCGGCAAAATCCCAATAGCTTATCTCCGCCATTTCCAAGGCTTTGCCTAATGATAAGCGTTGATGTTCATATAAAAATAAGGCCAGCATTCGACGAACTTCGGCAGTGGCATTTTCAGCATTAAATCCGGCTTGAGTCGCCAATATGCCAGGAAGATCAAA
>CAIYXP010000176.1 GCA_903930145.1 uncultured Methylococcaceae bacterium
GAAACGTTTCCAGCACACCGACTTGGAGGGCATCCGATTGGTTTGCCAGAACCAACTACTCTCCAAATAACCGACGTATATTCAGTTTCAACGACGGGCTGAAAACGGATGGCACGGCAGACACCGGCAATATCTATTCCCGTCTGGGGATTGTATGGCCTCAATCCAGTTTCACCAATTTAAACTTATTCTCCAGCCGTCAGCAAGCCCTGCTTAACAAGGACGAAGTAGGAGTCACTGATAGTCGGGGCGTGGCGCGGCTTAACTATTTGCGAGGAGAAACCAGCAATGAGGGTAGGACGGGATACCAATGGCGCGCCCGCCTAGGGAAAATTGGCGACATCGTCAATTCCAGCCCGGCCTATGTCGGCGCTCCCTTGCCGGGACTCATCGGACCCGGCTATGGGCTTTTTCGGCAAACTTATGCCAATCGTAAACCGATGCTGTATGTTGGCTCCAACGGTGGCTTCTTGCATGGATTCGATGCCAGCCCATCAGGCACTCAGAACACCACCCCCGGACAAGAATTGCTGGCTTATATGCCTAGCGCCTTGTTTCCCACGCTAAGTCTATTGATGTCGGCAAATTATGCCCATAAATATTATGTCGATGGCAACCCTGTAGTCAGCGAAGCTTGTTTTGGCAGTTGCCCTGCTGACGGAAGCGGTTGGAAGACCGTGTTAAGCTCAGGCTTGAACGCCGGTGGACAGGGCATTTTTGCCCTCAATGTCACCAACCCGGCTAATTTTGCCACGATGACCGGAGCCAACCTAGTGTTGTGGGAATTCACCGACCGCGATGATGCAGATTTGGGTTATACCTTCGGCGAGCCCATCATTAGAAAGATGAACAACGGCAAATGGGCCGTTATCTTTGGCAATGGCTACAACAACACGGCCTCTGACGGCAGTGTTAGCAGCACTGGCAGGGCTTATCTATTCATAGTTTTTGTCGATGGACCGGGAAGCTCCAGTAAACCTTGGTGGAGATTGGGAACGGACTATGTCAAAATCGAATTGAAAACCACAGGGGAACCCACGACTGGGCCTAATAATCCCCCCAATGGGCTTTCCGCCCCGGTCGGAGTGGATAAGAATCTGAACGGAACCGTTGACCTGATTTATGCTGGCGACCGGTTTGGCAATATCTGGAAAATTGATGTGTCCAGCGATTCCCCGTCGGCTTGGGCCCCTGCCTTTGGCACAACCTCGATACCCAAGCCTTTGTTCACTGCAAAGGATAGCCTGAATAACATCCAGCAAATCACCTCGTCGGTGGAAGTTTCCAAACATCCGCAAGGCGGTTATTTGGTATTTTTTGGGACAGGCTCTTACATAGACACGACCGACCCCTTACCTGATAACGGCAGCACATTCAATAAACAAACCTTCTACGGCATTTGGGACAAAGACAATTTTACGACAGTTCAACGAGCGAGTTTTACACCGATTACCCGCAGCCAACTGCAGGGGCAAACCGTAGTCGCACAGACTGCGGTGAGATCGGATGTCTATTATTTTCAATCCAATTGCATACCCAACTACGGCACATCGACGGCGAACACCTTTCAATTAAAGGCAGACGGCAGGACGGCAGATTATGACAATTGCCCCTCTGCCGTGGCACAATCCAATGCCAGCCCGCAACTAGGATGGCGGTTTGACCTACCTGGATCTGGGGAGCGCATGATATCTGACCGCCCCATAGTTCAAGGCGGAGTGATCACCTTCACCACGCTAACCCCGGCTTTGGACCCTTGCACCGGCAACACGGTGGGCAAAATGTATGATTTGGATTATCGGACGGGGGGCAGGGTCAGCCGGGGAGCCGCTGGTGTTTATGACCTCAACAATGACAAAGCGATAGACGGCAACGACAAATTCCCCTTCGCCGTTTTAGGTTCCGTGAACGACAACACTGCAACTTGGATCGCCCCTTCCGGCAAACTATTGATTTACGGGGCCAGCGAAACCCCCTTACGGCTGAGGCTGCCTGATGGGTCAGGGCCAACTGGCTCGGGGGGGGGCGGAGGCGGGTCACCCTCCATTAGCACTATCACCACAACCGGGGGTTGTAGTGATTTTGTTGCGGGTTGGGGTTGCATGTCTAGCATGGGACGGAAGCCAACAGGGGGTAACTTCATTGATTTTGTCTCTAACCAAAAACTTGGAGGTGAGGGAATTTTGGCAACCGGCACCAATATCAACGCAACGGCAAAATCCATTCCCACTTTATCCGGTAGAGTTAGCTGGCGGGAGATTATGAGATGAAATGCAATAAGCTTAGACTCGTATCCCTGCGTGACTTGGCTTCAAGCCAAAATGGGTATAACTGTGCTGGCTTTACCCTCATTGAACTGATGATCGTGATAACGATCATGATCATACTGGCAATGGTGGCAATACCCAACTACAACTCGACCGTAACAAAATCCGCACGGGCCGAGGCGCGCAGCACCTTGTACCAAATCGCCCAACTGCAAGAGCGCTTTTTCACCACCAATAACACTTACTTATGCTTTAATGCCACCGGCTGCACCACCACTCCGACGGGTTGGAAAAACTATTCCGGCAGCAGTTATGCAAAACGCAAATATGCCATCAATACCACAGCCCGAAGCGGAACCCTTTCCTGCGCCGGGGATACCGTCACCAACACCATCGCCAACAGCTTCGTGATTACCGCCACCCCCGCCAATGGCTTCGCTGACACTGAATGCGGTAGTCTTACCCTAGATAACTGCGGAATAACCGGTAATTCAGTCACGTCAGCGACGAATTGCTGGAAATAGATTGGCTGGTTTTATTGTGAATTTGGACTTAACTGGGTCCAGGCTATGACTAGGTCAAATTGGAAAAATACATCTTTTCCAAGGCTTCCACCTGTTCTGGGTTGGCTAATAAGCCCAGTTGATCACCGGCCAAATAGACGATATCCATGGGTGGATTCAACATTAAATTGCCCTCACGCATAATGGCCACTACATTCGCGCCGGTATGGACACGCAACAAGGATTCTGCTTGGGTTTTTCCAACCAAGGGGCTATCTTCCGGGATTTTACGCCACGATATGTCCAGCAACTCGGAGGTATCCAGTAACTCCCGCAATAGTTTTTGCTCGCCTTGTGCTTTCACCAAGACATCATAATGGTCTTTGCGGACAGTTTCGGCATAACGGCGGACTTCCTGAATAGGAAACCCTAGGTGCAACAGGGTGTGGCGGACTACCTGCAATCCGCCTTCCAATTCGGGATGAATCACTAGGTTCGCACCTAAATTGGAAAGTCTTATCACGCCGGCCCGGGTGGCGGCACGGGCGATGATCGAAAGCTGAGGAGCAATATCTCTGGCCGCTGCAACGGTCAATTCCGTAGCGGCTTCTTCCGGCAGTGTCACCACTAACAGTCTGGCCCTGCGCAAGGCGGCATGTTCAAGAATATCGGAATTCGCGGTGTCGCCCAACAAGGTGGGAACTCCCTTGTGAGTCAAACGTTCTATTCTTTCTATGCGAAAATCGATGACCAAATACGGAATTTTCAACTCTCCCAACACATCGACGATATGCGTACCGACCCTGCCATAACCCACGACCACGACATGATCCGACACTGACGCATCCACCGGGGCATGAGCTTCCCCGTGACGATTTAACCAATGCCATAAGGGCTTGAATTTTTTTAGGACTCGTTCCAATGGTTCAATAGACCTTAACATCAGTGGGTTTACCACGATGGACAACAAAGCAGCGGCCAGAATCAAAGAATATTGATTTTTGTCCAATAAACCGATGTTCAAACCGGTTTGCCCCAGGATGAAGGAAAATTCGCCAATTTGGCTGGAACCCGCTGCCACCACCAATGCGGTGCGGGCCGGACGCGGAAACGGCAGCACCCAAGCCCCTGCCACGACAAATTTTCCAAACACCACTAGGCAGGTCAGGATCAATACGGGCTTGATGTTGTCCATTAAATAATGGGGGTCCAGCAACATGCCAATCGAAACAAAAAACAGAATGGAAAAGGCTTCGCGGAACGGAAGCAGATCAGAGGCAATACGATGGCTCAACGGCGATTCACTGACGACAGCACCGGCCAGAAAAGCCCCCAAAGCCAAGGAAACTCCAAACAACAAGGAAGAACCCAGCGCAATGCCTAGTGAAATTGCCAATATCGCCAGGATGAACAATTCGCGGGAGCGGGTATGGGCCACACGCAACAATAACCAGGGGATGAAGCGTTTGCCTGCAAACAGCATGAACACCATGAAACCCAGCGCCGCCATCAAAGCCGTGCCAATCGCTCGCCAATCCGTCGGAATTTTACTGGCACTGAGGTTTGGAATCACCAGCAATATCAAGACTGTGGCAATATCTTCCATCACCCGCCAACCCACGGCAACCCTACCGTGTGAGGTGTTCAATAGCCCAAAATCCATGAAGCCTCGCAACATGACAATAGTGCTGGCAATGGAAACCGCCAAGCCAAGCATCACCCCGGCCAAAATTGACCACCCCCAATACCAACTCAGTGCAAAACCCAAGGCTTGCATAGTCACCATCTGACCTAAGGTGCCGATGATGGCTATATCCCGGACTTTCCAAAGATCAGCGAAAGAGAAATGCAGACCAACCCCAAACATCAGAAAAATGATGCCTAATTCGGCCAATTCGCTGATAATTTGCGGATCGCCAGAATATCCCGGCGTGAAGGGACCAATGGCAACGCCGGCCAACAAATAGCCGACGATGGTGGGCATATGGAGGCGCTGGAAGATCAATCCCCCAACAAAGGCCGCTCCTAAAGCTACGGCTATGTTTTCAAGCAGAGTGAAATTATGCATAGTGAAAGCGGCTAATCATGGCACTATCAAGATAGAAACGGGGGTGTGGCTTTGCGATCCGAAAGTCACGGAATTGAAAAGCCCACTTGGCAATTCATCCCTGAACCGATCAGGAATTATACTCCTTAAGCGGTCTTTGCGGCTTGGGCAGCCGCTTCAATCAGTTGACCAAAACTGATTCCCGCATCATTCGCTGGAATGTCAGTGGGTAGGTAAACCTCAAAGCCTTGTTGTGACAATAAAAATGCGGCTTGTTCAGTGAGTAGGCGATTTTGGAAAACCCCACCCGACAATCCCACTTTGCCAATGCCTGTTTCATGACTTATCAGCACAGCTTGAGCGGCGATTAATCTGGCAAGGCTGGCATGAAACAAGGAACCCCGCTCGGTTATGCTGAGAGTGGCATCCATTAGCATGGGCAGCAAAGGAGTCCAATCGGCTCGCCAAATGCCGGTTTCATCTCGATAGTGAGGCAATTCCATATACTCGGTGGAGGGATTGCTGAGCGATTCCAAGGCCATGGCGGCTTGCCCCTCAAAACTCGACTCTAAGCCTATGCCAATTAATGCTGAAGCCGCATCGAACAAGCGACCAGCCGAGCTTGAAACAGGACAATTTATGTCGCGTTTCCAAGCATGGCGCAATAGCTCCACGTCATTTGAGCAAGATTCCCATTCCAGCCCCGCTTCCAGACAGAGTGCCAACCCGCATCGCCAAGGTTCGCGATTGGCTTTGTCACCCCCCAACAGCCGAAAATGCCTTAATGAACCTTTCCTAACCCAAGAACCGGGGCAACCCAATAATGCCTCCCCGCCCCATATCGTCCGGTCTTCACCAAACCCCACGCCATCCCAAGTGAATACCAGCATGTTTTCGGTTATCCCATGTTCCCCGGCCAAAGCCGACGCATGGGCATGATGATGAAAAACCTTGATGATGGGGAGCGCCTGTTTTTTCGCCCAACGACTGGAACGGTAATCGGGATGGGCATCATGGACAATCAAAGAAGGTTTGATTTCGTAGAGTTTTTGCAAATCGGCGATGACCCGTTCAAACACCTCGCCACTGCGCACCGTGCCGAGATCGCCGATATGAGGGGAAATCACCAGACGATTGCCGAAGCCAAAGGCAACGGTGTTTTTGAGGTCAGCCCCGACGGCAAGAATCGGTTGATTGAACTCAAACGGTAGAGTCCGTTCCACGGGTGCCAAGCCCCGACCTAAGCGCATCGGCCTAGGTTTGACCGCTATTCGCCGAAAAACTGAATCGTCTGCTGGCCGACGAATAGGGCGGTTATGATGAAGGAAGGCATCGGCGACATGGCCCAACCGTTTTTCGACTTCTTCACCATCAGTGAGCACTGGCTCACCACTGATATTGCCAGAGGTTGCCACCAAGGGTTTGCCAAAAGCATCCGTCAGCAAACGATGCAAGGGGCTATAAGCCAACATTAGGCCAACTTCACGCAATCCCGGGGCGATGGATTCCGCAAGCACGGTGGATTCCTGCCGCTTATGCATTAACACGATGGGTCTCAATGGCGATTTAAGCAAATCCAATTCGTTAGACTCCGGGTCGGCAAGCTCCCTGACGCTATCCAATCCATCAATCCCACGCCAAGGTAGCAGAACCGCAAGCGGTTTGGCGGGACGGTGCTTCGCTTTTCTGAGCCGCTCGACGACCGCATTTTCAGTGGCATCACAGATTAAATGATACCCTCCCACCCCTTTGACGGCGACAATCAAGCCGTTATTTAACGCATCAATGCAAGCATTCAACGCGGTTGGGTTGTCGGTGATGTCAGGCCGACCTAGTTGCCGAAAAGTCAATGATGGTCCGCATTCTGCACAGGCCAAAGGCTGGGCATGATAACGGCGATCCAAGGGGTTTTCGTATTCAGCCCGACAGGCCGGACACAACATGAACCCAGCCATGGCGGTGTTGGGGCGGTCATAAGGCAGGCGGTCAATTAGCGTGTAACGCGGCCCACATTGAGTGCAATTGATAAAGGGATATTGAAAGCGTCGCTCAACCGGGTCTTGCATTTCGGCCAGACAATCATCACAGACGAAATAATCCGGCGGGATGTGGACATCAGCCCCCTCCCCCGCTTCGCTATGTTTGATGATGAAGCCGGTTAATCCTTCGGTGGGAACGTTTGTAATTTGTGGGTGGTTGGGCTGGGCTAAAGGCGGGGCTTGGTCAATTAAAGCCTTTTGAAATGCTTGTAGATTTTCTGGTGAGCCTTCAACTCTTATTTCCACCACTCCGCTGCGATTCAACACCCAGCCTGCCAAGTTATATTGATTGGCGATGCGGCTGACAAACGGACGAAAGCCTACGCCTTGGACGCGGCCTCTGATGAGGATGTGGTGGGATTGGCGGCTATTATTCAAGACGAGAATTATGCGGCTTTTAATTCGACATGAACCCGTCGCCCTATCGCAGTGGCAATATCAATCAAAGCATCTAATGAAAACTGCGAAACACGTCCATCTAATAAATCCAGCATTCTTGGACCCGTCAGACCACACCGTTGGGCGGCTTCTGTAGGAGTCCATCCGCTGTCTTTGACAATTGCATTAATCTGTCGCATGAGTTCTGAACGGGTTCGCAAATTAGCGGCTTGCTCAGGGGTATCGGCAATAGCATCCCAAACACTGGTGTAGCTTTCAATATCGCTCATTTTGCACCGTTTCCTTTCTCACCCCCGCCGCCCACCAAATCCTGCAAGCGCCTTCATCGGAGACCATGCACGGGCCGACCGGATTGCGCGGGGTGCAGGGGGAACCATAAATCTTGCATTCCGAAGGTGAAATCTTCCCCAATACCACTTTGGCGCATTCACAGCCAGGTGGCATTTGACCGGCATGTTTGCGAGCAAGATCATTATACGAAGGAAACTTCAAGCGGGCATTGTGGGCATCGTATTTAGGCTTTAATTCATATCCCGAAGCCGGTATCGGCCCAATGCCGCGCCAGTTTGCCGTGACAACGTCAAAACAATCCGACAAGCATTGTATTGCCGTTGGATTGCCGCCCGTTTTGACCGCCAAGGGATAACAATTTTCCAAAGCCGGTTTTTTTTGGATAAATTGTTGCAAAACCGAGTAAGTGGCTTCCAACAAGCTGTCAGGCATGAAACCCGCGATAGCGGTGGGAATATGATGATCCTTGACGACGAAATCCCATTCTTCCGGACCCATGACGGTGGACACGTGACCGGGTGCAATCAGCGCATCGAAACCCGGTTCCTCGGAATTTAGCAAAGCGGCAACGGCAGGCCAAGTCAGTCGACCACTCAGCAATAAAAACAGATTTTCTGGCAAGCCTTCTGCTACCATCGCGGCAATGGGGGCCAATGTCGTTTCAAAGCCCACGGCATGGAACACCACGGGTGTTGCTGGATTTTCAATGGCGATACGCACCGCATCCCTAGGCGAGGCGATTGGACGCACATCTGCACCTGCCGCCTTGGCTTGTTCCAACGAGCGAATTTCATTTTTTGACACATTGACTGGCACTCGCAGCATATCGCCAAAGCTGACCACAATGAGCTTTTCCTTAAGTGCCAACTGAATGACTTGATAAATATCTTCTTCCGGGCAAATGCAAACCGGGCAACCCGGACCCGGTATCAACCTTATTTGCTTGGGCAAAATAGTCCGCAAGCCAGCCATGGAGATGGAACGCTCATGACCGCCACAGACATTCATAATGCGGACTTCACCGGGCAATACCATGGCACGAATCTGCGCCAATCGTTGCTCAGCCATGCTTGAAGGGTTTGGATTCGTCATTGTGTTTTGTCTAACTAGGCGGATTTTTTGACTGGAACGAAGCGAATCTCAGGCTCGGCTCGGTGCAACATACGCCCTTCCGGTTGTACATTCGGTTTTACCGTCTCGTGTTGCTGGCGGGCATTGCGGTAACTTTTCAATTCTGAATGCAACCAAGCGATCCATGCCTCCAATCCCTCGCCACTCTTGGAAGATAGACGCAAGGCTGGAGCCTTTGAAGCCAAGTTGCGCAGACAGCCTTCCGCCCGATCAGGGGAAAATTCCGGCAGATAAGGCAGGATGTCGGTCTTGCTGATCAACATCAGATCGGCAGCGCGAAACATCACCGGATATTTGGCTGGCTTGTCGTCCCCCTCGGTGACAGATAGAAGGGCAACATTGCGATGATGACCCAAGTCAAAGCTGGCCGGACAAACCAGATTGCCGACATTTTCGATGAACAGCACGTCCAATTCGTCCAAGTCCAAATGATCCAGCGCCTTTTCCACCAGATGGGCATCCAAATGACAGGCCGTTCCGGTCGTAATTTGGTGGGCTTGCACTCCCAGCGCCCTGATACGGTCGGCATCGTTCTCGGTTTCCAAATCACCTTCGATGACCGCTATTTTCAGGGAACCGTTTAATTGACGGATGGTTGCCTCCAACAAAGCCGTTTTTCCAGAACCCGGCGAAGACATTAAATTGATGGTCAACACGCCTTTGCTGTCAAATTTGGCCCGGTTGAGATCGGCCTGTTGATCGTTATGCAACAGTAAATTGTTTAGGATTTTAGCTGGCGAGTTGCCGAGACTGGAACGCCCTTTAGGAGGGGTTAATAGATGACGGTTGCCGTCAGTGATATTGCATCCGCAGGTGTCACACATAATTAGAATACCTCTTAAGAAAAACCAATGACAATCACCCGAAAGAATTTGAAGGGGAGGCTAATGAGTCTGCGGGTCTTCATCCACGACTAATTCGACCCTAGCGAGTATCAATTCATCCCCTCTAATTAAGCGCGTATCATTGCCACCACAGGCTAAGCATAGCAAGTTGGAAGGAGTTACCTCAGATTCTTTACCGCAGTCATTGCATACCACAATCGGCGCCACCACTTCGGTAATCATTTCAGCCTGTTCAGCGATAGTGCCAGCCCGCGCTATGGTAAACGCACTTTCCAACAATAACGGCTCGACTCCTGCCAATTGCCCAATTTGGACTTTCACACTGGAAACGGAACGTGCCCCATGCTTGCGGGCTAATTCGTTCACTTGATCCATCAAATTTTGGCAAAGGGAAAGTTCATGCATTGAGTTGAGGCTCTTCGTCCAAAATCTGGTCGAACAATTCCCATGTCGATGCGGCATCCTCGGCTGAAAGCTTTTGTATCGCATAACCCACATGGATTAAAACATAATCCCCAACGTTGACAGGCTCCCCCTGCAACAGAAACAGGCTAACATCGCGCTCCACACCCCGCGCAGCACAACGTGCGTCAAATCCATTGAGTTGGGTTATTTGCATAGGGACAGCTAAACACATGGGCAACAAACTCCAAAAAGAAAAAACAACAAACCCCTCTCTTTTTGGGAGAGGGGCTAAAGTGTCGATGCTTAAGCTATCGATTTATAATCTAGGATCAACAGCTTAGATAAGATTGTATCAAGCTGACATTAACAGCA
>CAIYXP010000177.1 GCA_903930145.1 uncultured Methylococcaceae bacterium
GCCCCCGCTGCAAATGCGATGAATAACCAAAGTAGAAATGCCGACAAGCCTGAGAGAATCTGTCATGGAAATTTGGAAATAAAATACACAGAGAAAACTTATATGACTATTTCAAAAATAGGGCAAAACTATTTATTTCACATTTTTTTGCTTTTATCCATTTGTTTGATATTTATTTATTATTCATGGGTTGGGTATATCGGATCTGATGACTGGGTGTATATTGAAAATGCCCGTGCACGAATAGCCGAGCCATTTATGATAGGAAAAGATCATTGGCAAGTGAGGCTACCTCTGACTTTGCCAATGGCATTAAGTTTTCTGATATTGGGTGAATCAGAATTGGCAGCCGCTTTACCTACCCTTTTTTACTTTGTGGCATTGGTTCTGCTAAGCTATTTCTTAATAAATATAGTCACAAACAGCAAAACGGCACTATTATCATCTACGCTCTTAGCCACATCACCTCTGCTCTTAATCAATGCAACGAATATACGGGTCGACGCGGTTGAGCCGTTTTGGGTGATCGCCTCCCTCTTGATTTTTTACCTATCCGTTTACAAAAATGGGAATGGCATGTTACTGGTATTGGCTGGCATTACTGCGGGCATATCATTAGTCACACGCCCTACGGCCATCGGCTTATTAGTGTATTATTTTTTACTGTTTGCATCTGGATATGGCATTAATCGGTCACGATATATGCTCATATTGTTAGGATTTATATTAATTTGGGGATCAGAAACAATTTATTATTGGATAAATACAGGGACACCGTTGCATAGATTTTATGTAGATTATTACCATGGTACCGTTGACAGAAGTAAATATTCAAATTTTGGCATATTTTTGGATCCAATATTTTTGCTTTTGTTAAACCAAGGTTATGGCATAATATTTTGGCTGTTGCCATTTGCGTCCTACACCCTGCTGAGAAGTCCAAGTTCAATATCAAAACCTAGGCTAGATTATTTTCTTCTTGGTTTTATAATTACTTGGCTTTTATTTATATTTTTACTCACTCGAAAATTATCCTTGGATCCCCGATATTTGACACCCGCACTGGTAGCTACAACTATTGTGGTGGCCTCATGGCTATCCTTGATGTGTTCGCAAGGCAAACGCTACATGGCAGGGCTGCTTTTTTCTGGCATCATTGTAACGAACATCGTTTGCCTTTATTTGGAAAACAAAAACCCAATTTATGCGGAACGTTGGCTGGTTGAACTTGCCAAACTATCACCGGAGCCAATCTATACTGACCCGCAAACGGAAGAGAGGGCGCGTTTTTTGCTTGAATTGGACAATACATTGACCAAAGTCCGTCCGCAGATTCCGCCACCAGGTAGCCTATTCCTATCGGTTCCGATTAATGCCGCAAGAGGACAATACAATGCTTATCATTGGAATCCATCTGATTTCGCGCCAGGCGATTGGAAGATCGTAGACAAGTTAAACCCTGAAAACCGGATAATTGCCAAACCATTTGAATGGTTTGGCCTAGACAAGCTGATCCCAGGCAACCTCTATAAGAAGATATGTTGTCCAAACAGCCCCATTATCCTGTATCGCAACGATGGAAACGGGGTAAAATGATGGCTTGTCGGTCGATAAAAACCCCTCTTGCGGGTCTGTCCCGACATAAAAATTAATTTGGGGAAATATCATTACAATCATGATGGGCGGCGGGGAGTCCACGCCCAACACTCTAAGTTCAGAGCGGGTCTTTCCGCTATTTAGTTCAATTTTAGAATGAGGTGAGTTTCATGTCACTAGTACGCGATAAAGATTACGGAACCCCCGCCAGCCCGTCGGCGAAAAATGTCACGCTGGAAATCGATGGCTTTAAAGTCACCGCGCCGGAAGGCACGTCGGTGATGCGCGCAGCATCCAGCATTGGCATCGAAATTCCTAAACTCTGCGCGACGGACAGCATAGACCCGTTTGGCTCTTGCCGTTTGTGCGTATGTCAGGTGGGGGGCGGCAAAGGTTATCCTGCCTCTTGCACCACTCCGGTTTATGAAGGCATGAAAGTGCAAACCGAGAATGCCAAGCTGAACCAAATTCGCAAGGGCATCATGGAATTGTACATTTCCGACCATCCGTTGGATTGCCTCACTTGCCCGTCGAATGGCAATTGTGAGTTGCAAGACATGGCCGGCACGGTGGGTTTACGCGAGGTACGTTATGGCTACGAGGGTGAAAACCACTTGAAAGCCGAAAAAGACACTAGCAACCCGTATTTCACGTTTGACCCTAGCAAGTGCATCGTCTGCTCGCGCTGCATCCGTGCCTGTGAGGAAACCCAAGGCACGTTTGCGTTGACCATCGACGGACGAGGCTTCGACTCGAAGATTTCCCCCGGTCAAAATGAAGCCTTCATGGATTCGGAATGCGTGTCTTGCGGTGCTTGCGTGCAAGCTTGCCCGACCGCGACCTTGATGGAAAAATCCATCTACGAACAAGGCCAGCCCGACCATAGCATCACCACGACTTGCGCCTATTGCGGCGTGGGCTGCTCATTCAAGGCCGAAATGAAAGGCGCAGAAGTGGTGCGCATGGTTCCCGACAAAGACGGTCAGGCCAACCACGGGCATTCTTGCGTCAAGGGCCGGTTTGCGTTTGGTTATGCCACTCACCCCGACCGCATCACCACGCCGATGATCCGCAAGAGCATCACCGACCCGTGGCAAAAAGTGTCTTGGGACGAGGCGATTAACTATGCCGCGTCCGAGTTCAAGCGCATCCAAGAAAAATACGGGCGTTATTCAGTAGGTGGCTTGACTTCCAGTCGTTGCACCAACGAAGAAGCCTACCTCGTGCAAAAATTGGTTCGCGCTGCATTTGGCAATAACAACGTGGACACTTGCGCCCGTGTTTGCCATTCGCCAACCGGTTATGGCTTAAAGCAAACTCTTGGTGAATCCGCCGGGACTCAAACCTTTGATTCGGTCATGCATTCCGATGTCATCGTAGTGATTGGTGCAAATCCGACAGACGGGCATCCGGTGTTTGGTTCTTTGATGAAGAAGCGATTGCGCCAAGGTGCCAAGCTGATTGTCGCCGACCCGCGTGACATTGACCTGGTCAGATCGACTCATGTGCAGGCCGATTATCATCTGAAACTCCGTCCCGGCACCAATGTTGCTTTGGTCAACGCCATCGCCCATGTGATTGTCACCGAAGGACTGGTCAAAGAGGACTTCGTCAATGCCAAGTGCGAGGTTGATTCATTCAACAAATGGCGCGATGTGGTCTCCCAAGAGCGCAATTCTCCTGAGGCAAGCGAGATTCATACCGGCGTCCCAGCGCAAAAAGTACGCGAAGCGGCTCGTCTGTATGCCAAGGCCGGTAATGCGGCCATTTATTATGGCTTGGGCGTGACCGAACATAGCCAAGGTTCGACTACTGTGATCGGCATTGCCAACTTGGCGATGGCGACGGGCAACATTGGGCGTGAAGGCGTGGGCGTAAACCCTTTGCGCGGTCAGAACAATGTGCAAGGCTCCTGCGACATGGGTTCCTTCCCGCATGAACTGCCAGGCTATCGCCATGTGTCTGACTTGGAAACTCGCACCTTGTTTGAATCAGTTTGGGGAGCCAAACTGGAAGCCGAACCGGGCTTGCGCATTCCGAACATGTTCTCAGCGGCAATTGACGGGTCGTTCAAAGGCTTGTATTGCGAAGGCGAAGACATCGCCCAATCCGACCCCAACACCCAGCATGTCGAAGAAGCTCTAAGGTCCATGGAATGTGTGGTCGTCCAAGACTTGTTCTTGAATGAAACCGCAAAATACGCTCATGTGTTCTTACCCGGTGCATCTTTCTTGGAAAAAACCGGCACCTTCACCAACGCGGAACGTCGTATTTCGCCGGTTCGCCGCGTCATGCCGCCGAAAGCCGGTTACGAGGATTGGGAAGTCACTCAGTTGTTGTCCAATGCGCTCGGCTATGAAATGAACTATTCCAGTGCAAAGGAAATACTCGACGAAATTGCGTCCTTGGTTCCCACCTTTAAGGGTGTCAGCTTCAAAAAGTTGGACGAACTGGGCAGTGTGCAATGGCCTTGCAACGATGAAGCGCCGAATGGCACACCCACCATGCATATCGACGAGTTTGTGCGTGGCAAAGGTAAATTCATGCCGACCGAGTACGTACCAACCAGCGAACGCAGCAACAGCAAATACCCGTTGATCCTGACCACTGGTCGCATTTTGTCGCACTACAATGTCGGCGCTCAGACCCGACGTACTGAGAATGTGGCGTGGCATCCTGAAGACAAGCTGGACATCCATCCGCATGATGCCGAGGTGCGCGGGATTGTCGATGGCGACAAGGTATCCATTGCCAGCCGGGCCGGTGTGACCGTGCTACATGCCAGAGTCACGGAAAAAATGCAGCCGGGCGTGGTGTACACGACCTTCCATTTCCCGGAATCCGGCGCGAATGTCATCACCACCGACAATTCCGACTGGGCAACCAATTGCCCGGAATACAAGGTGACGGCGGTGCAAGTGACCAAAGTGACTGGTTTCTCGGAATGGCAAAACGGGTTCAAAAGCTTTACCGAGCAGCAATTGTCCATGCTGGAAAACGCCACTTCGGCGGGTTGATTCGTAAGCAACAAAATGTAGGGGCGTTTTCAGCCGCCCATGGGCGAATGACAATCCCCTACTAGAATCTCCGACCACCAATGTGACTAATCCTGTCTGTGATCTAATCTACGACAAGCCCTCGCCCAAAGGCGAGGGCTTTGCTATGTCCGGCAAACTCCGTTGGGCGGCCACTCATCAATATCCTGTTGAGCGTAGCCGGGGAGACGAGAAACAATGCGTGGCAGATGCCGTGATCGAAGAAGCGCCTGTCGCTTTGTTCTATAATAACGAACCTCATGTCGTGATGTTGGCAACGCCACTGGATTTGGAAGATTTCGCTTTGGGTTTTAGCCTCACCGAAGGTATTATTGCCCATACAAGCGAATTGAGTTTTGCGCATGCCTATCACCGTGATGATGGCATTGAACTGTGGATGAAAATTCCACTGGAACGTTTCGACCAACTGGCCCATAAAGAACGCAACCTGACCGGGCGCACTGGTTGCGGATTGTGCGGTGCGGCGACGATCACCCAAGCGGTGCGCCATCCTGCCCCGGTGGGTCATGGGGTGACCGTGCCGGTTGCCGACTTAAGGCAAGCTTTGCAAGATTTGGGAAGGCATCAGGTTTTGAACAATCAGACTGGCGCGGTACACGGGGCCGCTTGGGTGGTTCCCGATACAGGAATTCAGTGTGTCCGTGAGGATGTAGGCCGACACAATGCCTTGGACAAACTGATTGGCGCGTTGATCAAATCAGGAACAGCATTAGACCAAGGTTTTGTTATTGTCACCAGTCGTGCCAGTTTTGAAATGGTGCAAAAATGTGCTTCGGTCGGCATCAGTTTCATGGCGGCAATTTCAGCGCCAACTGGCTTGGCGATCAGACTGGCAGAAGAAACCGGATTCACCCTCGTAGGCTTTGCACGGGGTGACAGGCACACGGTTTACACCAACTCACAGCGGTTGTTTTTATAAATAACCAAAATATTTAGCAGTTAATAAGGAGACTATTTCCAGTATGCACAACAATGACAATCTAATCAAAATGGCTAACGACATCAGCGCATTTTTTGCCAGTGACCCGGACCACGCCTCCGCAGTCGGTGGCATGGTCGATCACCTACTTAAATTCTGGGAGCCAAGAATGCGCAAAGCAATCATCGAACATGTAAATGGGGGAGGCGAAGGCTTGAGCGATTTGGCTATAGCGGCAGTCAAGCAATTGCCAACGGGATAGGCTGGCCTGACCTCCAGATTGATGCCATCTGACTTTTTTACCCACTGGCTTTGCGTTCGTGAATGTGCTCTTTAAGCCATACGATCCTTGGCCTCTTTAGTAACGCCCCTTCCATCCTTTTCTCGCCATTCCAAACTTTATGACAACCGAATTTTCTGAATCAAAGCAAATCATGGAACAACTCATCCAAGTCCATCGCTCGGGTAAAATTGATGCTGGAAGAAATATACAAGCCGGCTATTACCGTGGTTGGGGACTTGAATATGGCGAAATGTCTTCCATCATTTCCAGTTTGTCGGCTTATCGAGATGCCCTGGCAAAGGCTAGGGACCGAGGTTGCATGTTACCCGAGAATAAACTGCAAAATCTGTTTATCATCATTTTGTTCGGCCTTGAAAGTATCCAAGGGGATATTATTGAGCTGGGCAGTTACAAGGGAGGTTCTGCCGTTTTCATGGCTGATTTAGTCAAAACCTTCGGCAGATCGACCCGAGTATGGGCTCTCGACACGTTCGCAGGAATGCCTGCGACTGATCCAGTCCGTGACTTGCATAATCAGGGTGATTTTGCCGACACCAGTTATGAAGATTTTAAAAACTACTCGGAAAAAATGGGGCTAGATTCCCATCTTCATATCGTCAAAGGCAATTTCGACCAAACCTTGGATGGTGTAATCCAACAGGCAAAACAATTCAGTCTTGCCCACATTGATTGCGATATTTATGAAGCCGTCAAATATTCGATCACAGGGACATGGCCTTACCTTGCCAATGGTGCCTACATCATATTGGACGATGCCTTGCAAAGTTCTTGCATAGGCGCTTTACAAGCGGCTGAGGAAGAATTGGTTTCGGCGAGAGGGCTTAGGGCCGAACAAGCTTTTCCCCATTTAGTCTATCGCAAATTCAATCAATAATACCCTTGGGTGCGGTGAACAAAGCACCGCACCCTTTGTTGAGCCGAAGTACAGGTTTGCAGTTAAAATCCCACTTATTCTTAGCCGCAACTACAAGGGATTCATTGCACAATCGTCGATTCAGTGGTGTCTGCGGTCATTTCTATGATACCAGCCCCAAACGTAAAGCCTCCACCAAATGCACACAAACCTATGCGTTCCCCTGTTTTATGGTTAGCCAAGATGTCCTTCAGACAGATGGGTATGCTCGAAGAAGAGGTATTGCCGAAATGTCGGATATTGGAGTAGACCTTTTCCTCGGGTAGCCCCAAGCGCTCCCGGATTGCGTCAATAATGCGCTGATTGGCTTGATGGGGGACAATACAATCCAATTGCTCAATGGGCAACGAGGCATCGTGACAGGCTTTTTTTAAGATTGCCATCATGCAGCGCACCGCTTCTTGAAATACCCGATGTCCATTCATCTGAATATAAGGCTCCTGTTCGAAACCAAGCGGAACAGTCAAGCTATTGCCCTCGTCCGGCTTCGCACTGATTGAAGGCCGATAGAGCATGGCCTTCCATTTTGCGCTGTGATCGCCCCCCATTAACACGGTAGCCGTTGCTGCGTCACCAAACAACGGGGCGGTGGAATAATCATTTGGGTCCACTTTCTTCGACAGGCTTTCAGCGGTAATCAACAACACTTGTCCCTTTGATCTCGAATAGAGGAAATCATAGGCATTTGAGAGTCCATAGAGATACCCGGAACAAGCCGCTGAAATGTCGTAAGTGGGGATTTGCACATCCTTTTCGTCTATCGACAGTTCTTTCAGTATCAAGCAAGCAAGAGACGGGCACATGCTTAAAGGCGTCCCCGTCGAACAAATCAGAAGATTAATGTCTTTGATGGTCAGCTTGGCCTGCGATAAGGCTTCACGTGCGGCTGCAACGGCTAGAGTCAACACCGTCTCCCCTTCGGCAAGGCGCGGTCGGTTGACTATGCCGGTCAATCGCTCCAACTCCTCGGAGGTATGCTCGGGTAGTCGGGCCAACACTTCGGGATTGCCCACCAAGCTGGACCCCGCAGCGTAGGCTATCGATCCTATCCCGGCAAACAGGTTGCGCCTACGCTCGCGCAAAACATGGATGCGGCGGTCTAAAACGGGGGGCGGCCTGTGTCTGGAAAACAATGGCAATCCCACATCCTCACGGCTAACGGGCTTTTTGGATACTGCCGGATTTTGCAAACGGATGGAAAGGATGGATGTTCCCAGTTTGACCGATTGCCCAACTGCGACCAAGACTTCCTCGACGGTGCCAGAAACCGGACATTCCAAATCCATAATGGCCTTGGATGCCTCAAAAGCAGCCAAGACAGCACCGGGAACGACGATGTCACCAGGTTTCACATTCCATTCGACAATCTCAACTGTCTCGTCGGAAGGGCTTGCGCCGATGGCTTCCACCCAGTATATGTCCTGATCGACCTGCACTGGCTTCTCCCAAACAACTTCCATTTTTAGCATGGAGGCCACCTTTTCCACGACGCGCTTCAAGGATGGCAACACTTCGAGTTGGTTGGCAAAATGGTAAGGAATGAAAGTGTCCTCACGGGCCAAGCGTGCCAATTCGATAGGGTGATGAGTCTTCTCAGCGACAGTGGCCAGAATCTCAGCGCCAAAACCAACGGTATGGTTATCCTCGTGAACCACCAGCAACCGACCTGTTTTCCCTACCGATTCAAGTACAGCCTCCTCATCCCAAGGAGATATGGATCGTAAATCTATGATTTCCAAAGAAATTGATTCTTTCTCGAAAAAAACCGATGCTTTCTCACAAATCGGGACGGTATTACCCCAAGCCACCAAAGTCAGATCATGTCCTGAGCGTACCAATCTCGCCTTACCCAACGGGACACGGTGCACTGCAGATTGGACATTAGCGGCCAGTTCTTTATTGTGCAGCAAATTTTTTGGGTAGAAAAAGATGGTCGGCCGACCACTGTCAAAGGCGCTGTTTAATAGCCCGACTGCATCGGCTGCATTGGATGGCAACAGGACATCAATCCCAGGAATATGCGCCGCCGTCGCTTCCATGCTTGCCGCATGATAGGGTCCAAGACCGGGGCGATACCCACCGCAAGTGATCATCAGGATGATCGGGACTTCGTATTTCCCGGCAGTACGCCAATACATGCTGGCAACTTCACTGTAAAGTTGGTTGTAGGCAAGCGGAAAAAAGTCACCAAATTGGATGAACGCAACTGGCCTCATTCCTCCTAGCGCCCTTCCCACTGAAACACCGATGATCGTAGCCTCAGAAAGCGGCGCATTGATGACCCTTCCAGGAAATTCCATGGAAAGGCCGAGAGTGACCTTGAACACATCCCCTTTGGGGTCTTCTATATCCTCCCCGTAGAGCATGACCCTTTGGTCTATTCTCAATCGAGTGCGCAAGGTGTCCCGGATGGCATCGGCCATGGTCAGGGAAATTTCAGTCGGCAAACTAATCTGGGGTAGGGTCGGCAATATCGGGCGTTTGACGATCAAATCCACTGAAGGGTCGGGATTGTTCTGAGAGGATTCCCCGGCTGCCTTGATTTCATCAATCACTACATTCTTGATGGACTGAAGTGTTTCGGTCGTAATCCCTTTATTGTTGAGATTGAGTTCAAGCAGGAATATGGGATCTCGCCTTTGGTTTTGCGCTAATTCTTGCTCGCTGCGGTAGACTGTCTGGTCGTCAGCATTGGAGTGATCACACAAACGCACCACATGAAAGACCACCAAGGCGGGCCCTCGATTTTCCCGGATTTCGGCAACAATCGGTCCAAGGGCATGGTATGCAGACTCAACATTGGTTCCATCCAGATGGTGGATGGGCAGCCCGAACCATCGGTCATTCGGCCCTTGCGGTAGCGAGAAAAATGTTTTTCCCTTAGTCCGAGTGGAAATGGCATATTGATTTTCTTGAACCATGAACAATACGGGCAAATGATCCCTGACTGCTGCCGCCACCGCTTCCATCCATTCCCCTTCTTGGGTGCCGCCACTCCCGCAACCGCAGTAGACAATCCCCCTGCCAGACTCTTTCAGGGTGGAGGCCAAACCGACCGAGGGTAGGGCGTTATTGCCAACGGGAACCGTCATAGGTAATATCTGGTACGCCGGATCGCCTAGGAAATCCGCCAATTGCCGCCCACGACAATGGGAAGTGTCTTTGCTAAACAAGGTATCGAAATAAGCTGCGGGGGGAACGCCAAGGGCAAGAACCAA
>CAIYXP010000178.1 GCA_903930145.1 uncultured Methylococcaceae bacterium
ATCGCTGTACAAATCTAAGAGAGGGTTTTTCATGGGGCACGTTTCCAATAGGCCAGATCTACAGCGGCATTTTATGCCTTTATCAACGACCGTGCGTAACATCAGTTGATAAGCAACTTTAATCTCCCAGTTGACCCAAGGTCTTTGATGAGTCTCTTTGCCAATAACAACAATTACTTGACCGGCCCACCGAATTTTCATTCTAAGAATGCGCTCTATTGTGCGGTCACTAACCATTTTTTTATCAAGGCGAACTTGGTTTTCCGGCTTTACTCGGATAGAACTATTTCTAAAATTATAACCTTTTCCGGAAACCATATTTACGAGGCCATCAACACTTGCATCGTCCTTGTGGTGATGACTTATAAAAATATTTTTAATCACATCTGTCATTTCATTCTCCCTTTTTTTGAGTTGGCGGTTTCAATGTCCAAGTGCAACAAAGTTGAGTTTATCGGCCCAGTAGGATTTGAAGTCAAAAGCATCCTCGGGAAGGAAGAGTTCCGCCGGACATTTCCAACCTAGTGATTTTCTGGGCCGGGTGTTGAGCTTCCAAGCAATGTCATCAAGTGCCTGCTGGGAGTGGACCGAGAGGTCGGAACCCTTTGGCAGATACTGGCGGAGCAAGCCATTCGTGTTTTCGTTTTGACCGCGTTCCCAAGGGCTGTGCGGATGGGCAAAGTAAACTTTGATGTCGGTGTCTTCTGTCAATTGGGCATGCCGGGCCATCTCGCGGCCTTGGTCATAGGTGAGCGAGCGGCGCAGGTCGGCATCAAAGCGTTGCAGGATCGTGCCGAACCCGTCAACCGTGGCTTGCGCCGTGCCGTCGTCGAGTTTGACCAGGGCGGCGTAGCGGGTCTTGCGTTCGACGAGCTTCCCGACTTGGGAGCAGTTGCCAACCCTCTTGATGTGGTCGCCTTCCCAGTGGCCGGGCACCTGGCGCTCTTCGATGTCGGACGGGCGCAGGTCGATGCTGGTCATGTCGGGGATTTGCCCGCGCCGGTCGCAGCCGCGGGGACGGGGGCGGCGCTTGTTGTGGCCGTGCCTCAGCAAGGCAATGTTCTCCGTGCGCAACTCGCCCTTCACCCTTCGGCATGACGTAGATGGCTTGGTAAATGGTTTCGTGGCACAGTCTGACCGGTTCGTCCATGCGTTGTAGTGTACCGGCAATCTGCTCTGGCGACAACGGCCCGGAAAGCAGCGGCAAGCCCACCCGGTTCCTCAAGCGCATGGTCGACTTTGCCGGCCTCACCGGCAGGACCGTCCAACTGCTTTACTTCCTTCCCTACCACAGCAAGTACAACCCGGTCGAACGGTGCTGGGGCATCCTGGAGCAGCATTGGAATGGCGCGAAGCTGGTGGATGCCGAAACCATGCTGGAGTGGGCGAAGAGCATGACGTGGAAAGGCATCAAGCCCGTCGTCACGCTTTGCCGCAAGACCTATGAAAAAGGCGTTTCCCTGTCCAAGGCCGCCATGCGGGAAGTCGAGGCCAGGCTGGAACGGAATCCTGCCCTACCCAAGTGAGACATTCTCATTCGGCCCGCTTGACGGGTAAGGAGTCTGAAGTCCAACGGGTAGAGTCGAGATGTGACGCGGTGGCGCTAGGTTTTGCCTATCTGTTACCGCCCCTTTCGTTCGGCAGTGCCTCATTAGCTTTACCATAACTCCGTTTTCACATCCCGCTCATCGAACCGGACAGGCGGATTTCCCGCATCCGGCTCTCGGACAGAACATCATGTCTTCGCCCACGGAAAGCCTTGTGGAAGCATTGGCAGACGGATGGTAAGGGGTCAACGCTTCCATATGTCATTTTAAAAAACAAATTGGCATTCTCTGGCTTTTGCGCGAGGATGAACAATGGCTTTATCGGTACACTGGAAAAAACACATCGAAGACTGGCA
>CAIYXP010000179.1 GCA_903930145.1 uncultured Methylococcaceae bacterium
CTCCCCGGTGGGGAGAGGGACTTGTTTAGATACCTATGCTTGGGGGAGAGGGACTTGTGTGCATACACTAGCCCCGTTGGAGAGAGGGGCTTTTACTCCCCTCTCCCGCTTGCGGGAGAGGGGGCGGGGGAGAGGGTCAAGACGGTTTGGCGAATCCGCTCAAGCACAGCATCCGTCTGCCCAAGTATGTCGTTGTTCCAAAAATGCACCACGGTAAAGCCTTGGGCTTTTAACCAAGCATCCCGCTTTGCATCTGCATCGTCACCATGCTGCCCACCGTCAGCTTCGATGATAAGCTTAATTTCAAGACAAACAAAATCCACTATAAATTGATCAACTGGCTTTTGTCGTTTAAATTTTAAACCCATGAAACGATGCGCCCGCAAGTAATACCAAAGCCTTTCTTCTGCATCGGTTTGGTTTGATCGTAGGTATTTTGCTTTGTTTATCAGATATTGATTGTTGGCCATAGTTTTATTCACCCTCTCCCCGGTGGGGAGAGGGACTTGTGTAGATACCTATGATTATGGACTGGGGAAATATTTCCTAGCAAGTGGGCGGGGGCGGTCAAACTCCCGAAAATCCCTAAACCTTCCTTCTTTGCCATTTCTGACGGTGGAAGTTTTGGCATTATCAGAACTGCGCTTTGATGGATTCCACCACGAGCCGAAACGATCCGGCCTGCCGGTCGGAAATCAACAAGCCGAATACCCGTATGCGAGCCGGGTCTAGGCTTGGTGCTTGCACTATGCGGCCCCGGAAGGTGGGCTGGAATTCATTGAGCGGCAAACGGATGTCCTGCCACTCGCCAGCCTGCGTGGCAAACCGCATCTGATACTGCACACCGTCATAAGCCTCGTCGGTTCGTATGCCGAATTTGTAAGCTTTGCCGTCACCTCGCACACGCAAAACGAGCGCTACTACGCCGTCCAACCCGTATTCGCAGGGCAGGGTGCGTATTGAAGCGAACCCGCCGTTGTTGTCCAAAGAAACTACGCCGCTGAAGGCCATCCCTTCAGCCGTAGCCGTGGCTTGGCTCGTTGACACGCCGCCCATTACCCGGTCGTTGACGGGGTTCCACTGTAGAACCTGGGCCGGGTCGAGGAAGTCGATCACTAGGCGGTTTGGTGTTTGAATTTGTACGCCCATTCGAATCTCCAGATTTGAAACCGGTTATTATGCATGTCATTTTGGTTAACTTCTGTCCCAAGACTGGTGTTTAACTAGGTTGCACCAATCTATGGCCCGTTAAGGTTTCCTTGATGGGTTGAAAACTGTGTTTGATTAGGGTTGCGGGAGAGGCGGCGATATGCGTTGGCTTGAGGAAAAGAGTTCCTAGGGTGTTTAAAGGATTCAAAGCCCGTTTCCCCATTGTTTTTGCTTTTTTGGCCTTCAGTCGCTATATTATCCGGGTATAAAGAACTGCACGTTTATCGTTCTGTTTAGCGGCAAAGCTTGCTGGATGTCGTTTTCATGTAAAGGAGGATTGATGCCTAGGCTAATTTTTAATTGTGGAGTCGCTTTGCGGTGACCCACCTAGCCGGGTTGTCTTTAAATCTTTCCTACCGCACCGGACGCAATGATCTGGTGCAAGACTTCTTTGTCCCCTGTTTGGAATCTTCAACACTTTATCGTCGGGCCGCTGGCTATTTCACTAGCGCTGGTTTGGCGTTGGCGGCCCGAGGCGTTGCCAGTTTGGCAGCACGCAGGGGCAAAATGCAATTGGTTGTTTCGCCCCATTTGGAACCAGCCGATGTCGAAACCCTGCTTGCCGCACATGAAAACCCTGCCGCTGCCCTCAAGGCGATAGCCGCCCGTAGCCTCGCAGACATTGAAGACGCGCTCATCAAAGACCGCCTCAATGCATTGGCGTGGTTGTCTACCACTGGATTGTTGGAGATCAAACTTGCTCTAAGAATGGATGTCAAGGGCGCTTACTCACGGGGGATTTTCCATGAAAAGATCGGCATCTTCAGCGATGACGCGGGCAACCACATCAGTTTTTCCGGCTCATCCAACGAAACCGCAGGCGGATTGTTGGAAAATTTTGAAAGTGTCAAGGTATTCCGCTCGTGGAATGATCGCGAAGGGCGGGTAGAGGAGGAGATCAACAACTTCGAGGCTTTATGGTCCAATTCAACTCCAGGATTGAATGTCCTTGAATTCACCAGCGTGAGCCGCGAGTTGCTCGACCGTTACCGCGACCCGCAGCAGCCACCACCCGGCTTAAGCCCGTTTGCCATTCAAGAACCCAATCCCCAGCATGATGGCTTTCAGGTCCCTAAGGGCTTCGAACTGCGTCCCTACCAAATTGATGCCATCCGTTCCTGGAGCAAAGCCGGTGGCAAGGGCATTTTCGCCATGGCAACGGGATCGGGTAAAACGCCGACCGCACTGACTTTAGCCTGCAAAGTGGCTGAGAAAAACCGTCCATTGATGTTGATCGTCGTCTGTCCATTCATCAACCTTTGCCGTCAGTGGATCAGGGAGATCGCCGCATTCGGACTCAAAGCCATAGCCTGCTTTGAAGGCCGCAATCGCTGGCAGGAGGAATTGGAAGAGGGTTATCAATGCCTTGCCGGTGGACTCGCCAGCGTCCAAGCCATCGTCACCACTAATGCCACTTTTCAAAGTGAAGGCTTTCAAATCCGTTTACGGCCACGAGTCGCGGCGGGGACTATTCATCATCTGCTGATTGCCGATGAAGTCCACAATCTCGGTGCGGAGCGCATCAGAATGGCTTTGCCAGATGGGATTGCATTGCGGCTTGGCTTGTCCGCCACGCCAGAACGTCATTACGACCCGGTCGGCACTTCGGCAGTGCTGTCCTATTTTGGTGGTACGGTTTACGAGTACACACTGCCACAAGCCATTGCCGATGGCCGGCTCTGCCCATACCGCTATTACCCCGTGCCAGCCATTCTCATTATAGCGCAAGGCATTGAAATATCGACCGTCGTTCCTACCGTAAAGCAGGAATCCAGCAACACGGACGTGAAACTAGAATTTGAAGTTCATTCGAAATCAAACACCCAATCACGCGGCATGTCACCATTAAGGTTCGATGATCTTGCTAGAAAGATGCCATGACCTTTCCGTCAAGGTGGCACGACCTTTCCCTCAAGGTGGCATGACCTTTCCCTCAAGGTGGCACGACCTTTCCCTCAAGGTGGCACGACCTTTCCCTCAAGGTGGCACGACCTTTCCCTCCAGGTGGCACGACCTTTCCCTCAAGGTGGCACGACCTTTCCCTCAAGGTGGCAC
>CAIYXP010000180.1 GCA_903930145.1 uncultured Methylococcaceae bacterium
AATCCATATTACGCCAAGAACGATATACCAAAGCTAAAGCTATCAGTTGTTGCATTTGTAGACATTCTTGGATATCAAAATCTTATTCGTGATGCACAACGGAATAATACTTCCCAAGAATTATTAGGTAATCTCCACGATGCATTGTCAAAGGCTGTTGGTGAACTAGACTGGAATATAAAAGTTCCTAGTAATGGTCGGTTGAACCTAGATAGTTATAAAATACGTACTTTCACAGATAATATAGTTATCGGCTACCCAATCCGCAATGATGCTGAAGATGAGTTATCGACTATATTTGGACAGCTAGCAAGCTTTCAACTCAGCATGGTCAACCAAGGTTATTTTATTCGTGGAGCTATAGCGATAGGTGATTTTTATATTGATGATTTGATTATCTTTGGAGAAGGCTTGATCGATTCTTATGATGGTGAGAGTAAACAGGCTCTTAATCCAAGGATAATTCTGACAAAATCAGCTCAGCAAAAAGTAGAAAAACATCTTTACAATGAATCTATATATGATAAGCCGACAAGATGTTCACATACCCGCCATTTATACAAAGATGTAGATGGATTCTTTTTTTTAAACTACCTTGATATAATAACAATTGCAGAGGACGATCTTCAATTCATAGCGTTTCTTGAAAATCATAGAGATATGGTGGAAGATAAACTAAGAAAATATCGCAATGAATTATTTCTAACCAAGTATATTTGGTCAGCTAGCTACCATAATTTCTTCTGTGATCAACACCCCGATTTTGAAGAGTACAAAATTGAACTAACCAGATTTAAAATGTTTAATTTTTCTAAAATATGTGAATAATCTGTAAGTCAGATTTATTTTTTTTATTTTCTCCCATATCTAGCGTAAAAAACAAATAAATCACTAGAATTATTGGAGGATTGGGCATTATGCGAACGTTTACAACAACCGAAACCCATCAAGCCCTTGGCATAACGCCCTGCGCACCTTGGCGGGTATTGAATATCAAAACTGAGCCCGGTTATCGGTTACAGGTGACTTTCATGGATGGTACGACGGGTTGGGTGGATTTGAGCCATTGGCTTTTTTCTAAACGCATCGACTGCTCGTTTTTCGAGGCATTGCGCGAAGAGGATTTTTTTGAACTAGCCACGGTAGAACTAGGGGTTATCACATGGCCCAACGGGGCCGACTTGTCGCCGGATGCAATGTATGATGAAATCCAACTTAGCGAGCAATGGAAACCAATATAAATGGTTTTTCTCGTTCCCACGATCCAGCGTGGGAATGCCTATCCCGGCGGCTCCAGCTCCAAGTGGCTAATCGCAGAAATGATCCTAACTGTCCCCGCGCTGGAGCGTGGGAACCAGAAGAAAATCTATATCCAATCTACAATGGATGCTAATAACCTAATCAAGGCCGTAAGGCGCATTAGCGGTACTCCGCGTAATGCGCCGAATGTAGAACCATAGCCTAACCTCGTTCCAAAGTAACTCAAGAGATTACTCCAATAAACATCACCGATTTGATATCCGCAAAAGTCGTCGATTTGCCGCCCAATCATCAGACCAAGGTTCTCCGGTATCTCTTGGCATTGACAGGAGAACACCCTTATCCAGAACTCCATGAACCCGGAACGGACAGCCGTTATTCTGCAAAGGACTTGGAGTCCATGGGGTAATATGAGCCGTGAGGAAATAGACTCCACATTGGCTATAATGCGCGATCAGTGGGACTGTGATGAAGCTTGGCCTAACATTCAGCCATGAGTTATAGTGTTGTCGATACTAGAATTCCATCGTCAATTTATGAGGCGTAACAAACAATGCGACTGACACTAGACATTTCTGATGAACTTGCCTCTCGTATTGGCAACAAGAGTGCGCGATTGCCGCAAATTATTGCTTTGGGGCTAAGGGAAATGGATGCGGAAGGTGCTACTGGTTTCAAAGGTTTGGCTGATGTTTTGGAATTCCTCGCCAGTCTTCCTCTGCCAGAAGAGATTCTTGCTCTCCGCCCTTGCAAACAATTGCAAAATGAAATCGGCGATCTGCTAACAAAAAACAGAGAGGGAATCCTTACCGATGATGAAGAGCAGCAATGGCAGCACTATCAATATATTGAACACTTGGTGCGCAAAGCTAAAATTCGTGCCGCTACCCAACTTGTCCAAGCGTGAGCCATACCCACATATCGGCCTCGCTGCGCCAAAAGGTTTTTAAGAAAGCCGGGGGGCGATGCGAGTATTGCGGATTGCCGGAACGCTTTAGCTTTGGCTGGTTCCCAAGCCCCAGCTTGGGAACCCATGTCTTTCAAGCTCCTGCTTGGTCATTTATCGTGAAGCTGGAGCTTCCAAACCACATTCCCAAGCTGGAGCTTGGGAACGAGCGGATATTGAAGTTAAACAAACCTCAATTTGCTTTACCTGGGCTATAGTTGAGCGATAAGAATAGATTCGTTCCCATCTGGTTATACAGGTAAGCCGTTTGATAATGTTCGTTGAATAGGTTAGATGCGCGGCCTTCAATCAACACATCCGGGTAGATTTCATAACTGGCACGCAAGCCTACCGTGGCGAAGCCACGCAAGCGAGTGGTGTTAGCCAGATCATCATAACGGCGGCCTTCTTGGTTCACGATCAGGCCGATGCGGAATTTGTCGAAACGCCGGTCCAAGTCGAGTTGAGCCATTTGTTGCGCCCGACGTGGCAAGATATTTTGCCGGTTGGAACCGTCCTCCATATTGCGCGGATCGACTAAGCTGACATTGGCCTTGATATCGATGCCAAACAATTGGGTGGACATGACGGTTTCCATGCCAAAAATCTGCGCCTTGGCGATATTGGCCGGTTTGAAGCTGACGGAATCAAATACAATCATGTCGTCTATTTGCGTCCAATAGCCATTCACCGCCCAATTGACATCGACTAGCTTGCCCTTTGCGCCCAGTTCCACGCTTTGTGAAGTTTCCGGCTTCAGGTTGGGATTGCCAAAAAACGGATAATAGAGATCATTGAAGGTGGGGGCTTTAAAAGCTGTGCCGTAAGAAGCGGACACGCGCAGTGCCTCGTTAAATTCGTACCCCCAAGCCGCCCCGCCGGTGGTTTTGCCGCCAAACTGCTGGTTGCTGTCTTGACGCACCGATAAATCCAAGCTGTTACTTTTGATGACCCCCTGATATTGCAGGAAACCGGCCTTGTCATCACGGGAAGTGACCGGGAATGCCTCGGTGCTATCAATAAAGTCTTTGTAATAATCAAAGCCTGCCGTCAGCAAATGGTCTTCCGCCAAGGTGAAATCGTTCTGCAAAGTGGCAATTACCTTCCGGGTGTCAAATCGGTTCATAAACCGTTGATCGAGATAATTGTTGGAGTAATCGGCGCTGGTGCCAGCCCGCGCCGTCGCTTTCCAAAATGACATTGGGGAATAACTCAGCTTGCCCCCAATAACCTGCTGCGTGACCTCGGCATTGTTGGTGAAACTGGCATCGTAGCGGTTGTAGCCCGCCGCCTGAAGTAGGTTACCCTCAATTTCCAAGCCATTGTCGAACCGATAACCGGCCCGCGCTGAACCGGAGGTATTGCTATAGCCATCATGGTCTGGATCGTAGGTATAACAGCCTGCACCGCCAATGCCATCTGCATTAAATGGCCTTCCCAGGCAAGAATTGATGCCGCCGGTGTAAAGTTGGGCACCACTCAAACTGTACCAAGCTTTGTCGTCGCCACCGGAGACACCAGCGGATATTTTGAACGTGTTGTAAGTGCCACCTCCTAAGCTAAGGAAAGGTTTTAAGCCTTTGCCGCCTTTGCGCGTGAAGATTTGAATGACCCCGCCAATGGCCTCGGAACCATACAAGCTTGAACGCGGGCCACGAACGATTTCGATCCGCTCCACCTGATCGATGGGGATGTCCTCGAATGCCGTTGTGCCTAAGGTTGCGGAACCCATCCTGACCCCGTCAACTAGCACCAGCACATGGTCGGAATTGGTTCCGCGCATAAACACGGTGGAGGGCTTACCCAATCCACCGCTATTGCCCACGCCCACACCGGGAATACCGAGTAAGGCATCCTGAACCGATAGTATTTGCTTCTTTTCAATGTCTTCGCGATGGATGACGCTGACCGAGGCCAAGCTTGCGTCCGCACTTTGAGCAGTCCGGGTGGCGGTGACGATGACGGGTGGAAGTGTGTCTGTTTCAGCTTGGGCTGTTGCCGCTGCCAGCAGCAAAAAAAACAATGTTAGATTAGATTTCAAAGCAAGTCTCCTCAAACAGCCATGCTCACCCGCATGGCCATGTAACGCGAAATATATCGAGGAGGACAAAAAATGGAATGACGACACCCAGCATTTGCCTTAGACGAAAAGCGCGAAATCTTTATTTAGTTTAAGTAAAAAAGATTTACGCCAACATCCTAGTTTAGGTGTCGAATAGTTTGAGATCGCCCCCCGCGATACCCATAGTATTAATGCGGCTTGGGCCGGTATCCGGGCTCGCAAGTGATGCGGTTAGGCATCCAGACCATCGCCTTCCCACGTCATGTTCGCAGTGGCTTAATGATGATCCTTGACTTGCTTACCGTTGCGGGGGCAGCGTCGGCTTTGCGGGACGAATTCAATCCCACGCACCGACTTCCCGTTTAACCCAGACGAAAAAGTGATAGCTGGGCACCCAAGGGCAGTAAGAAGCGTTACTTTAAAGTAAAATAGGGGATGCGTCAAAGTCACGGAATGTCGATTGGTTGAAACTGGCCTTAGCTGTGAATACCTAGTGACAACAGAACTTTGCCCCATACAGCCCCCACCTACAATCCAACTTGCGAAATAAACTACAATGCAAATTAATGACATACTGCAAGTTCTGCCGCTATTCCTCAATCACTCCAACGCCGCCGTCGCGATCAAGGACATCAACGGATATTATCTGTTGGCAAATGATGAATTCGCTCGCTATGCTGGTCAGCCTTTGAATTTAATCAACGGGAATCGCGACCAAGATTTCCTATCGAACGAGCGCGTGGAAAAAATAAAGATCACCGAACTATCGGCGATTAGTAAGTTTAAAGGTGTCAATTGCGTGGAAGAGTTTTCGATGGAGGGTCAAGAGGTCTATTACATTGCAACCCGTTTTCCCATTGTGGACGAACATCGTCACATGATTGGCCTGGGCATTGTAGCCATGGATGTCACCGAACAACACCGATCCATCAGTGAGGCCGAACGGGCCTTACAGGCAGCGGAGCAAGTTAATGCACAGTTGCGCGAGGTGGTGGAAAATCTTGAGCAACTCGCCAGTACCGACCGCCTGACCAATGCATGGAATCGCCGACGTTTCGAGGAAGCGATTGAAGGGGAAATCCACCGTTTCCATCGGTATGGGCATCCCATTTCACTGATGTTACTCGACATTGACCATTTCAAGCGAGTCAACGACAACTACGGTCACCAAGAAGGGGACCGGGTTCTCAAGCAAGTCGCCGATTGCATTTTTACCTGCATCCGTAAATCAGATTCATTGACCCGATGGGGCGGGGAAGAATTCATCATATTAATGCCCAACACAGGGCTATCCTATGCCAGCATGATCGCCGAGCGCATTCGCACCCATATTGCCGCGCAATCTTTCGCCACCGTTGGCAGTGTCACCGTCAGCATCGGGGTTGCCGAATTTCACCTCAACTCATCTCATGAGGATTGGTTGGACCGGGCTGACCGGGCGATGTACACCGCCAAACGCGAGGGTCGCAACCGGGTGGAACTGGATGCCACAGTTAACCTAACACCTACGGTCAATGAACATTTTGAAGGTCATTTCGTTCAACTAATGTGGAAAGATGCGTTTATGTCGGGCAATAATTTGATTGATGCACAGCATCGGGGACTATTCGAGGTTTCCAACCAACTGTTGGATGCCGTTCTCTCCGGCCGACCGACTGACGAAATTTCAACCATCGTCAATCAACTGTTGGGCGATGTCCTGCAACACTTCCATGATGAAGAGGGCATCCTATCAGAACTTGCCTATCCCCGACTCGGTGAACACGCCAAAGAGCATGCCCGGTTGGTTTCCAAGGCACTTGAGTTGGCCGACGCGTTTAAGGCGGGCACCTTGTCTGTCGGCACCTTATTTCAGTTTTTGGCCTACGATGTAGTCACTCGGCACATGCTGGGGGCGGACCGGGAATATTTCCCCTTTACAGCCATTCAAAATTAGAGGCTCCACTCCGCAACCATCATGAGAAATTTGTCAGGGAGGTTTCCTATCCTGCTGACGATTGCTAAAATTGCTGTCAACCCAAGGTCAAATAATCCATTTAAACCCGCTTTTCCAACAAGGATAAATCTTGAAAACTCAGCATACATTGGAATCGTCATCCGCCAGCCAAATCGCCCATGTACTGATTGAAGCTCTGCCCTACATCCAACGCTTCACCGGCAAAACCATTGTCATCAAATACGGCGGCCATGCGATGACAGAGGATCATTTAAAAAATAGCTTCGCCCGCGACATCGTGCTTCTTAAACTGGTGGGGATCAACCCCATTGTGGTGCATGGTGGTGGGCCACAAATAGGTGATTTACTCAAGCGCTTAGGCAAAACTAGCGAATTTGTCCAAGGCATGAGAGTCACCGACAGCGAAACCATGGACGTGGTGGAAATGGTGCTAGGGGGCTTGGTCAACAAGGAAATCGTCAATCTTATCAACCGCAACGGCGGGTCGGCCGTGGGCTTGACCGGCAAAGATGGCGATTTGATTAGGGCCAAACAAATTGTCGTCACCCAACTTTCAGCCGATACCGATGCCCCGGAAATCATCGATTTAGGCCATGTGGGCGTGGTCGAAAGCATAGACCCGGCAGTCGTTCAGATGTTGCACCACGGCAACTTCATCCCCGTCATCGCACCCATCGGGGTAGGCAGGGATGGACGCTCTTACAACATCAATGCCGATCTGGTGGCCGGAAAAATGGCAGAAGTGTTGAAGGCGGAGAAGCTGATTCTGCTGACCAATACCCAGGGCATCATGGATAAACAGGGTGAATTGCTGACTGGCTTGTCACTGGGCATGGTCGATGATTTGATTGAGGATGGCACCATTTCCGGCGGAATGATTCCAAAAACCCGTTGCGCCACCGATGCCTTGAAAGCCGGGGTTAACAGTGTCCATATCATCGATGGGAGAGTCGATCATGCCGTATTATTGGAACTGCTGACTGACCAAGGCATCGGCACCTTACTGCTAAGGCGGTGAAGTTTTTTTCAAGCTCAGTGGCCTGCCATCTTCAATCCGTTTTGGATAAAAGTGGAAAATCCGGCCCGGACATTTCTGGTAGTTTCACTGAGGCAAAATTCATCACCCAAACTGGAGGTATGACAAGCGGTATCCAGAAAAATAATATCGCTTGTTTTCCCGGGAATGCGAACGACCAGTAGCGCTAATTCTTTTTCATCCCGCGGGCTTAGGGTTTGCAGAATGGTATCCGTTTCCGTCACCAACAGCTTGTTGGACCTCGATTTGACATATTCTTTTGCCAAAGACCAAGCTAAATTGCAAACCGTAGGCTTGCAACTCACCACGCTAAGAATGCCCACATCCACATTGGGGCTCTGTGACCGCCATTCCAAACTCCCATATTCTGGATGTGACTTTATGTTCTCCAAACTTTTAAAGCGCTCCAAATCCTTGTCAAAGGCTTTCATGATATCTTGCTTGGAAATTTCCAATAACCGGATCTTTTCTTGATAGGTGGCAATCTGTCGGCGTGTCGACTCAATATTGTCCCGAAGGTTTTTGGGGACAGGCTGACCCGCAAGTTCCATTTCAGCGGCGCGCTTGACTTGGGATTTGAGATTTTCCTCTTGATGCTGCTTATTCGAGTCGGCAATTTTAATGGTGGAATCCATCGTGTTGATCTTATTCTGCAAAGCCATTTGCATTTCTTCAATGCTACGATAGGTCCGAAGCAAGGACAAGTCGCTATCTTTTTGCAGCGACAAAACTTTTTGCTGGTCAATGCGCAATTGCTTTAGGCGCTTTATTTGCTCTAACTGTTCTGGGGTTTTTTGGCCTTCAACCAGTTCAATGGTCTGGGCGTTGGGGTTCAGCTTGGCATGAGGACGCTTGGATTCCTCCGGCGGCACTTGGTCGGTGTAATGAACAACGCCTTGGTCATCCACCCAGCGAAACGTACCTGCCCAACTGCCCAACGAGGCAATCATGAGCAAAATGGCTAGGAAGCTTCGACGTTTCCGACCTATATTGTCAACTGGCAACCAATCAATCACTAACCCACCACCTTATAATTTATTATCAATGCCGTACCGGTCACGATAGGGCAAAATGGCCTCCAACTGAGTAGATTGACCACGCTCTTCAAGAAATTCGATGATGTTGGCAAAAGTAATGATAGAGTTCACTGGCATGGCATAACGAGCAACAACTTCTTCGACCGCGGACACATCCCCCTTCCCTTTTTCTTGCCTGTCCAAAGCAATCAAAACGCCGCAAGGCTCCGCTGCCTGATTGCGGATAATTTCAACCGATTCCCCTACAGATGTCCCGGCAGTGATGACATCATCGACAATCAACACTTTCCCGTGCAAGGGGGTGCCAACCAGCAAACCACCTTCGCCGTGGTCTTTTGCCTCTTTTCGGTTGAACGCAAAAGGAACTTCCTGCCCGGTGGCGCGAGCCAGCGCGATGGCAATGGCGCTGACTAATGGAATGCCTTTATAAGCTGGCCCATACAACACATCCGCCACGATGTTTTGGTGCAAGTAAGCTTGGGCATAAAATTCACCCAACCGCCCGAGACGAGCCCCGGTGTCAAACAGTCCGGTGTTGAAAAAATAAGGGCTTTGCCGACCTGACTTGAGGGTAAAATCGCCAAAACGCAGTACTCCGCATTGGATCGCATAATCGATAAATTCTCGTTGGAATGCCTGCATCAGTTTTCCTAGTCAAATCAGCGCTAAGGAACGGCCACACGCCGGATCAATTCGCGGATAAAGTGGTCTGTGGTAATCCCTTCTGCCTCTGCCTCATAGGATAAAATCAATCGATGGCGCAATACGTCGTAAACAATCGACTGAATATCCTCCGGTGTGACATAATCCCTGCCATCAAGCCAAGCCTTGGCTCGGGAACACCGGTCTAATGCAATGGTAGCACGGGGGCTTGCCCCATATTGTAGCCAACGCCCCAAATCATCACCATAAGCACCAGGATTGCGCGTTGCCAACACCAATTGCAGAAGGTATTCTTCCAATGGATCGGCCAAATAAAGATCAAGCACTTCGGTTCTGGCTTGAAACAAGGTTTTTTGTGAAATCGGGGTAAAATCGGTCGTTGCCTCGCCAGTGACCTTCCCACGCGATTCATGGCGAACCAAACGCAGAATTTCGCGCTCATGCCTAGCCTCGGGATATCCTATGCGAATATACAGCAAAAATCGGTCTAGTTGGGCTTCTGGCAAAGGATAAGTCCCTTCCTGTTCAATTGGGTTTTGCGTCGCCATCACCATAAACAAAGACGGCAGGGGGTAGGTTTTGCTACCCACGGTGATTTGTCGCTCACCCATTGCTTCCAACAAAGCAGACTGGACTTTGGCCGGCGAACGGTTGATTTCGTCCGCTAACACCAAATTATGGAACAATGGGCCTTGCTGGAAATGGAAGGAACCATCCTGCGGACGGTAGATTTCAGTGCCGGTTAGGTCGGCGGGCAACAGATCCGGGGTGAATTGCACCCGGTGAAAATTGCCTTCCACACCCTTACCAAGGACATTAATGGCGCGGGTCTTTGCCAAGCCCGGCGCACCTTCAACCAAGATATGCCCGTCCGCCAACAAGGCGAGCAACATTCGTTCAATAAGCACTTCCTGGCCTATGACTTGGCTTGACGCGAAGGCACGAAGCCTTTGCAATTCTATTTGAGCTTGAGATAAGGCTGGGTTCGTTTCAATCATTTTGAATGGAAAAGTCTAAGGCCGAAATTTATCGATGCGACATTATAATTTATAGAATCGATTTGCAAAAATTTTGTAAAAATTTAAAGGCAGTCAAACCTCCGTGAACAATGCTTTTAGTGCGTCAAAAAAGGACAATCATGCCACATTCAACCCGCAATTTGTTTCGGCTCGCCCTAGCCTTACTCGCAACCGCCAGCCTGGTTGTCGCCTGCAATTCCAAACCCAGCGGCCAAGATGCGATGCTGTTGCCAGAAAGCCTGGCCGAAATAGTGCAATCAGCCGACACCCAATTCCAAGCCTTGGCCTTCACGAACCGCCATGCAGCCGAAACTGCCTTTGGCTTCGATATCCGTCATGCGGGGCTATTGCCCATTCGCATCAGTATCAACAATCTCAAGGGCGACAAGCTGAAGATCATTCCCAGACAAACCTTCCTAGTCGATCTAAACGGTCAAGCTTGGCCTCTGCTGGCTTCTTCCCAAGCATTCAGCCGATTGCAAAAAGCCGGGTTTCAATCTGAAGCCTCTCCCGCCATGACTGCAACAGACAATTTTGCATCGCTGACTGGCTTTGCGCTGGACATGATGGCAAGCCAGCAGATTTCAACGGATGCGAACGCTTATGCCCGACCGGACGAACACACTAACGCAACCCTAGGCGGACAAACTCTTCGCAATCCCGGCATCCCGGCTGGCAAGTTTGCCTCTGGAGTATTGTATTTTCCGGGTCGGGATGAAGCGCACAGCGCTAAAGAATTACGCCTGTGCTATGAACAAGAAGGCCGCTTGAAATTTCTAAGCTTGCCTCTGCAAGCATCAGCAATCAATTCCCCGTCGCAATAATCCAAGCTTGTCCAAGTTGCCTAGCCGGTAGCCATTCCGCTCTCAATGCGGTTCAATCCCTCACCCAGTCCTCCACCAATCGACTGGGTTCATGGGGAGATTCGGTATTGGGCGGGTGAGGCCGACCAGTCAGAATATTGAATATGACTCGCACCGTATCCAACACCAACACCCAAGTGACAATCAGGAATAACAATGTCAGACCGGCATCCAAATAATCGTTAAATATCAACTGCGGGGCGGCAGCCACTTGGGCCACAGGCAATTTGCCTTCCACCAACTTGGCAGAGAGATCGGCAGCATGGGTTAGGAACCCAACCCGCACTTCCGTGCTGAATAATTTTTCGTAGGCTGCCGCACTGGTAATCGTCAGCAAAAACGTCAAAGGGCCTGCGGTCACCCAGAAATATTGGGCTTTGCCTGACTTCACTAAAATCGTTGTCGCCACGCACAACGCAATCGTAGCCAGCATCTGGTTGGCAATGCCAAACAAGGGCCACAGGCTATTAATGCCGCCTAAGGGGTCTATCGTACCCATGTACAGGAAATAACCCCATGCCATTACCACCAACCCGGAACTTAGCAAAACGCCAGGATACCAACTTGTCCGCCCTAATGACGGAAAAAAGTTGCCCATCAAATCCTGCAACATAAACCGGGCGACACGCGTACCGGCATCCAAGGTGGTCAATATGAACAAAGCCTCGAACATAATGGCAAAATGATACCAAAGCGACAGCAAGCCTTCACCAAATGCTCTGGAGAACAATGAAGCCATCCCCACCGCCAAGGACGGCGCACCGCCCGTCCGGGCGTACAAGCTTTGTTCGCCCATGGCATTCGCCAAATCCTGCATCTGTTCCACCGTCACCGGGAAACCCCACGCAGTGATCTTTGCCACTGCATCCACAGCCTCTTTACCCACGATCCCCGCCGGACTGTTGATGGCAAAATAAACCCCCGGGTCCAGCACCGTAGCGGCAACCATCGCCATGATGGCGACAAAGGACTCCATCATCATCGCCCCATATCCAATAAAACGGGAATCGGCTTCATTGGTCAACAGTTTTGGTGTGGTTCCAGAGGAAATCAGCGAGTGAAAACCGGAGATGGCTCCGCAAGCCACTGTGATAAATACAAAAGGAAACATCTTGCCGCCAAATATCGGCCCGGTTCCGTCGATGAATTGAGTCAATGCCGGCATTTTAATGTCAGGATGCAACAACAATACGGCGACGGCCAAAGCAGTAATAGTGCCGAGCTTGACAAAAGTGGACAGATAATCACGTGGGGCCAGCAGCAACCAAACCGGCAATACAGCCGCAGCAAATCCATAGGCGATAATCATCAGCGCCAGTTGCGGGCCATCATAATCGAACCAGCCACGTATGCCCTCCGATTGATCCACCACGCCGCCCCCCAAAACCGCCACCAACAGAAGGCTCACCCCTATCGCAGTCGCCTCCATGACCCGACCGGGGCGAATGGAACGCATATATAAACCGACAACCACGGCAATAGGGATAGTCGCTGCCACCGTCGAAGTCGCCCATGGACTATGCTTCATCGCATTGACCACCACTAAGCCAAGCACGGCGATCAATATAATCATGATCGCCATGACCCCCAACAATGCCGCCGTGCCGCCAATAGGACCCAATTCATCCCTAGCCATCTGACCGAGCGAACGGGCGTCTCGACGAATCGAGCAAAACAAAATGACAAAATCCTGCACACACCCGCCGAGTACCGCGCCAATCAAAATCCACAAAGTCCCCGGTAGATAGCCGAATTGTGCCGCCAAAGTAGGCCCGATCAGCGGCCCAGGTCCTGCGATGGCTGCAAAATGATGCCCAAACACCACCCACTTATTGGTCGGCACAAAATCCCGACCATCGTTGAAACGCACGGCGGGGGTTTTCCGCTTCGCATCCAACACCAGCACTTTTGCGGCAATGAACGCACTATAAAAGCGGTAGCCCAAGCTGTACACGCACGCCGCAGCGATGACGAACCAGAAGCTATTGATCGTTTCACCCCGACGGATGGCAATCGTGCCCACCGCAAAAGCACCGATAAATACAACGAATAGCCAAAGGATAAGGCTTTTGAAGTCAAGTTTGCTTGTTTTCATGTCTTCCCATTCTCTGATAGGTTGCCAACTTGGAAATTAAGATGGGGTTAGCTTATCAGGTTGGAGAGTGAAGGAGAAAGGGGATGGCTGTTGATACAACTGTCATAAGGGCAATCCGTAGCGATCAGCCTTGAATTGCTTGGCTCATTGCATTGCCCATACCCCTCTTCCGCTGACATGATACAGAAGAGCGATTGCACAGTAGGCCACTAATTACCTTAGTCTTAATGCCTTGACCGGTTCGATTGTGGTCGATTGAGTTAATGATAAAATTTGAACTTTCACCGAGGCTAATTCAGCCTCCTTCATTCGAAGACTCCAATACGGAAACCTCGCAGCCCACCGTCAAGCTAACCCTACTGAAGTGCTTATGATCGCTGTGTTTTCAATCAGCTTCCACATCCGCCGCAACCGCCACCACAACCGCCGCCATCTCCCCCGCTGGAACCATCACCACCACTTACGGACCTTTTTGAAGCTATCAACGCTGATTGAGCATCGGCCAAGGCAGTGCCTGCCAATGCGGTCAAACCGACCGTCGCAACGAGGTGGAGCAAACCATCAGAGGTAGTTCTCTCGACTTTGGCCTTTTTACGCCACTGCCACGAGTTGATCCAGCAAGGCATCCCAGTCACGGCAGGATAATTCCAACCGGTCGCCGCCGGTTTTGGAGTTGACGAAATACTTGCCAGCCCAGATGGCGCGGCGGACGAAC
>CAIYXP010000181.1 GCA_903930145.1 uncultured Methylococcaceae bacterium
CTGACCATCCCAGTGTGACTGGCTTTATTAAGGGGGAAGGGCGATACCAGCCAGAATTTCAAGACGAAGCGGAAACTTCACTACCCCCCGGTTTTTCAGTCGCAAAACAGCACCAAGACATTCTTTCCTATGTTGACATTGCGCTTGCCGAAGGTTTTTCGCCCGATCAAACTGCTTTGTTGCTAGGCCAGGCATTGAAGTCATTCAAGATGTTTTATCGCTATCCTAAACCTAATGAAGTTGCATGGATTGCAGACTTTGCCATCTGCCATGAATTGAACCATAATGCCCAATTTGAACAAGTGCTTGCCTCGGCAATTAGCTTAAAGGATGTTTTCAGACTGCCGTGTTTAATCACTAAGCATCATCCCGCATACGGTTCTAAGCAGGTTTGGCTAGAGGGGTCAGCAGCTTTATCCGCATTCCCGATTGATAAAGCCCTACGGCTTTTATTAGGCTTTCGGGATATTATAGATTATCTTAAATACGGATGAGTCCTATCTATTAGCAAGGATCACCGAATAACCCTAGGAGTCTCACCATGGATATTAATCGTCAACCCAATGGCACTGTTATCGCCGTGATGGTTGTTTGGAATGGTAGGCCATGCTTACTAGCTGGAGTCAGCTCGGTGTTGGCTGCGCTGCGACCACAAGATGATATGCTCATTGTCGATAATGGCTCAACGGATGGTAGTTTTGAGTATATCCAAAAACACTTTCCACAAGTCGCACTATTGCAAACGCACGAAAATCTAGGTGGAGCTGGAGGGTTTAACGCGGGTTCCGCGATAGCTTTGCAATCAGATCAATGCGAGTACGTCTGGCTGCTAGATAATGATATTAGGGTCGAGGGTACATCCTTAATCTCATTGATTTCAGCAATAAATACACTTCCAAATGTTGCGGCGGCAGGATCGCAGATTTGCCTGTATGATCAGCCTGAAATGATTCAAGAAGTAGGAGCTTTGTACTCTCCTTGGTTAGGCGCATTAAAAACCTGTCATTCTGGCGAGAAGCGACTTCCTGAACAGGCTAAACCATTTGTAGTTGATTATTTGGCTTCCTGTTCTTTGTTAATTAAATCATCTGTAATACAACAGCATGGACTTTTCAAAAATCTTTTTATATTTTATGATGACGTAGAGTGGGGTTTACGTATCAATAAAGCAGGGATGATATTGTTAGCTGTGCCAGCATCCATTATTTATCATAATTTCAATGGCTTGAAGCCTATCATTGCTTGGCGTGAATATTATCGCAAACGCAACCGTGCTGTTTGCTTAGCTTTGCATCCTCCAAAAAAGGGGAAAATAATGGCATTATGGTTATTCCTCACCTACCTGAATTACAAAATAATAACAACGAAGATAAACAAGGATGCGTCGCTTCATCAGGCTTATAAATTAGCGCTGAATGATTTTTTGGATGTTCATTTAGGGAGACAGAATATCCCAATGTATATTCCAAAACATTGCGATCAAATGAATACATATTCATCGTGCTACCTTATAGATATTAAATCATATGGAGATGCAATGGATGCAATATCAAAGCTTACAGAAATAAATCCTAAATCGAAGTTTTTTATTTCAAGACAAAATCTTCATAGATCATCAACAGAAACTTTCACTAGTTTAATTAAAAATGAGTTTTCAAAGAATTCGTCAATTGCAATAGTGGATGATAATTTCAGTCTTCGAACTTTGCTTACATCTAAAACTATTTATCGCTATCGGCAAGGATATTTTGAGTTGTTGCCAGATTCATTGCTCGCTTTCCTTCTTCAATGGTCGGGGCGTTTTATAGGAATTATTTTTAGTGTATTTAAGGCAACTGGTGATTTTTTGTATGCAATCAAGAAATATAAGAACCAATCTTCGCAATAATATTTTTTTACATGGCTTATATTGTTAAGTCAAATAAGGAAAAAAAACTATATGCTTGATTTACATTCTTGCCTCTCCATTCATTTTTTTGAGGTGAAAAAACGAGTAATTTTGTTATACTATAGAGTTAATTGCTAATTTCGTTATTGAATTTTATTACTGGCTTGCTAAGACAATGACCGAATCCAGAAAGTATGATACAGAAATCGCCGCCCTTTTCGTGCAGGGCTTTGGGGAGGCAGTGCGTGCAGCACGCAATGTTTTGGTGTCCATCCGGCGAACAACTCACTTGTTCCCTCTCGCATCTAATACTCTGGAAAATCTGGATGACGAGTCACTTGAACGTCTGGATGCCTTTCGTGTTCGGTATGCACATCTACAGGACTTATTGGCAAACAAGTTATTTCGCAGCCTTCTTCATTTGGAAGAGGAAAAAATAGGATCGATGCTTGATGTCCTTAATGCCATGGAAAAACGAGGTATCATTGTTTCATTCGAGGATTGGAAAACTCTCAGAGAATTACGCAATACCTTCATGCGTGATTATCCAGATCAGGTTGAATTAAGAGCCGAGGCATTGACCCAAGCCCACAAGAAGGCAAATGAGTTGTGCAGTGTATTGAAACGGATCCGGGAATTCTCAATTGACCGAATTGGCATTCCTTCACAAAACCTACCCGAGATACCAGAATGAGGCTAGACCCTGAAATTGTCCCACACTTGGTGAAACAGATGCGTCAGGTCTATGGGATGGATGCAGATGTTTGGCTATTCGGTTCCCGCACAGATGACAACGCAAAGGGGGGCGACATTGATTTGTATGTTGAGACAGCGGATGGTTTGAATCCATTGGATCGACTCATTGAATCTCGCAGTCGGCTCTTCAAGCTTTTTGGTGAACAGAAAATCGACCTATTGGTTCATGTACGTGGTCGGGAACCTTCTCCCATGGAAAGAATCGCCCGAAATACGGGTATTAAACTAAGTGATATTTCTTAACCAACTATTATTTTATAATGCATTTTATAGCCAATCTTTCCAATCTATTTGTCAATGAGCCAAGTATTCTTTTCATTGCTTTGATTGGCAGTCGTGCCTCTGGTAAAGCAACTTTAGATAGCGACTGGGATTTCGCTATACAGTGGGATTATTCGATGGATTGGTTTAAAATATTGGGCCAATCAGAAAGACTACGCAATAAACTGGCAAATGCACTCAAGGTGGATCCTGACAAAATTGATCTTATCGACCTTCGCCGGGCAAATTTAGCTATGCGAGCCAGTGTCGCTGAAGATGGGATTCCTTTATCGGGTCAAGATAGTTTGGCGTGGGCACACTTTCTAATACGCACTTGGCGAGAAATTGAAAACTTTTATTGGGAGCAAGCCCATGCAGATTGAACTTTATCAAGCTGAAACTGCCCATGTCGCAGCAGAACAAGCGGCTATATTAGCTGAAGCAAGGGAAATCTTGTTGCAACGAAAATTGAGCTTATTGGAACAATCCGGCGTATTGCATGCTTTACAAGTATTGATTGAAAACGCAATTGGCAAAGCAAAGCAACTCCTTAAAACGAAAAATGAACCTGTACCAGTTTCTGCGTATGATGCTTTTTCTGCATTAGTTCGTTGCAAGGTTTTAAACGAGGAATGTCTTTCTGTTTGGTACTCTGCTATTGGCCTTAGAAACCGAATTGTTCACGACTATATGAACATTGATATGAATCAAGTGCTAGAATTGATTACTTCAAACAAAGAACAATTTATTACAGAATTTCTGCTCATGCCGTTCAAAGTTGATTCCTAAAAATCTTAGAGGTCTTGAAGTACATGAAACAACGGCTTTTTTGGCTATTTCCTGAGCTTGCCGCTCTCGAACCACTTCCTAGCAAAACTACTGAAACAGGTGACTTATGCTATTCCTCATTACCCTAGGTATTTCCTCATGGAATCCCAATTTAGACAGTACTCAACCAAAGGAATACACTCACGCCCTTGAATCAGGGCGAGTCCCCTTTCTCCCCCATTTAAGCTTTGAAATCGCTGAGGACGAGCGATACTTGCTTTCACCAAAATGGTCTGATCCCAAGGCAAAAAACATTAGTTATGACCCTCAAACCGAGCTAGTCAAACATACCTCGGCAACGGGTGCAGACAAAGAAGCCATAGGCCGGATGATGGCAAGGTATGCAGATTATGCTCACAAATTAGTCGAAAGCCTGTTTCCGGCCTATCGCAGGGGAATTCGGATCGGTAGGACCAGTTACCGGCCAGCCGAAGCCGATGGGCGTTCAAGTTCGGTTCGCAAAGACGACCGTTTATTGCATGTGGACGCATTTGCGGCAAGTCCCGTGCAAGGCGAGCGGATTTTACGCATTTTCAGTAACATCAATCCAGACGGCAAACCCCGCGAATGGACGCTAGGGGAACCGTTTGACTTGCTTGCGCCACAGTTTCTGCCGAAAATTCAAAGGCCCATCCCCGGTTCTTCTTGGTTGCTGAAAACTTTAGGTATAACGAAGGGAAAACGCACCGAGTATGACCATTACATGTTGCAATTGCACGATCAAGAAAAATTGGACAGCAATTTTCAACAAACCTGTCCGAAGAGGTTCGTCAGCCTTCCTGCCGGTTCGACTTGGATTGTCTATACCGACTTGGTTCCCCATGCGGTCAAATCCGGGCAATTTTGCTTGGAGCAGACTTTCTATCTGCCTGTCGAGTCCATGCAAGAACCCGATCTTTCCCCTTTGCGCAAGCTGGAAGGATTATTGGGGAGGAAGTTAGTTTAAGAATTTTCTTGATTAACGGATGTTAGGCAGCTACTAGGATTGGAGCGTCAAAGCAAGCTTTGACGCTCCGTTTTCACATCCTTAGTTTAGCTTCAGATGATTAATACGGGCGGCAGAGTTGCCGCCCAATTTTTTGACGTTTTATGATTGGGCCATCAACCGGCAAGTCATTTTTATCATCATTCCCATAAAGTATCGGGCTGGGCAAGCTTGTCTAGCAATTTTAGATAACGCTGATGCCGGGCAACCGAAATTTCCCCTTTCTCAACCGCCTCGCGCACGGCACAGCCCTTGTCGTTGATGTGGCGGCAATCATTAAATCGGCAATGCCCCATATAGGCTTGAAATTCGCGGTAACACCATGCCAAATCTTGACCTTTGATGTCGGCCAAACCAAATACCGCAACCCCAGGGCTGTCAATCAAATCACCCCCCTCCGGCACATGATAAAGTGTTGCGGCTGTCGTGGTATGACGGCCTAGTCCGCTACGTAGGGATATTTCGTTGGTGCGCAGATTTTTGTCCGGCAACAAGGCATTGGTCAAAGAGGATTTTCCAACCCCGGATTGACCGGCAAACATGGAACAATGCCCATGCAAGCTTTGCTTTAATTCGGCAATGCCGATTCCTTTGCGGGCACTGACTGCATGGGTGGGGTAGCCAATACGGACATAATCGTTTAGCTCGGCTACGGCCTGTTCCTTGTTCTCGGCCAGGTCGATCTTGTTAAAGATGATTTCGGCGGGAATGTGTCGGTATTCGCACACGGCTAGATATTGGTCAACCAATAGCCAATCAGGTTGTGGGTAGGGTGAAATGACCACGAACACCCTGTCCAGATTGGCGGCGACCACCCTGTTTTTCCCGGCATAGCCGGGGCGGACAAGGACCGAGCTTCGAGCCAGAACCTCCTCCACTCTACCTTGCATTCCATCTTCACTGGGAGACCAGCTAATCCTGTCACCCACCGCCACATCGCCCAAACGACGGCGGGTTTGGCATAGCATGATGTTTCCGTCCGGCGTTTCCACTGCCAACCCCTGCCCCAAATGGGAAATCACCAAACCATCCAATAAATGTGAGGGAGGGGCAATGCCATGGATGGGTTTTTGCGGTGAGTTGCGGCGGCCTTTACCCTTCATGGGCTAGGTGGCCTTGGTTTCCAAATTGGCGATGCGGATGGCAGCGGGCGGATGGCTATAATGGAAAGCCGAATACAACGGGTCGGGCGTCAAGGTGCTGGCGTTATCGCGGTATAGCTTGACCAATGCGCTGATCAGGTCGCGTGGATGTGCATGGGTGGCAGCAAAATCGTCGGCCTCAAACTCGAACTTGCGCTGAAAATAAGCCATGGTCGGTTGTAGGAACAAAGTAAACGCGGGGAAAGCCAACATGAATAATAACAAGGCCGTGGAATTGGACTGCTGGCTGACCCCCAGGCCCTCATAAAACCAATTCTGCCCCATCAGCCATCCCAACAAGCCTAGACCTGCAAGGCTGATACACGCGCTGGCAATCAGCATTTTCAATACATGCTTGCGTTTGAAATGGCCTAATTCATGGGCCAACACGGCTTCCAATTCTTCATGGTTGAGTGAATTGACCAATGTATCGAAAAACACTATTCGCTTATTGTTGCCAATCCCAGTGAAATAGGCATTTCCATGACCCGAGCGACGAGACCCGTCCATGACAAAAATGCCTTTGCTATGAAAACCGCAACGGCCTAGCAAAGCCTCAATACGCTCGCGCAAGCTTGCATCTTCCAGAGGTGAAAACTTATTAAACAAAGGGGCTATGAACGTGGGGAAAGCCCAGCTCATCAGAATCGAAAAGCTTTGCAGAATGGCCCAAGCCCACACCCACCAATACGGGCCGACCGCACCCATGACCCACAAGATTAAAGCCAATATCGGACCACCTATGGCAAGCGTCAACCCGAGTTGCATCAGCAGGTCAGTCGCAAATTGCTTGGGCGTATTGCGATTGAAGCCAAAACGTTCTTCAAGATCAAACGTTTTATAAATGCTGATGGGTAAATCAATCAGTTGTATCAGCATTAAAGTGGACAGAATGATGGCCACGCCAATGAGCGTGGTGGGCCATTCGAAGCTCATCCAAAATTCTGCAATCCAGTCAATGCCGCCGCCCAGCGTGAAGAGCAACAAGACCGCCAAGCTAATGACCCGGTCAACCTCCCCTAATTTGCCCTTGGCCAGGGTGTAATCCGCCGCCTTCTGATGCGCTTCGAGGGTGATGCTATCGCGGAAAGCCTCTGGCACTGCCTCCCGATGAGCAAGCACATAAGCGCATTGCCTCCTTGCCAACCAATACTCCACGGCATAGGAAATGGCGACAGCGATTAGAAAAATTATGGTAAATGCATTCATCAGTAAACCTTGTTGGTAGGAAACCACCCCTTTCGGGGATTTATAATGTTGACAGCATAGCTTGGGCATCGTTACCCTTGCTGAAATCCTCCAGCGAAAAGAGGTAAAAAATAATCCACAAGGCGATAAAAAATGGCTATTGATTCACAAAACATGATTTGGCTCGACCTGGAAATGACCGGGCTAGACCCTCAAAACGACACCGTCATTGAAATTGCCACGGTGGTTACCGACAAAAACCTCAATGTGCTGGCTGAAGGCCCGATTTTGGCAATTCATCAATCAGAAGCTATTTTATCCCGCATGGACGATTGGAACCAGAAACAGCACGGAGGTTCCGGCCTCATCCAACGAGTGAGGGATAGCGCGGTTGATGAAGCCGCCGCCGAGCAAATCACCTTGGAATTTCTCCGTGCCTGGGTTCCAAGCAAAACTTCGCCCATGTGCGGCAATAGCATATGCCAGGATCGCCGCTTTCTCTACCGTTGCATGCCTAAGCTTGAAGCATTTTTCCATTACCGCAACTTAGATGTATCCACTATCAAGGAATTAGCCGCCCGCTGGGCGCCTGAACTCAAGGATTCATTTAAAAAATCAAATAATCACTTGGCCTTGGATGATATTTTGGAGTCCATTGCCGAATTGCGGTTTTATCGGGAACGTTTCTTCAAATTCTGAAGTTACCCGGTAAAGAAGGGGTTTCGATTGTCATCTACGAACCAATCGCTTAGTATCCCAACTAATTTAGTCAATTTAAGCCACGTTGCAATGTCTGAACATAAAGCCAATAGATCCATTGAAGATGTCCAAAACAGCGAAGACACCCGCCGGATCGGCATAGATCGGGTTGGCATCAAGTCCATTCGCCATCCTATGCTTTTCCGTCAACGGGACGGTGCTTTGCAAGCGACCGTGGCTGTCTTTGATATGACGGTGAATTTGTCCCATGAGCAGAAAGGGACTCACATGTCGCGCTTCGTCGAAATCCTGAACGAGGAACTGAGCGAACTGGACATACGCACCTTCCCCCAAGTCATTGCCGACATGACCGCCCGCTTGGAAGCCGAGCGCGGTTTTATAGAAACCCGCTTCCCGTTTTTTGTGCGTAAAAAAGCGCCGGTGACCAGTGCCTCCAGTTGGCTGGATTATGAAGTCACCCTGACCGGGGAATGGATCGAAGGGGTTGCCAAACTTTGGCTCAAAGTGGTGGTTCCGGTCACCAGCCTCTGCCCCTGTTCCAAGAAAATATCAGATTATGGCGCACATAACCAGCGTTCGCATGTCACTTTGACGGTTCGATCCGAGGAACTGTTTTGGGTGGAGGATTTGATCGAACTAGTCGAGCGTCAAGCCTCAAGCCAAATTTATGGTTTGTTAAAGCGTGCCGATGAGAAATATGTCACCGAAAGAGCCTACAATAATCCCAAATTTGTGGAAGATATTGTGCGTGACATCGCCAACGACCTTAATCAACGGGTGGATATACTTTATTACAAGCTTGAAACGGAAAATTTTGAATCCATCCATAACCATTCTGCCTATGCCGTCATAGAAAAATCCAGACAGGTAGGGGTAAAATAATCATAATTGACAGGCTAATGAGAAAAATACAGAATCACTGCGCCTAGTGTCTGGATTTCATCGCCTATGAATCATCAATAAGAGGTTATCCATGAAAGCCATACTCATGACTCAGACTGGCGGCGCTGAACTGCTGGAAGCGGCAAATATTCCAGAACCCTCCATCACAGAGCCGAACCAAATCAAGGTTCGCTTAATAGCTGCTGGCGTAAACCCCATTGACACCAAACTGCGTAAACGCGGGGTTTTTTATGAAAATGCCCTGCCGGCGGTTTTGGGTTGTGATGGCGCGGGGGTGGTGGTGGAGACTGGCAGCAGTGTCAGCAAATTTAAAGTCGGCGACAAAGTCTGGTATTGCCATGGGGGCCTAGGCGGGGATCAGGGCAACTATGCAGAGTTTAATGTCCTTAATGAACGTTGGGTCGCCCATATGCCCAAGACCCTCAGTTTCGAGCAGGCCGCAGCCGGTCCGCTGGTGCTGATCACCGCTTGGGGGGCGCTCTATGACCGGGCAAGGCTGCAACAATCCAACACCGTGCTGATTCATGGCGGGGCGGGTGGCGTAGGCCATGTCGCCATCCAATTGGCGAGGTTGCATGGTGCAAAAGTCATTGCAACCGTCGGGTCAGACAACCATGTCGCCTTGGCGAGATCATGGGGTGCGGATGATGTCATCAACTACCGAACCCAAGATTTCGTGGAAGCCGTCAATCAACTGACCGATGGCAAGGGGGCCGAAGTGGTGCTAGATTTGGTCGGACCGGATATCTTTGACCGCAGCATTAATTGCACCGCTTATTTCGGCTCTATTGTCACCCTGCTTGAAATTGGTCAAGCCAACTTGAAGGAGGCTCGCATTAGAAACTTGCGCATCGGTTTTGAATTGATGCTAACCCCCCAACTGCGCCAACTCGCCGGCGGGCTGGATCTGCAAGTGGACATGCTGAATCAATGCGGTCGCTGGATTGACCAAGGCAAACTAAAAATCCATGTTGGCGAGGTTTTGCCGCTTGAACAAGCAGCCCTTGCCCATACGATGATTGAAGGTGGGCATGTTACGGGCAAGATTGTGTTGAAAATCGACTGAGAGGGGGTTTGCGATGGCCGATAACACAGAAAATCTTGTACTCGAAATTTTACGACAACTACGCGGTGATATAACGAGTCTACGCAATGAAGTGCGCGACGGTTTCAATCGGGTAGAAATTCGACTTGGCTATGTGGAGCAGACTTTAGCCAGTGATTTGGCAGTTTCGGCTTACGACCGTAACGAGATTAGCCACTCAAAGGCAGCGCATTGAACGGATTGAGAGACGATTGGAGCTTCAGGGTTGAGTGTTGATTTCCTTAGATGACCAACGATAAGCTCTCCCAACGCGACCAAGCCGTCCTTTGGCATCCCTGCACCCAAATGAAGGACCATGAGTTGCAGCCGGTCATCCCCATCCGGCGGGGTCAAGGCGTCTGGTTGGAAGATTTCGATGGCAAGCGGTATCTGGATGCCGTCAGTTCGTGGTGGGTCAATTTGTTCGGTCACGCCAACCCTTACATCAATGCCGCATTGCGCCATCAGTTGGAGAGCTTGGAGCATGTCATCCTTGCTGGCTTCACCCATGAACCTGCC
>CAIYXP010000182.1 GCA_903930145.1 uncultured Methylococcaceae bacterium
CAAATTATCAAGTCAAAGCAAGCTTTGACGCTCCAATGTGCTTTTTCATAGTCATTTGCTGATGGACTGTAGGGGATGCGCTGTTGCCACCACTCGGCATAATTGATAAGGCATTCGATGGTCGCCGATGAATGCCGAATATTCCACGCAAGAATCTGGCTCAACTTGCAAGCCATAGCCTTTCAAGATGTTGGATTTAGCCAGGGTCAAAACTCGGTTTTCGACATCAATGTTGCGATAATCTTCCACAGGAAGGCGAATTTCGCATTGGAATCCTTGGCGATGGGATGGTTGGATGACGGCATGGACATTGAATTTTTTAAACGCCCAACGCAAAGCTTCACATCCCGCATCGAATTGTGTCAAACCCCATCGGCCAAATTTGTCGTTCATCTTGATGACCGCATTCAGCCTAAAATTGGATTTGGCTTCTAGGATCAAAAACACTGGCCCGGAACGTTGTGCAAGAATCGATTGAAGCTGTTTGGCATAGGCCGGGCTTTCCGGGAAAGTTCCCATCACCGAGGCAAAGACAATAGGCTTGGGAAAAAACGGAACCATCCACGCCATGGGCGAGCCCCCGGCAAAAATGATGGTGGTTTGTTCCGGGTTGCTGAATGGGGGCGTTGTCACCCTAAAACCCGTATTAGCCCAAGATTTATGCTCCCAGGTATTCAAGCCCAACAACACCACGAAGGCTGATAGCATCAATACCCTAACTGCGACTTTACGGGCGTATTCAGCCTGTAAAATTCGATGGATTAAAATCCATATCGCCATCGGTATCAGCAATTCCAGCGGGACTAGATAACGTTGGATGCTGAAGAGTTTCATCCAGATAAGATAACCCAAAGCGATGAACACTAGCAGAAACCGTGAACGCGGCTGTGAAGTGGAAAAAGCTTGGCTTGAATGCCTGTCCCGCCAAGCCACATAAACCCACCCGGCAAACAGAATATACAATACCGGCCATGCGATTTGCCAAGCTTCCAATTCTCCTATGCGTTCTGGGTTGATCGTAAAGATAAACGGCCAAGAAATAATTTCTTCCCAGCCTTTTGGTAGCCAGCGAGTATCCAATATTAAAATCTGCGAGGCCAAGGGACTCTTGAAGAGGGAATTGAATTGGGGGAACAGTGGGTTGCCATAGCGTTGCCATAGTTCCCAATGCCAATAACCCGCAGTCACTGCAAAACCTAATAACACCCCCAAGCCGAAGATAAAAGCAATCCGCAAGCGGGTCAGCCAATGGAAGGGCAAAGCGAAGCAAGCCAAGCACAAAGCCATTGCATAGACGGCATTGGTTAGTTTCAATCCTGTCCCAAAACCCATTAATACCCCGGCCAATAACGGAAACCAAACGGCTATCCAAGAGCCATTGCCCAATTTCCACCAGCCATGCAATAAAACCAGCAAAGAGGCAAGCACAAATAAGGCTGTCGCATTATCACCCATGGTATTGCCGAGTTCTGACAAAAAGCCGGGGGAAATGCATCCAGCCAAGGCCAGCAATATACACATTCGATTGCTGACTTCGTTGGTTGTTTCCGGCAATAGCTGTCTGACAATTGCCACTAATAATACGAAGGCAAGCCCATGGACTGCGCCCATGACAAAGCCAACCCAAGGGGCAGGCCAATGCATAATCATTTGGAAATAGGGAACATCCAACAAGGGGTTGAAATAGGTTTGCATTTGCGCCGGGGCCAAATCAAAACCGATTCTGCCGTTTAGCCAAGCATAAGGGTTGTACAGATGGTAGTTTTGCAAATCCCAGTTGGTGTCTTGACCCAAATAAACTGAAACCAACCCAAATAACAATGGGATTATAAAACACGCCCATCGTGGCGCAAGGGGGTGGTTTAATGCTTGGATAAGCGCCTGATATTGTTTGCTGGGATGAAAACTCATAGCCAATGATTGAATTATTAATGTCAAGCCTAATATTGGAGCATCAAAGCTTGCTTTGACTCTGATGGCTTTCAAATCTTCTCAGATATTGCGCCACAGCCTCGGCAGCAGCTTGCTGTCCTCGATAAGCCCAATGCGTGTCATTAGGCAGATACACATCCACCACCCCTTCATCAATGAGTGCTTTGACCGGCAAATCCACCCTAACCAAGTGCAAAGCGGGATTGGAAGCCAAACGCTCAATCACGCTGATGTTCGCCAAGGATTGATCGCGCAAATATTTGGAATAGGCACTCAATTTATCGGGCACTAACATGGCGACAAATAGGGTTTTACCGTTCTGCTGGATAGTATTCTGCATCTTGAGCAACTGACATTGAATAATGGCAAGCTTGTTGTCGTCCCATGATGTTTTCTTAAGATCGTCTTCATAAACCAATAATCGATCACTTTGATGATTGGAAAATAACTTGCCTGTGGTCAAGTCTAACCTCTCCACAATCGACCTTTTTTCCCAGAGGGCTTTAAAATAGCGTAAAAAATACTTTTTGGCGTAGGTCAATTGCTCCAGCATTGGGGGACGGGTTAAATCACGATAAACCCATTCGGATGCCTTCAAGTCGTCAACTGGGTTGAACGTTAAACTTGCAGTGATATCGGGTTCGGCTTGGCAATCGCCGGGAAGGTCATAGAGTATGCCCAATTGACGTTCGATGACTTCCATGATGAAAATGCGCGGGGGAGTCTTTTGGAAGGTTTCACTGTTGATTATTTTATGCAGCATAAATGGGTCATAGGTGGGGGTTTCGAGGCCCTCCAGATAATGGATAATGGTGGAAACCGACAAACCCGTCTTGGCAGTTAAAAATGTCTGCCATGGATAATTTAACTGCCCCACATTGCCTGCAAATGAAAACGAATCGGCAACGACCAGCACATCACTATAATGCTCATAAGTGCGTTGCAAGGGCGGCGCTGGCTTAGTGAAAACCCGCTGCGGTTGATTCCAACCAAAATCATTTTCGGCATAACCGCCTAAACGGGTTTGATCGCCTGATAGTGGCTGTAGGTAAAAACCTGTCGTCAGCAGGATCGAAATCCCGCCTACGACTAGGCCAACCAACCACCATGAATAACGCTTATGGGTATTCATTAGAATTGGAAATACAAAAAGTCACTGATTTTGTCGCCTTGAGACAGGGAAAGGTAAGCCATCATGAAAATGGACACCAGCCAAACCCAATTGGGTTGCCATTGCAACCATTTTGGCGCTGAACCCAATTCCTCACCCCGGATGGGCAAAGCCGGGTCAAACCGGGCCATGATTTGTTGAGTATTCGGCATTACCCAAGCAATGAATAACATGCCCCCGATGGTGTTCAAACGAAAATGACCTTGGAACGAAAAACCATTGATGCCTAACATGGATTGCGCCATGGAAAGTCCGGCCTGAAGGTTGTCGGCGCGGAAAAACACCCAAGCGAAAACGACGGCGACAAAGGTGACAAAACCGCTGAGCAATCTGCCGGGCCAAGTGCTTTTTTCCAAATCATGTCCAAGTTTTTGCCGTAAACCTCTCCAAGCATGGTTAATGATTAAATAAACCCCATGCAGCCCACCCCAAATGACAAAAGTCCAACCTGCGCCATGCCACAAGCCGCCTAGCAGCATCGTCATGAATAAGTTGGCATATCTTCTGACCGGCCCCTTGCGGTTTCCACCCAGAGGAATGTACAGATAATCCCGCAAAAAACGCGATAAGGTCATGTGCCAACGTCGCCAAAAATCGATGATATTGACGGCTTTGTAAGGCGAATTAAAATTCAAGGGCAATTTTACGCCAAACATCCTAGACAGGCCGATAGCCATGTCCGAATAGCCGGAGAAGTCAAAATACAATTGCAATGAGTAAGACAACGCACCGCCCCACGTTTCCTTGAAGGTCAGGGTTTGCCCATGGGCGGCTGCGTCGAAAACGGGTTTGACATATTTAATCATCTCATCGGCCAGCATGACTTTTTTAAACAAGCCAATGGTGAAGATGGTCAGGCCGACCGATAGGCATTCATAATTTAGTCGGTACGTTTGTGGCTTGTCGAACTGCGGCATCATTTCCTTGTGATGCAACACAGGACCTGCAATCAAATGAGGGAAATAAGTGACGAAGAGTACATAGTGAATAAAATTAAATTCCCGCACCAATCCTCGCGAAGCATCCACTAAATAGGCAATTTGGGTAAACGTGAAAAACGAAATGCCCAAGGGCAAAATAATATTTTCAACGGCGAAATGAGTGCCTAAACCTGTGTTGAGACTACTGACAAAGAAATTAAAATATTTGAAGTAGCCTAGCAGCACCAAATTGGCGGTGACGCCAATCAACAAAGTCCACTGTTTATGCTGGTCGCGTTGGCGGTCGATTTGACGGACCAAGGCCACCCCAATGCCATAGTTGAATGCGATTGAACCAAGAAGCAAGCTGACAAAAATGGGGTTCCACCAAGCATAGAAGAACAATGAAGCCACTGCCAACCACGCGGCGGCAAGACGCTGCTGATATTGCCCCAATTTGAAGAAAATCAACAGCGTAATCGGCAAGAAAAGGAAGATGAACTCGTAAGAATTAAATAGCATAAATACAAAAATGACCGTTGGACAGTAGGCGTGGAGGGTTAATTATAGGATTGAAATGGCTCAAACCAAAGCCATTCATTTTCCCGGAAATTCGACAAGATACTGAACCAAGGCGGCAGAAGCAGCCTCATGACCCCGATAACCCCAATGCATGTCGTTGGGCAAATAGACATCCACAACCCCCTCATCAATGAGTTTGGACAATGGTCGGTCAATCCGAACCAGATTCAAAGAGGGATCGGCTGCCAAGCGGTCAATGATGCTGGTGTTGACATAAGATTTATCCTTCAAATAATTTGAATAAGCTGACAATTTGTCAGGCACGATCATGGCAACGAACAGGGTTTTGCCATTTTTCTGCACCAGATTTTGTGCGTTCATCAGGTTGCAGCGGATATTGGATAGATACTGATCGTTCCAAGTCAATATTTTAAAATCATCCTTATAGCCTAATAGCTTGTCACTCAGTTTATTGGAAAATAACTTAGGGGTGGACATTTCCACTTGATAGACTGCTTGATCTTTATCCCAGTGCTTGGAAACCAGCCCATATAAATATTTTCGGGCGTAGCCTATCTGCTGTTGCAGGGAGGGAGGCTTGGTTTTCCGATTGAACTCCACCAAGTTTGGGGGTGCAGGGTTCTGCTTAATATCAGGTTTATGCTCAATAGTATGCCCAAGCTGGCAATTCCCAGCCCAAATCGGAAGAATATCCAATTGCCGCTCGATCACTTCCAATATGAATAACTTAGGTGGATTATTTTGGAAGGTTTCACTGTTGACGATTTTATACAATAAATCAGGCCCATATTGGGCTATTGGTTCAAACTTGGTGTAATGATTGATGGTGGCGACGGTAAGCCCGGTGCTGTCGGAAAAGAACTGTTGCCAAGTCATGTTCACTGAACCATCGAGACCACCGAAAGAAAATGAGTCCCCCAACACCAAGACATCGGCATATTGATCGTATTGGCTCAGATGCAAGAAAGGTCCGTTGGCAAAGACTCGCTGCGGTAGATTCCAGCCATAGTCGTTTTCCGCGTAGCCGCCGACGCGGGTCATATCTCCCGACAAAGGCTGTAGATAATAACTGGCTGAAAGGAGAACGATCACCCCGACCATTGCCAAGACTAATAAGGAAATTGTATAACGCTTATGAGCATCCATCAAACTGAAACCTATTAATAACGGCTGAATTGTACACGTTCATAATTCTATTGATCCAGCTTAATCATGACTATTCGGATAACTTTTCCAATATCACCGCATTGGTTTTTGGTCCCCACACCGCCACCAACAATGCGCACAGCACCATTGCCCCACCAGTGAAAATAAAAACGGCCATTACGCCATGGGATAACAAGGCTCCGATAATCACCGACGAAAAGGCCGCACTTAAACGGCTCAAACTATAGGTGAACCCAACCCCGGTTGCCCTTAGGCGTGTCGGGAACAATTCAGCTTGATAGGCATGGAGAACCGCAGAAAACCAATAACAAAATATGGTGATGGCAGCGCCTACCCCTATGACCATCAGCCCTGAATTAGCGAATGGGAACAGAAAGCCAGTCGCGGCAATCAGCAGAGGCAACACCACCAAGGCCGTGCGGCGTTGGAATAATTCAGTGGTCAGCAAGCCCAATAGCGGCCCAATTGGACTGACCAAGGCAATCCAAAAGCCATATTCCAAAGATTGCCCCAAGGTTTTGCCCTGTGATAGCAGAAAAGTCGGTGCCCAATTGGCAAAGCCATAAATCCCTATGGTTTGCAATAAATGAAAGCCCAACATCAACAACGTGCGGCTACGGTAAGCCGGTTGCAGTAATTCGGCTATGCGTCCTTTCTCTATGACGGGTGCGGAAGCCACCAAGGGAGTCGGTAATAATGGCCCGGCTTCACTAGCCACTTGATATTCTATTTTCTCCATGACGGCCTCGGCCTCATCATGCCGGCCTTGGCCTTCCAGCCAACGTGGCGATTCCGGCAATGCACGGCGCAGATGCCAGACGAACACCGCGCCGGCAGCACCGATAATCATCACCCAACGCCAACCGTCCAACAGCCAATGTGTAGGAACCAATAATTTGGAAAGAAAGGCCACGACAGGAATTGCGCTAAATCCGACCAATTGGGTGATTGCCACATAACGCCCCCGCACGTGGCTAGGCATCATTTCAGTGACATAGGTGTCAATCACCACCAATTCCGCGCCTATGCCAACCCCGGCGAGTAGTCTTGCCGCCATCAACCAATGTGCATTGGGTGCAAAAGCGCCCATTAGCGTGAATAAGGAATAAATCAACAACATGAATATGAAAGCCGGACGCCGACCAAAACGGTCACTGCCCATGCCGAACAACACCGTGCCGAAAAACATGCCGACAAAACCCGCCGCCAAGGTCATGCCGAATTCTTCACGGGTCATGAAGCCGGACTGTTGCAAAGCCGCCCCCAAATAAGCCATCATGAAAATGTCGAAAAAATCGAACCATCCCCCCAAGCTAATCAGTGTAATGAAACGACGATGGAAGCCGCAAACCGGCAGGCGTTCCAGTCTGGCCGAAACGGCAGCCATTGCTATTGGGGATACATTGGGATTGCTCATGTTGAATATAGTTGATTGGGTTCGGTCAAGGTAATGGCAGCAAAGCCGCCGGGAACATGCGTCTATTGTCCCTTGTTCATGCCATCACAGCAAAACAAACCGTCATTGCAGTTTTTCGATTCGCGGTTTGTGCAGACTGGGGGCATTTGGATCATAGCCATTATTATTGGGATTCGGCGTTTTGAATTGGGCTAGATAGTCTAGGGTGGCATTAATGTCCTTCATACCGGTAATCCTTGCCGTGCCACTTTGAAAGGCTGTCATGTTATCGCCCCCTTCGGCAATGTAATTATTCATTGTCACGCGATAAGTCTTCATTGAAACCGGGATGCCATTGCTGACGATTGTATCAATGCTGGCGACATTCCCCGAAGAATCATAGGTTGTCAACCTGACATCTCGAATTTTATGGCAGTTTGCCCCGGTTTCACTCCAAGAAAAATAAAATCCGTTGGAAGGCTGCAAGAATCTCAACCTGTCTTGGTGATTGATGCCACTGGGTGTCACACAAGCATTGCCCGGGAATTGCATTTCCAACCCATCTTTGAGTTGCTGTGCGGTCAGGTTCATGGTGACTAAATGGTTGCCAAAGGGCTGAACCTTGTAACTATCGCCATAGGCGACCTGATAGGGATAAGTTTGTGAGATCCCCTTGTTGGCAAAATCGGAACGGACACCCCCCGCATTAGTAAACGCGATCTGAGCCGCGCCAAGAACAGTCTTGGCCGTGGCGAATAGCATGGCATCGGCAATCAAATCACCTGCTGGCAATTCACCTGTCGTCCCCGTTGCAGGGCTTCGGGCCGGTAATTCAGCATTGAGTACGGGACCAAGAATGGTCGCAACAACCCGGTCTTCAATGGGTGAAATATGAGCATGATAGGCATCCACGATGGATTTAATCGTTGAATCCGGGGTTATAGCGGAGTTGGACCGATCCACAAGGGAATTATGAAAAGAGGAATCGATGACATCGCCGGTAGCCAAATCGATGCTCAAATCAATCGAGGTCAGAACGCGACCATAGCTACCGGCTTGGGTCACCGGGATTAATCGTCCCGACCGATTGGGCAGACGGCAAGTATATTCCTTGTGAGTGTGACCGGAAACCACCAAATCCACCGCATTATCCAAACCTTGGACAATTTGCCTAAGCGGTTGCAAGGCATTCGCTGAATCCACCCCGCCGGATTGCAGGGAGCAATCGTTAATGGCATTAGGCTCAGTCGAGCCTTGTTGCCCCCCTTGATGAATCAATACCACAATCGCTTCTACGCCAAGGGCGCGTAGCGTTGGTATCAGCTTATTGACCGTCTGCACCTCATCCAAAAAACTCAAGCCATCCACGCTGACCGGGCTGGTAATGCTCGGCGTGGCTTTCAAGGTCATGCCGATAAATCCAATATTGATTTTCTTGCCTGAATCAGTGAAAAAGCTTTTAATGCCATAAGCCGGGAACAAGGTTTTGCCAGTGGCGTTGACGACTACATTGGCCGAAAGATATTTAAACTTGGCTCCTTCAAACGGATAAGGCACTGGCACTGGATGGGTATTTGCCGAGCCTAGGCAAGTGTCTTGTCCAATGACACCGCCCGGATGGCAGCCACCGTTTTGTTTGCGCAGGAGTTCATCCCTGCCATCATCGAATTCGTGATTGCCGACTGCATTGAATTCCAAACCGAGCCGGTTTATCGTTTCTATCGTACCCTCGTCATGAAATGCACCCGAAAGCAAAGGGCTTGCCCCGGTCAGATCACCTGCTGATACGACAACATGACTGGGGTGTTCCTGTTTTAGACGATTGACATACCCGGCTAGGTAATCCACACCCCCCGACGAGACCCCCAAAAAATCGCCGGGGGATTGCAAATTGCCGTGGAAATCATTGAAGGCAATCACGCGAACGGTGACAGAACCGGCCTCTTTAGTTGCACCGTGGAATGCACAAGCCGTGGTGAGCGCAAATGAGAGGACGCTGATGAATTTTATAATTTGCATGGTTTGCTCAAGTCGGCATCTATTTCACTGCGCCTATTTTACTGATGGCGAGCCGTATTTCATATCCTCAACAATGTGGCGACTTGTTTTCTGCGGTTCATTTGGCGAGCGGGTAGCGGCATAATACGCCCTTTTGGTGCAAAGACTATGGGGCGAAATTGTTGACGCAAATAGCATTAGGACTCGAAAGGGACAAGCCTATGCCGGAGCCTCGTTCAGGCACTTCGATTCAAATTATGCCTGATGGGCTTAGTGAGCGTGAATACATGATTAAGTTTATGCAGGAATTTGATACAAAATGGAATGAGGATGCGCAAATCACCAATCAAACAGGGCATGAGTTGCTGATTTCTCGTGAAATGTTCACCGACCACAAGACAGGCGCGTCAAAAATAAAACGTGGTGGCAGATTCCATTATCTGCTATACATTGCCGATACAGTAAAAAATCCAGACGAAATCAGGCTTGAATCGGGAGATTATCAGGATGAGACGCTTTATTTGCTATCACGCTATTTGATTCGCGGAAAGCTGACGCATATCATCACAGCGTACAAGAAAACTGGGGCATTATGGACGGGATGGTCTGGTTATCAATCGACAAGCGAAACGTATTTTGAAACCAAGGGAAGGAGTGTTGCTGTACAGGCGGGAATGATGAGCGGGAGCATAGACATCTAGCCCCCGTCCAAACCACTAACCGCGCAGGCCGATGTCAACTTTCCAGTTAGTGGAGTGTTCGTCCAATAAGATACACCAATCCCCAAAAAGTTCAACCCGCATTGGCTACTCAAATCCAAGATAGCCCTGCCCAGTAGTCTGACATTGGAGATGCGGGACGGAATAGTCGGCTACATTTAGAAGGTGTAGGCAACTTGATCGCAATGTCACAGAGTATTGAAGTTAATGGGTAAAGAAGAATGATCATGCATTAGGGAAAACGGCATGCTTTACTTTTTCGCCAAGACACTATCCAATAATGTCTTTAGTGTGCAACTTAAAATCCATCAAGAGGTTTGCCTATGAGCATTTCCAATGAATCCCGCCCTCCCTTGCCACCTTTTACCCATGAAACCGCCGCCCAGAAAGTGCGGATGGCTGAAGACGGTTGGAATGGACGCGATCCTAACCGGGTTGCCTTGGCGTACACTTCGGATAGCCAATGGCGCAACCGGGCCGAGTTTCCTCAAGGCAGGGAAGAGATTATCCAGTTTCTGACCCGCAAATGGGCTAGGGAACTGGATTACCGGCTGATTAAAGAATTATGGGCGTTCGACGGCAACCGCATTGCCGTGCGCTTTGCCTATGAATGGCATGATGATGCCGGTAACTGGTTTCGTTCTTATGGCAATGAAAATTGGGAGTTTGATGACAATGGCCTGATGCGTAAGCGTTTTGCCAGCATCAATGATCTTCCGATCAAGGAATCGGATAGAAAATTCCATTGGCCTCAAGGTCGTAGGCCGGATGACCATCCCGGTTTGAGTGATTTGGGATTGTAAGCTAGGGAGTCCAATATTGGCATGACTTATGTTTAGGTAAGAGAGTAGTCCATCTATTAAGAAGATGGAATTCTGTGACATTGAGTTTCGAAGCGAGGAGTGAAGCCATGCAACGCGAATCTAACATCGGTAAACAAGCTTTAATTGTCGACATGAATGTCACGGAATACTTTAAGGATTCATTGAGTTCGGCCCTGTCCCACCAAAAAGTGAAAGCGGAAGAGGACACGGTGTTTTACGTCGTCAACTTGCTGGCTTGGTTTGCGCGGGCGGAAAACCTTTTCCCTGCCAGCCAACCGGGCCTTGTTGGGCAACCTTTGGCCTTGACTTATGCGGATGCGGTCAAGGCAACATCTCTGGAAGAGCGAGAAGCCGCATTGCGTAGGCTAGGGGATGTGGCCTTGGTGGTCGCCGGTTTGTTTGCCGCAAGCTTTAGCCGGAAATTGGTGGACATTGATTATTACATCGCCATGGGTGGCAGTGCTTATGGTGTGTTGTCCGAACAAGCATCCAGTTCGGTGCGTTCGCGCACTTTTAGGGCGATTTTTGGCGAATTGTCCGTCAAATTCCAAGCCTTTGTCGATGCTTTGGCAGAAGTCGGCGATAACACACCCCTTGGTTCGCAAACCGATGTGCTACGGCTTTATGAGATTTGGATGAAAACCGGAAGCGCTTATGCGGCTGAACGTTTGCGCAAGCATGGCATCGAACCCGCCAAGGCGGCTGTCAGTGGGCGGTTTAATTAATTTTTTCTTTAGAAGGCAGGAATAATCCTCAATCCTGTTGATTTAAGTAATTTTCCGTTCGCCCTGAAATTCTTAGCCTGTCCTGAGCCTGTCGAATGGGGGTGAGCGGAAAAAACGCAACTTACTGGAACTTAGGCCGTTCATGCTTCGCCCTTCGACAAGCTCAGGAGGCTCAGCACGAACGGCTGTATCAACAGCATTGGGAATAAGCCTGTCCTGAGCGAAGCCGAAGGGTTCGCTAAGCGACCGTTTCCGGCATAAGGTCATATTCAAAAGGGCATTGGGTTCTCAACCGTCCTCCACTATCCCTTCCCTTTGTTATAATCCATAATCTTCAATCACTTTAGAGTCATCTGTGGAATTGACCCATCTGTCCCATACCATCGCCCGGTGGCGTACTGGGGAGGTTGATGACCCGTCCTACGCAGCCCTTTACTTTCTGCACTGGCAGGCTGCCAGCCACGGCAAACGGTTTGCATCAAGGCGATACAAGCATGATCCCCGCCCCAATCCATCGACATGGTACGAGGAAACTACATCGCTGGCTAGGCGGCAAGTTCGGGACTATTTGCTGGACTATTTCGAACGCTATCAATTTTTTGGCATCATCGGCAATGTTCCGACGGCATTGGCTGCTTGGCTGAGGGGGGATTGGCCTTTGACCTTGTGCGAACATATCCCCACCTCTGTTGAAGTGCTTAAAATGCAGGTGGAGGGGACAAGACCCGTGACAGTGCTGTCATCTTGGCCTAGAATGCTCAAGCCGGTGTTGTCGAAGCCCAATGCCTTCGCATTCATGATTCATGATCTGGAACATGCTTGGAAATTTTTCCACAATCCCGACATGCACCGCCAGCAAATGGAATTCTTTTGCTGCTTACTCGAAGCAAAGGCAAATGGACAGTTTGACACTTACCTTAATGATGCGGTATTTTCGACAAAATTCGATTATCTCATCAGCGATATGAACACCCACACCATGCACGCCTCGCAGTTTCTGAGGGCTATTTTGGTTGAGTTTCATCTACGCCGGGAAAACATACACCGCCCCGAAGACCTGTCCCAAATGGCAAAGGATGAGGTTTCCAATCGAATGATTGCATTATTGGGTAAGGACTGGGTGGCAGAAGTGGAAAAGAGGATGATACAGCCTGATTCCAACAAAATAGAATGTTAAGAGGGTGGGATGAAAACTACAACTGTCAGCCTATTGGCTAAGCTGTTTTGCCTCATCGGTTTGGCTGGCCTTATCAGCGTGGAAACCAAGGCCGAAACTGTTTACAAGTGTTTAACCGGAGGCAAAATCAACTTCACGTCCGCCCCAAAAGACGGGCAAAATTGCCATCCTGTCGAACTTCGAGTGTTGCAACCCAACCCCGAGGAAGTGGCGAGGGAGTTGGAAAAGAAAAGGATACGGGATGAGGAAGACAAAAGGGAAGAAGAACAGATGTTAGTGGAAAAAAAACAACGCGATACCGAAACCGCTTTACGCAAAGCAAAATCTGCCGAAGAGGCTTTGCGCGTACTCAAAGACTCGACACCGACCATCGGCAGTGGTCGGTCACGGACATGGATGGGGGTTTTCCCCAAGCCGGGGCAGGGGACGGAGGGTCGAATTACCCTGCCAGCGCCAAGCCAAGAAAGGCCCGAAATAATGAAGATATCACCCGGTAAGACGGAATGAGCCAATAATACTCACCAGAATGGTTTTCTATTGCTAGGGTCGCCATTATGTTTACGAGGTGGGTTTCGTTATCCGTTATTTTGGCAGGGATGCCGAAATCCAGCGTCCATGGACGGCAAGCTATAAGCAACCCGTCAATCCTAATCAAATCTGATAGTTACCGTCCATGGCCTGGATACCGGCATCCCTGCCGGTATGACGGTTTAACTTAATCGCAGTGACGGAGATAGTGAGAACGATTTCAAACGCTAACCCAAAACAAACCCACTACTCCTCATGCGTCAACACCAAAGACGGCCGGCTTTCATCCTTGCCTATCGTCATCAAATCCCAGATCAACAAACCCAAGCCGCCGATTGTGACCAAGCCAAACACCGTCCTCCACACCATGGCCTCACGAAACCAAGGGTGGCTTTGGGCAGCAAAATAAGCGTCCCAAGTTGAGCCTTGCATGGCCCGTTCGATGAAAGCTTGCTCGTAACCGGCGATCAACAAGGCAACCGTCATGCCGAGTACGCCGAAATTGAGCAAGCCTACCGACCATTTCCACTTCCAGCCATTACCCGGCAAGTCACCGCTCATCCAGACATTGCCCCGCCATTTCTGCACCGCCATATAGAAAAACGCGATGTTGATGGTTGCATAAGCACCGAAAAAGGCAATATGACCATGGGAAGCCGACCATTGTGTACCGTGCGTGTACAAATTGATTTGCGGTAAAGTTTGCATGAAACCCCACACCCCCGCACCAATGAAATTGCCGAAGGTATGGGCGATGATCCAAGCCATCGCGGGATGGTTGGTGGCTTTGAATTTATGCACACCTGCGTCATAAACCGAATGCACGACCATGGCGACCAGCGGAATCGGTTCCAAAGCAGAGAAAAATCCACCGATGGAAAACCAGTAATCCGGGGTGCCAATCCAAAAATAATGATGGCCCAAGCCCAAAATGCCCGAACCGAACATCAGCGCCACTTCGATGTACAGCCAAGTCTGCACAATCTTGCGCCTAGCCCCCAGCAAATGCATCAGCGACCAAGCCATGATGCATCCAACCAAGACTTCCCAAGTCGCCTCCACCCAAAGATGGATGACCCACCACCACCAATATTGGTCGGCGGTGATATTGGTCAGATAAAACATGCCTGCCGTATACAAACCCGCCAAAGCGATCAAGTCCAAGGTCAACACGCCCGAAACCCCGGACCAACGGCCTTTGGCAAACGTCGCGGCGACATTGTAGAAAAAAACCAAGATGACCACGACGATGCCGATGTCCGCCCAACGCGGGGCTTCGATGTATTCGCGGCCCTCGTTGATGAACCAGATACTGGCATCTTTGCCCGGCCCGGTTTGGATTAATAAATACACTAACACCACCAGCGTGACGGCGATGGTCAGCACATAAAAGCCAATCACGCCCAACTTCAAACCGACAATTTCCGTGCCGCTTTCTTCTTCCAGAAACCAATACACCGAGCCGAGGAACCCATACAACAGCCAAACTACCATGGCATTAGTGTGGACCATGCGGTTGACGCTGAAATCCAGCCAACCGAACAAGAAATTGGGCCAGATGAATTGAATCGCCGCCAATAAACCGAATAGCAGTTGGGCCAAGAATAGCACCATCGCCACGGTGAAATATTTCGAGGCGAGTTTTTGACCGCCATTCAAATGCGGGCTTTCAGTAAAGGCAAACAATGAAGTCACCTTGCCTGACACATTAGATAGAATTGCGCTCATGGCTGCTCCTTGGCATTGATGGTCTTGAAATTATTCGGGAAACCGTTAGTGTCGATGGCCGACATCCATTTCAGGAATGCGACGATGCCATGGGCTTCTTCATCGGTGATGCCCAGATTCGGCATTTTGCGCCCGGAAGCATTGGCGCGGGCATTGCCCACGGGGTCTTTGAGGAAGGCCAGCATCAGGTTTTCACGATTAGCCGCGTCTATCCAATTCGGGTCAAGCCAAGCCTTGGTTAGGTCTGGCGCATAATATGCGCCATTGCCGAGCAGCGTATGGCAATTCATGCAGTTTTTCGATTGCACTGTTTTCTTGCCCAGCGTGACCAATTGCTCGGCTTCGGCTTCGGTGACGACTTTGCCAAACAACGGGGCCTCCTTGCCGATGACCGGCATGAAACGGTTTTTCTGCGCGTCAAAACGGTAGTCGATTTCTTGGTTGATGACGCTGTAGGCACGGACACGCTCGCCGCCTACAGAGGTTTTCGACAAGGTGTCGAAGGTCAGGAAGATCAGCAGGACAAAAGACCCTGCCGTCACCCAAATGGCGATTTTTTTCCAGCGGGCTTCGGACGCCCAGTTGGGGGTTTGCTGGCTCATAGTTGATTTCAAATGAATGTTTAAGTTGAAGAAGTGGAATTCACACAAATTGGGTTTGGAGCGTCAATGCAGGCTTTAACGCTCCCCCATGCTATAAAATAAGCAACTTATGCGTCCTGTGCATAACAACAGTTATGCAGACTGGCAAGCAGATTTTAGGCTTGTGGTTTTATTCAATCTTGATTGAACAGGTATAAATTATACAACTTATATGACGGAAGAGGCAATTTTAGTGTTGTAGCCCAGATGGAGTGAAACGGAAGCCGAGCTTCAAGGAAAGCGTTACTGACTGATGTGTTGTTTGGTCAGGCTGCCCGCCTTGCCGAGCTGCTCTTCCTTTTCCAGTTGGTTCGTCAGGTCGACGAGGTTGTAGAAGCGCACCCGCTTGCCCCGGTGGATCGCGGCCACGCCCAAGGCGATGGCAAGACGGGTCTTGCCGGTGCCGCCCCAACCATTTCTAATTGTCTAAGATTGGCACTTCGTCCAACAAAATTTGCGCTTCACTGACAGGCAAAGACTCCACTTGCCTAAGTTTGCGATCCATGGAGCGGCTACGTTTCTCAGCCTCGTCAATCGTATTTCGGGCTTCATCCAGCTTCTTCTTGGTTTTGGCTAACACCTCGCCAAACTTTCCAAATTCCGTTTTTACTGCGCCGAGCACTTGCCAGACCTCGCTTGATCGCTTTTCAATCGCTAGGGTGCGAAAGCCCATTTGCAGACTATTGAGAATGGCTGTCAGGGTAGTGGGTCCGGTCACAGTCACGCGGCATTCTCGTTGCAGGTAGTCGGACAGGCCCGGCCTGCGGATGACTTCTGCGTATAAACCCTCTATAGGCAAAAAGAGTAGGCCAAAGTCAGTGGTAAATGGCGGTTCCAAATATTTGTCGCGTAGTGTTTTGGCTTCTTCGCGTATGCGGGATTCCAAGGCTTTTCTGGATTCCTCCATTTTCACGATATCGCCCAAGTCTTGGGCTTCCATCAATTTTTGATAATCTTCCAGCGGAAACTTCGCGTCTATCGGCAGCCATACCTTATCAGTGCCATCGTTGCGCCCCGGCAATTTGATGGCAAATTCAACCCGCTCATTACTATTGGGCCGAGTGACAACATTTTTGGCGTATTGCTCAGGACTTAATACCTGTTCCAACAAATTATCCAATTGCACTTCGCCCCATGTTCCCCGAATTTTGACGTTAGTCAGCACTTTTTTGAGGTCACCCACGCCGGAAGCCAATGCCTGCATTTCACCCAAGCCCTTATGGACTTGCTCCAAGCGATCACTCACCAATTTGAACGAATCACCTAAGCGCTGTTCGAGGGTATTGTGCAGCTTTTCGTCCACCGTCAGGCGCATCTGTTCCAATTTCTGGCTATTGTCGGTTTGAATGGCTGTCAACTTGGTTTCCAAAGTTTGGCGCAGGATATCCAAACCTTCATTATTGCGTTGAGTCAGATGCTGCAATTGCCCGGTCAATTGCTCGCCAAAATTTTTCAAGCTAGTCGATTGTTCGGTGCGCCCCTCCCTCGCATCCCTTTGTGCTTGGCTTTGGAACCCTAACAGTTTCTCTTCCAAGGTCCGGCTGGATTGTTCAAAACGGTCATTAAGCGTCTTGCCCAAGCTTTGAATGGCAGAATTAAATTCAGCACGACTTTGCCTAAGCGTTTCGTTGGTTTCTCGCCGGTTGTCCGCCATGTCTGCCCGCAAGACACGCTCCAATTTCTCATGGTTGCCTTGCCCTTCCTCCATGCGACTTTGCAACCATGATATGCGTAAAGACAAGCGAACGACCAGCCAAAGCAGAATGATTAGCAAAAAGCCAAATCCAGTGAATATCAATAGGTAAATGTGTTCAAAAGGCATTTCATATACATTGGGCAAGGAGGTAAATTCAAATTGATCGAAAGGCGATTGGATGGAAAAAAGCCATTCTCATGCATTGTCTTTAACCTCAACCATGGTTTCGGGCGGGATGGCTTCAGTAAGCCAAGGGCCGGAAGGCTTGCCTGAGCGCAAGAAATCAGCATAAGGTTCCCCTGACACTTCATTGCCTCGCTGTTCCAGATATAGATCAGCATTAAAACCCTGAAACGGATTTCTTCTGCCAACACGGCTTGCCCAAGCCCTGACATATTCCCGTAGGGAATTTAAAGGGGGAACCGCATTAAGCTGAATCGGTAGAGAAATGTCCGGGTCAAAACAGCCTGATTTGATAATTTGAAGGCAATCTTCCCTTTCCTGTAAAGTTTGCGCCATGGCTTGGATACCCTCTTTATCTAGAGTTTCGATATAAGTATCCATGTTGAAAAGAATCGGGGCTAATGCCTTAAGTTTTTCTCCAATTATTATTCTGTAGTTTGGCGACTCTATAAGTCGTGACAGCTTCTTGGACAATGCTTCAACGTCTAGGTAAGGCGCTACACATTCCTCAGCCAATCCATTTTTTTTCAATAGTCCAGCGATACCAGTGGTCTGATCCATGCAGAGGACTGGAATGCCG
>CAIYXP010000183.1 GCA_903930145.1 uncultured Methylococcaceae bacterium
GGTTGGAGCGTCAAAGCTTGCTTTGACATTCGGGTTGGAGCGTCAAAGCTTGCTTTGAAATTAGGGCTGGAGTGGCAAAGCTCGCTTTGCCTGTCAAAGCAAGCTTTGACGCTCCAGTTAAGGATGATAAATCTGAATAGGCGATAATCCGGCATCCCCTCTATGCAATGTATTCTATCCGGTGCAAGCGATTGCGCCGGACTTGGACTATAAAGCCAAGCTAAATCATCACCGCCACGCTATTACTGACGACACTACGACCTGCCTTGTTGGAGGCGATGACGCGGAATTCCAAGGTTTGGCCCCGGGGTTGGTCGGTTAAGATGATCTCGGGTTCAAATGAAGTCTTCACCAACATCCATGAACCATCGGGCATGATGCGCCGTGTGGTCAATCGCCTCTTTGCCACTCTGTTTGAGGCGCTTTTGAATCCAGTTGAATAGGATTGTCGCCTTGGCGCAGTCATTCAAACATCGAATGTGATGGTTGAAATAAAAAAAACACTAAACAGACGATTCTTTTACATTCCAGATGGAATGAAATGCATGTCTTCAACATTCATTGTCCTGTCTGACGCTTGCATAGTCATGACTGGCGCTTAAATTGTCCCGGCTGACGCTTGCATAGTCCTGACTGGTGCTAACATTATCCTGACTGGTGCTTACATTGTCCTAACTGACGCTTGGGTAGGGTAAGATTAAGCCACTCGCTTCACAATTGATGCTCACATTGCTTGGTTACGAGCTTATTTTGTGGCAAAGCAAATTTTTGTTGCCTTAAATCAAGCATAATTTATGGTATCCGCAGCCACTTTTACCATAAATCGAGCTTTTAAAATCAAAAAATAAATTTGAGTTTGAATCAATCAAGCGTAATGGCTGGCAATGCAAGCATGAACCGCAGCAAAATGCGCTTGATTTTGGATGAATGAAACATTAATCGAGGCAATTTATGCATAACTTGCCTTGCATAAACTAGCATTGAGGCAAATTAGGCTAGTATCAAACCAATGGGGTTCTGGCTTGGGTTATTGACCTTCAATTGCAAGGGTTCCCAAACTGGAGTTTGGGAACCAGCAATACATGATAGGCAGCTATTGCACCTGCACTGGTTTGGTGGTCAATCGATGTTGTTGTAGTAGGTCAATATCGACGGGATCGATTTTCCAAATATCATCCGCATACTCTTGAATCGCCCGGTCGGACGAAAACAAGCCGGAGCGGGCGGTGTTGAGGATGGACATGCGGGTCCAGTGATCCGGGTTCATATAAGCAGTTTCCACCGAATTTTGGCAATCGATGTAGGATTGAAAATCTGCCAAAACCAAGAACGGGTCGTGATAAAGCAGATTGTCCACCAACGGACGGAAAATGTCGCCATCGCCACGGGAGAAAAAGCCACACAAGATCAAATCCATGACTTCCCGCAAAGCGTCATTGGTTTCATACAAGTCGATTGGGCGGTAGCCTTGCCGCACGGTTTCGGCGACTTCCACATCGGTCATGCCAAACAGAAAAAAGTTTTCCGGGCCGACGGCCTCGCGCATTTCAACGTTTGCCCCGTCCAAGGTGCCGATGGTCAGTGCGCCATTCATTTGGAATTTCATGTTGCCCGTGCCAGAGGCTTCTTTGCCGGCTGTCGAAATCTGTTCGGAAAGCTCGGCTGCTGGATAAACCCGTTGACCGTTGCTGACATTATAATTGGGCAAAAAAACGACCTTGAGTTGGTCGTTCAGCGATTTGTCGCGGTTAATCACCGCCCCCACCGAATTGATCAGCTTGATGATGAGCTTCGCCATGTGATAACCCGGCGCGGCCTTGCCACCGAAGACCACGGTGCGTGGTACACTCGGACCATTGGGGTTGGCCTTCAGCTTGAGGTAAAGGTTGATCACACTGAGGATGTTCAAGTGTTGGCGTTTGTATTCGTGGATGCGCTTGACTTGGACATCCAGCAGGGCTTCAGGGTCGATGCCAACACCGGTCGTTTCCCTGACAAAACTGGCAAACTGATGTTTATTGATGCGCTTCACATCGCGCCATTGTTTGCGGAAATGGGCATCTTCCACCAAAGGTTCCAATTCCTTTAAACGAGTTAGGTCGGTGATCCATTCGGGTCCAATCGTGCTAGTGATGAAACTGGACAAGCGCGGGTTACTTAATGCCACCCAACGACGAGGGGTGACACCGTTGGTCTTATTCTGGAACTTTTCCGGCCACAATTCGTAAAAATCCCTTAACACGTCGCTTTTCAGCAATTCCGAGTGCAAGCGGGCCACCCCATTGATGGCGAAACTGCCTACACAAGCCAGATGGGCCATGCGTACATAGCGTTCGCCACATTCATCAATTAATGAAAGCCTAGCCACCCGCTCCTCGTCACCGATGAAGCGCATACGGACTTCTTCCAAAAAGCTGGCATTGATTTCATAGATGATTTCCATGTGCCTAGGCAGCAAACTGGCAAACATGCCCAAGGGCCATCGTTCCAGGGCTTCCGGCATCAAGGTGTGATTGGTGTAGGCGAAGGTACGGCGGGTGATGGACCAGGCTTGGTCCCAAGTCAACTGGTTTTCATCCACCAAGATGCGCATCAACTCGGCGACGGCTATGGCTGGATGAGTGTCGTTGAGTTGGATGGAAAATTTTTCATGAAATTTTTCCAATGGAATTTGTTGCACCCTAATGATGCGCATCATGTCCTGTAATGAACACGACACAAAGAAATATTGCTGTTCCAAGCGAAGTCGCTTGCCTTCAATTTGCTCATCATTCGGATACAGCACTTTGGTCAGGTTTTCGGAGTTTACCTTGCGTTCCACAGCACCATAATAGTCACCCCGGTTGAACATATTGACATCGAAGGATTCAGGCGCATCGGCCTGCCACAAGCGCAAAGTATTGGCGGTATTGTTCCGGTATCCACAAATGGGGGTGTCGTAAGGAATGCCCATGACCGTCCGAATGGGTATCCAACGCACTCGCGACCGGCCTTGTGGGTCTTTGAAATGTTCGAGATGCCCCCCGAACTTCACTTCCACCGCCCATTCCGGCCTAGCAATATCCCATGGGTTGCCAAATCTCAGCCATTTGTCCGTGCGTTCCACCTGCCAGCCATCGACAATGGCTTGTTCAAAAATTCCAAATTCGTAACGGATGCCATAGCCTAGCGTGGGAATGCGCAAAGTGGCTAGAGATTCGAGATAACAGGCCGCCAGCCGACCCAAGCCCCCGTTACCTAAGCCAGGTTCGCTTTCCTCGCGCAGTAGCTCATCCAAGTTCATCCCAAGTTCAGCGATGGCTTGCTTCACTGAATCCATGATGCCTAAGTTGATGAGATTATTGCCTAAGTGTGGACCCAACAGGAACTCGGCGGAAAGATAACAGACTGTCCTGGATTTGTTGGCGGTGTAAATGGAGGCGGTGCTGACCCAACGATGCAAGATATGGTCGCGGATGGTGAAGGCCAGAGCCATGTAATAATCATGCTTAGTCGCCAAAGCCGGAAATTTGCCCTGCACATAAAACAAATTGTCTAAAAATTCCCGCTTCAACTCTTCTTTATCTATCACGAGTCTAGGTTTATCGAGTTTGATTTCCACTGGTAGGGAAGTGGATGATTCGGCTGTATGATCAGAAGGTAAGTTTCCGGTTTTTGGGTTCATTCGCTAGACCTTGAAATTAAAATGAGTTTTTCAACTGATTAGCAATATTTGTGCTAAGGTTTGGGGAAATCAGATAGGGTTATTTTCGGGTCAATAACCATTGTCCGATGCCAAGCCCGGCGATCATCGCCATGACAAAAACAATCACCGCCAAATTGCCGGTGACGATAGACACCAAGGCGGGTCCCGGGCAATAACCCGACATCCCCCAGCCCAAGCCAAACAAGGCAGCCCCGCCTAGTAATTTGGCATCCAAACCGGCATTTTCCGGCAGAATGAATTTTTCTCCCAAAATAGGCATCTTACGCCTTAGCACTAAGGGGAAACTAATCAATCCAAGCAAAACCGCACCTCCCATGACGAACATTAGGCTGGGGTCCCAATGGCCAGTCACATCAAGAAAGCCTATCACCTTGCTGGGTTTGGTCATGCCGGAAACGCCTAGCCCAATGGCAAAAACCCACCCACACACGAATGCACTGAACTGATTCATTGCCACACTCCTCATTGCTTGCCGAGATAGACTGTAATCATGGCTGTCATCATGAATACTAAAGTCGCCACGAGGGAACGAAATGATCGGCGCGACAATCCGCACACGCCATGCCCACTGGTGCAGCCATTGCCAATACGAGTGCCCAAGCCAACCAGTAAACCCGCTGCGCTCAATTTGAACAAGGAAAAGTCAGATTGGCCGAACGCATCAGGCTTTATTAATAAAAGCGTCAAACCTCCTGCCCATAATCCTGACAGGAAGAACCAGCGCCAAGACACATCGCCAACCGAAGGCGACCAAAGCCCGCCTATAATATTGCTGATGCCGGCAATTCTGCCGTTGAACAATAAGAAAAAAGTGGCTGCGCAGCCGATTATAAGTCCGCCTACTAGCGGCATTAGCCAATTTGTCATATTTCAGTCGCCGATGATGTTGAACTTGTATAAGCGTTAGATTTCTATAAAATTCATCACATAATACCATTTGATCAGCGCTTACAATAAAGTGCAAGCTACCGAAAGGATAAATTGCTTATGTTCACCACAGCCATATTCGACCTGGAAGGCTTACTGCTAGACTCCGAACGCCTCACTCGGGAGGTATGGAAAAAGATCATCACAGATCAGGGATTAGTATTCGATCATGCATTCTATGAAACTGCCGTTGGATTGAATGTGACTGATACACGAACCCTGTTCCGCGAGCATTACGGGGTAGGTTTTGACTTTGACGAAGCCTTATCGAACGTCGGGCATTGCGGGTGTTGGATTCACTGACCGATTCATTGGCGTTTTTGGATCAGTGGTTTTGCATAAGCGCTTAGGGAGTGGCAAAGCTTGCTCAAGCCTAGAAGCTATAAATTCATTCCCCCATCTGCAATAATAATCCGCGTTTTCTGGCAATCTTGAAGGTATACAAATAAACCACCAGTCCGATTGCCAGATAGGCGAGGTTTAGCCAGACGGCGGCGAAAAAATGATCGGTTAAAAAAACATGGTCGTTTACAATTGCCCTCATGCCTTCGAACACATGGCTAGACGGCAAGGCCAAGGAGATTGGCCTGATCCATTCGGGCAACACGGACACCGGGTAATAAATGCCACTTAGCGGTGCAAAGGCGAAAATGATCGCCCATGCCAAGCCTTCCATCCCCAAGCCAAAGCGCAACACGAGCGCGACCACCAACAAGCCAATAGCCCAGCCCATGACAAGAAGGTTGGTGAAGAAGGCCAGCAAGGGCAAGCCCATGTCAAAGATGGAGTAATGATAGAATAAAATCGCCAAGCCCGAGGCAACGCCAACGCCAAAGGCTGTGCGCAAAAAGCTGACCGTGAGCAAAGCCAGTGCGTATTCGTAAGGTCGCAACGGAC
>CAIYXP010000184.1 GCA_903930145.1 uncultured Methylococcaceae bacterium
CCGGATAGACTGACCCGACTGGTCGAACCGGTGGTGGTCGGGATGGGTTACGAACTGATTGGAGTCGAGTTTGATGCCCATCAGCGCACCTTACGGGTCTATATTGATTGTGAACGAGGTGTTCAGGTTGACGATTGCTCCAAGGTTAGCCATCAACTGAGTGGGCTATTGGATGTGGAAGACCCCATTCCCGGAAACTACCATTTGGAGGTTTCGTCCCCAGGTTTGGATCGGCCCTTGTTTACGCTCGGACACTTTGAACGTTTCAAAGATGTCTTGGTGCGCATTCAATTGCTTAGTCCAATTGACGGCCGCAGGCGTTTCAAAGCGCGCTTGCTAGGCATTGAGGGTGACAAGGTTTTACTCCAAGACGGCGAAATCCAATTCGATATCCCGTTTGAATCCATTGACAGGGCGCGTATCGTGCCCGAGTTCGACAACATAAAACCAAAAGGATCAGGCAATGGCGAATAAAGAAATTTTGCTCGTAGTGGATGTCGTTTCCAACGAAAAGGAAATCGAGAAAGAAGTCATTTTTGGCGCCATAGAGGATGCCTTAAGGACTGCCACGATAAAACGTCACGATAACCGGATTGATGTGAGGGTCTCTATTGACCGCAAGAACGGCAATTACGAAACTTACCGCCGTTGGCTGGTCATCGAAGATGCTCAAGGATCTGACAGTGGCACAGAGTCACCCGACACGGAAATGCCTTTGCAACAGGCAAAACAGATAAACGCCGAGGTGGCGGTGGGCGAGTATTTGGAATTGCCCATGGATTCCATCGAGTTTGGTCGCATCGCAGCCCAAACGGCCAAGCAAGTGATCGTGCAGAAAGTGCGCGAGGCGGAACGGCGTAAAGTCGTCGAAGCCTATCATGACCGTATCGGCGAACTGGTCACAGGCATTGTCAAGCGCGTGGAACGAGGCAATGTCTTTCTTGATCTTGGCGGCAATGTCGAAGCATTTGTGCCCAAGGAAGAAATGATCCCACGCGAAGCGGTACGCAATGGCGACCGTCTGCGTGGATACCTCAAAGCCGTCCGCCCGGAGGCTAGGGGTCCACAATTGTTCGTCAGCCGCACCGCACCGGAATTGCTGATTGCCCTTTTCCGCCTTGAAGTTCCCGAGGTAGGGGAAAACGTCATTGAGATCATGGGGGCAGCCCGCGACCCTGGTGTGCGTGCCAAAGTTGCAGTGAAAAGCAACGATGCCCGTTTGGATGCAGTGGGTGCCTGTGTAGGCATGAGAGGCTCGCGGGTACAGGCAGTCTCCAATGAACTTGCCGGAGAACGCGTGGACATCATCCTCTGGAACGAAAATGAAGCCCAGTATGTGATTAATGCCATGTCACCCGCTGAAATCGTGTCCATCGTAGTCGATGAGGACACCCATAGCATGGATGTGGCGGTTGCCGATGAAAACCTATCCCAAGCGATTGGCCGAGGCGGGCAAAACGTCCGTCTTGCCTCCGAATTGACGGGATGGGAGTTGAATGTGATGAGCGCGACACAGGCCGAAGAAAAGAACGAGCAGGAAGCACGCAACCTGTTACAGTCTTTCGTCGATCAGTTAAACATTGACGAGAAGGTGGCAGAGATACTGGTTCGGGAAGGTTTTTCCAGCGTCGAAGAGATGGCTTATGTACCCGCCAAGGAGATGCTCGAAATTGCTGAATTCAACGAACAAATGGTAGATGACATACGAAACCGGGCCAAAGATGCATTATTGATTAAGGCCATTGCCAGTGAGGAAAAATTGGAGACAACAGAACCGGCACAGGATTTGCTCGATATGCCAGGCATGGATCGTGAATTGGCTCATTTGTTGGCAAGACATGGTATTAGTAACATGGACCAGCTTGCCGAGCAATCGGTGGATGAATTGATGGAAATTGAAGGTATGGACGAGGAAAAGGCAGCGAGCTTGATTATGAAGGCTCGCGAGTCTTGGTTTGCGGAAGGTTAGGGACTTGATTGAAAGTGGGGCGAAAAAATGAGTGATGTGACAGTAAGGCAATTGGCTGAAGTGGTGGGGATTCCCTTGGATCGACTGATAACACAGTTGGGTGAAGCGGGGGTGGCGGTAAACAGCGCGAGTGACATGGTGAGCGATGCAGAGAAATCAAAACTGCTCAGCTATCTGCGTCAAAGTCACGGCAAGGAACAACCTGCCGGAACAGAGCCGAAGAAGGTAACCCTTCAGCGGAGGACCGTCAGTGAACTGAAACAAGGCAAGGTGACCGGAAAAAATGTAAAGACGGTTAGCGTCGAGGTGCGCAAGAAACGAACCTATGTCAAGCGCAGCGAACTTCCCGAATCCGATGAGCGTCGTGTGGAGGCTGAAAAGGCAAGGCAAGCATTGGAAGCCGAGGAGGCGGAACGCATCCGTCGTGAAGAGGCTTTGCAACAACAAATCAAGGAAGAAGCGCTCAAGCTTCAAGAACCCACAGAAATATCATCGCCAATAATTGATGAAGTGGTCGTGGAGAAGACTGTCGAGGAGTTGCTACCGCCCGTTCTTGAAGAGATAATCCCACAAATAGAACAGGAAGATTTGACACAAGCCCAAGCTGCCGAGGAACTACCCATAGAAGTTAAAGCAAACACAGAAACCAAAGTTGAGGAACCCAAATTGGCCGAGGTTGAATCTGTGGAAACCAAACAACCAGATATCGTGCCCACCGAAACCCAAATCGAAGTTTCCGAGCCAGTCAAACCCAAAACCGAACCTGTTGCCGCTGTGGCTACTCAAAAACCACAAGCTACGCCTACCCCCAAGCCAGCCCCCGAGAAACCCGCTGTCAGCAAGCCAGCCACGGGTCAAAAACCATCGGGTGCGCCTAGGCCCAACGTGATCTCTGGTCGCCCAATCGCCTCTCCCGCTGTGTTAGCGGTGACTAAAGGCATGGACGATATCAAGCGCGGAAAGAAAAAAGGGGTCAGCGGCCGACGCGGCGACGACGAACGCGAACCCACTATCGATGACATCAGGCGGGGCAAATCGAAAAAATCAAAGCAGCGTGGTCCTGTGGTCATGCCGGAACAACGGCATGGTTTCGAGCGGCCAACCACTCCAATCGTACACGAAGTGCAAGTGCCTGAAACCATTACTGCCGCCGACTTGGCCCAGCGCATGTCGGTGAAGGGTGCTGAAGTCATCAAGGCACTCATGAAGATTGGGGTCATGGCGACCATCAACCAAGCACTGGATCAAGAGACGGCGATATTGCTGGTTGAGGAAATGGGGCACAAAGCCGTGCCTCAAGCCGAAGACAGCCTGGAAGCCGAAATCATGGCCACCATGGCCTTGGAGGAAAGTGTCGAACAACTGCCTAGGGCTCCGGTAGTGACGATCATGGGCCATGTCGATCATGGCAAGACATCCCTACTGGACTACATCCGTAAAAGCCGGGTTGCGGCCGGGGAAGCAGGCGGCATAACCCAGCATATTGGCGCCTATCAGGTGAAAACTCCCAACGGCACTGTGACCTTCTTGGATACGCCAGGCCATGCCGCTTTCACCGCCATGCGCGCCCGTGGTGCCAAAGTCACTGACATTGTCGTGCTGGTTGTGGCCGCTGATGACGGAGTCATGCCACAGACACGCGAAGCGGTGGATCATTCCCGCGCTGCTGACGTGCCATTGGTGGTTGCCATCAATAAAATCGACAAATCCGGTTCCGATCCAGACCGGGTCAAGCAGGAATTAGTCACCCTCAGCGTCGTACCGGAAGAATGGGGCGGCGACACCCAGTTTGTCAACGTGTCCGCCAAAACGGGCGAAGGCATAGACAGTCTGTTGGATGCCATTTTGGTGCAGGCCGAAGTCCTTGAACTCAAAGCCCCCATCAAACTACCCGCTGCTGGGGTCGTGTTGGAGTCGAAACTGGACAAAGGGCGTGGACCCGTGGCCGATATTTTGGTCGAGAAGGGAATGCTCAGGAAAGGCGACTTTATCCTTTGCGGACAAGAATTCGGGCGCATTCGCGCCATGTTCAACGAAAACGGCAAGCCAATCAAGGAAGCCGGACCTTCATCCCCTGTCGAGATTTTAGGGCTATCCGGCGCACCGGGAGCCGGGGATGATTTCATCGTTGTGGCCGACGAGCGCAAGGCACGTGAAATCGCTTTGCAACGCGAGGAAAAATCCCGTTCCAGCAAGTTGGCTGCGCAACAGGCCACCAAACTGGAAGATGTGTTCACCCGCATGGAAACGGCAGGCGACTCCATCGACCTCAACATTATCATCAAGGCCGATGTGCAAGGCAGCTTGGAGGCATTGCGTTCATCATTGACCGATTTGTCCACCGACAAAGTCAAAGTCAAAATTGTTGCTGGCGGCGTAGGCGGCATCAACGAGTCGGACACCAACCTAGCCTTGGCCTCCGGTGCCATCATGATCGGTTTCAATGTGCGGGCCGATGCCAGCGCCCGCAAGCTGATTGAGGAGCGCGGCATCGACTTGCATTACTACAGCATCATCTACGAAGTCATTGATGATGTGAAGAAGTCCATCTTGGGGATGTTGGCTCCCGAATACAAGGAGCAAATTGTCGGCGTGGCCGAGGTGCGCGACGTATTCCGCTCGCCTAAGTTTGGCGCTGTGGCCGGTTGCATGGTTCGAGAAGGCTTCGTTAAGCGCAACCTGCCCATTCGTGTGTTACGTGAGCATGTGGTGATTTATGAAGGCCAGCTTGAATCCCTGCGTCGTTTCAAGGACGACGTGGCCGAAGTCAAGATGGGCATGGAGTGCGGCATCGGCGTGAAGAACTACAACGACGTGAAGCCCGGCGACCATATCGAAGTGTTTGAGAAGGTGTTGGTGACACGATGATTTGAATTTAAGGCGGGCTTTCAGTCCGCCTTAACTTTGGCAACTTCTTGGACAGGTTAATTTTGCCAACTATCTGTGAATCATGGCAATTTCAAAACCGCTTGTTTACATAGAAACTTCTGTCATTTCGTATCTAACGGCTAGACCTAGCCGTGATTTGCTTAC
>CAIYXP010000185.1 GCA_903930145.1 uncultured Methylococcaceae bacterium
TACCGTTGGGAACACGCGATCCAGCTAATAAACCTCCGTAATATTCAGCAGCTAATTCATCTTCACAAAATCGACCATCATCAATAATATGCTTAAGAACTCTTGGATTTACTGAGCCTGATTGTTCCATACGGTCACCAAGTTTATGTGTGGCTTTTTGAAAGATCGAATCTAAGTTAATATTGCACTTTCTAACAAATCCAGAAACTTCACCTCCGATATAATCTGCCGTAGGTCCTAGCAATTTTGTTAAAATATCTTTAGAGCCTAATACTGCTAAACCTGCCCCAATCGCAGTTTCTGGATCAGTCATTATCATTATCCTCATAGATTTAAAAATTGAAGTAGTTTAATGTGCTCATCGCACACACTTTCATTTTAACACAAGATACCTAAACTATTGCCACCGCCAACTCGTCACTCAAGCTTTGATGATGGAGTCATAAAGCTTCGGGTCGCAATCCTTAGCTTAACCTAATACATCACAACCGCCAATAAAAGCCAAGTTAGAATAATTGAGATACATTGATTTGTTGGTTTCTTGCCAATAGACATATTCTTCCCATGCTTCATCCGTAAAAAGCAAATTCATTCTTCTATCAATTCCCTTTGCGTTAATTTCCCGCTACGGGCGGATGCCAAAGACCGCAGTAATCTTTCCGCATTGGCGGGAGTCGATAGCAGATATTGCGTTTCTTGCCAAGCATTGAAGTCTTCCAGTGACATTACCACCACATGGTTATGATCGGCTCGATTGATAATATAAGGTTCATGATCTTGGCAGATTTTTTCACATAAACTGTCAAACTGTTTTTGGGCATCTTCAAATAATATGCTTTGCAAAATCTCCTCTCAAATACACATGCAGGGTGCGAAATGCATACACTTCCATTTCACAACAAGTTATCATCAAGGGTCTAGCGCATTTGATATAATATTGTTTGCTTTTTTTATATCTTCTTTTGATGAGAAGGGCGAAATTTCGATAACAGTACCATCTGAACCTGTAATGGTTACATTATTCCTTCTAGGAGACGATCTCAATGCCTCTAAAGCTTTTTTCTTTTTAAAATAAGCATATAATGTTGTAAGTAGAGAAGTTATAGTTAACACGATGACTAGTAACAGACTTAAAATTTCAAGTTGACTCATTTCTATATCTCCGATAATACGATACACAAACTACTGACAACAACAGAAAAAGCAAACATCAACTTAGACCACATTTCAATAGCGTGACTATTAAAACTAACACCGTTAGATGCAGCGGAAGAATTTGGCAGAATGGCAAAGCATAAAGAGGTGATAATCAGAATAATTACAGCCGATCCCCCAACTATTATCTTTGCTAATTTAAGACCAACAGGCGCTCCGAAAAGTTCTCCAACCGCTGCACCACACAAGGCCGATGCAACGATCAACAACTCACCTTGTGCCAAAGTCTCTGAAACATTATAAATTCCTGTTTTCAAGTAAACAGCGATGATCTTAAACGCTATCGGAAGTAAAGCCATAAAAACGCCAAAGAAAATCCAACGTACAAGCTTCTCTATTATCAACATATTTTTCTTTGCTTAATTTGCTATCAATAATATCCGCAAGGTGGGCAAGTAAAATACTTGCCCACCTAAATTAATAGCCTTAAACCTTCGCCGCCGCCAATTCGTCCCTCAAGGCTTTGATGATGGTGTCATAACGGTTCGGATCGGTGGCCTTGGCTTGACCGAACACGGCGGAACCAGCAACGAAAGTGTCCACGCCGGCTTCGCGCACTTCGCGAATGTTTTTCGGGCCTACGCCGCCATCGATTTCGAGGCGAATGTTGCGGCCCGAAGCTTTAATGCGGGCGGCCACTTCACGCGCCTTGTCCAACACATAAGGAATGAAAGACTGGCCGCCGAAGCCGGGGTTGACCGACATCAACAGGATCATGTCCACCTTGTCCATGACATAATCCAGATAGCTCAACGGGGTCGCCGGGTTGAACACCAAACCGCATTGGCAGCCGTTGTCTTTAACCAGTTGCAAGCTGCGGTCGATATGCTCGGAAGCTTCCGGGTGGAAGGTGATGATGGAGGCTCCAGCCTTGGCGAAATCAGGGATGATGCGGTCCACCGGCTTGACCATCAAATGCACGTCGATGGGCGCGGTGACGCCATGTTTACGCAGGGCTTCGCAAACCAGCGGGCCGATGGTCAGGTTAGGGACGTAATGGTTGTCCATCACGTCGAAGTGTACGATGTCCGCACCGGCTTTCAGCACATTTTGGACTTCTTCGCCTAGGCGGGCAAAATCAGCGGATAAAATCGAAGGGGCAATCCAATTCTCGTTCATTTTAGGGACTCTATATTGATGGATGAAAAAAAACGGCATACGTTGAATGTCGCGCATGTCTTGATGATGGGGGGACGGCGTTTTGTTGAGCAAAGCCGCACAATTGTCCAACCCTCTAACCGCATATTTTCACACTTGGCTTGAGGGGGGGCAAGTTTTGACTTGTCTGCAAAGGATTTTCTTGCCAAGATGTGCATAGCTTCGCTGTATTGCACTGTTTAAAGAGGTCTTCCATGTCTGCCTTGCTTAAATCCATCCCCGATTTATATGCCGAGCTTTGCGCTTTGCCTGAACATGTCACGGGTGAAATCATCGGTGGCCAGTTGTATACTCAGCCCCGCCCTGCTGGGCCACACTCCATCTCCTCATCAACATTAGGCGGTGAGCTTTACGGACCTTATCAGCGCGGATCGGGAGGACCAGGAGGTTGGTGGATTATTGACGAGCCTGAAATCCACTTTTCCCACGATGAAGAAGTCTGTGTGCCGGATATTGCTGGTTGGCGCAAGGAACGCATGCCCAAGATTCCTAGGGGTCATCGCTTTAAAATCGTCCCCGATTGGATCTGTGAGGTTTTATCGCCCTCCACTGCCAAGAAGGATCGGGTTATCAAAATGCCGGTTTATGCGCAATATGGCGTGGCTTATCTTTGGCTACTTGACCCTTTGGAAAGAACTTTGGAAGCTTTCGAGTTGCGTGAGGGCTGCTGGACAGTGATTGGCTTGTTTCAAGATGATGCAAAAGTAAACATAGCGCCCTTTGAAGAATTGGAGTTGAGCTTAGGCGATTTATGGGCAGAGGTGGAGGAAGAAGAATAATGACTAATCGACAAGATACAAAAGATACAACACTTATTGATACACTTAAACCGGCACTTATAATTTTAATATTTTCTATTCTATTTGGCTCAATAATTCCAATTTATATTGCATATACTTATAAAATTCCAATATTCAATTTTACATTTCATAACAAAGTATTCCTAAATGAACATTTAAAATGTACTTTTTGTTTATTGGCAGAGGAAGGAAAAATTCACTTAACACAGGAACAGTCAAAATGGAAAACAGAGAACTGTTTGCCATTATATAGTATCAATGGCAATAGCTCTTGCATAAAAGATGATGCAACGGAATCCAAAAAAATCCATTTCCGCCCCGCAGTTTCCTCCCCTTATTTATGGTATGTTTGGCTTATGGGTTATTTTAGCTTATCGTCGCTTCTCTGGTTACTCCCACGGTGGTCTCCATATAAGTTTAAAATAAAACATGAAGGAAGTATTCAAAAGGGAAATATTCCCAAAATTAAAAATATTAAAGATTATAATCCACTAAATTACTTAAAATATTGCTTAGTGCTTTGGTTTTTTTGTCGATTGATCAATCTTTATAGAAACGCAAGCTATTATTTACATACTTATGGACTAGATGATAGAAGAGTTTTATTTGCATTTACCAATTCAGATTTTTGCTTACCTTGTTTTGTTATGTTGGAAATAAATTGGATAATTTATTTATTTATTTTAGTTATGATTTGGTATCAGTGGAGTGCTTATTTAAAATCACATATCAATTATTTAATAAAAAACCAGAATAATAACACTAAAATATTAGAATATGCTCTAGATCATGTTAATATGGATTGTTTATCTAAGCTATTTCTAGAATGGCAAGTAGCATCGATCATGCTCGCGATGGCGTTTATCCCTTTCACTATGTATTATTATGGTTTGTTTAAATTAGATGATCAACGTTATTTTTTAGACGTAATTATAATACATTCACTTTGGGCATTTTCTTGGCTAATCATTAGCTTGCCGTTAGGATTTTCAGCCTATAAATGGCGTTTACGAAGGAGTCATGCTATATCCACATTAAGCACATATATAAGAAAAGGGCTCTCTTCCAACGACAACATTGATAGAGATCATCAAGGAGTCATTCAATCTTCAGTTGAAAGTTACTTAAAGCTAATGACTGATTTTCAGCCGATAAACTTTTGGAATATCATGACTTCCAGTATTATTGCGGCTATAGCATTCCTGTCACCAGTCATCAAAGATATATGGATGAAATAATACGACAATCTTGCTTTCCAAAATTATCTGGAAGCCTAATTGATTTCTATAACAATTATCACTAGATTCCACCATGCATGATACTTCCAAAACCCTAGTCCTGATTGACGGTTCTTCTTTTCTGTATCGCGCCTTTCACGGTCTCCCACCATTGAGCAATTCCAAAGGCGAACCCACCGGGGCCATCTTCGGTGTCGCCAATATGTTGCGCAAGTTGCTGGCGGATTATGCCGATGCCCATATTGGCTTGGTGTTCGATGCGCCGGGCAAGACCTTTCGCGATGACCTGTTTGAACATTACAAAGCCAACCGTCCTCCCATGCCGGATAATTTGAGGGCACAAATCGAGCCTTTGCATGAACTGGTCAAGGCAATGGGTTTCCCAGTGCTGATGGTGCAAGGCGTGGAGGCAGATGATGTCATTGGGACTTTGGCCAAAAAAGGGCAGGAACAGGGTTTTGATGTCGTGATTTCGACGGGCGACAAGGACATGGCGCAATTGGTCAATGACAAAATCACCTTGGAAAACACCATGACCAACACACGCATGGATGCCGCCGGGGTGGTGGAAAAATTTGGCGTTCCGCCTGAACGCATCATCGATTTTCTCGCTTTGATGGGCGACTCGTCTGACAACATCCCCGGTGTGCCTAAATGCGGGCAGAAAACGGCGGCAAAATGGTTGACCGAATTTGGTTCCTTGGATGCGTTAATGGAAAGGGCGGGAGAGGTGGGTGGGAAAATTGGCGAAAATCTGCGCAACAGCTTGCCAAACATCCCTTTGTCCCGCCAACTGGCGACGATTAAATGCGATGTGGAATTGGATGTCACCCCCAATGATTTATTACCCAATCCGCCAGACCATGCCAAGATGGCCGAATTGTTCAAGCGGTTTGAGTTCCACGCTTGGCTGAAGCAACTCGGCGATGTCTCCGTGACCGCCCCGCAACTTACCCCTAAAGTTGAAAAGCATTATGCCACGGTACTGACCGAAGCGGATTTCAAGGCTTGGTTGTTGAAGCTGGAACACGCTAAGATTTTTGCGTTTGACACCGAAACCAACAGCCTGAATTACATGCAGGCCGAAGTAGTCGGTTTGTCGTTTGCCGTCAGCCCTTACGAAGCGGCTTATGTCCCCTTGGCTCATGACTATCCCGGTGCAGCGGCGCAGTTAAACCGTGCATGGGTGCTGGAACAGTTGCGCCCATTATTGGAAGATGCCAATAAACCCAAATTAGGCCAGCATTTGAAATATGATGCCAATGTCCTGTTGAATCATGGCATTGCCTTGACCGGTATTGCCCATGACACGATGTTGGAATCTTATGTGTTCAATAGCACTGCAACGCGGCATGACATGGACTCTTTAGCCGAGGTTTACCTGAAGGAAAAGACCATCCATTATGAAGATGTAGCGGGTAAAGGTGCCAAACAGATTCCTTTCGCCCAAGTGGACATTGAAACAGCCACCCGTTATGCCGCCGAAGATGCCGACATTACGCTACGCTTGCACGAACATTTGTGGCCGCAGTTGCAAGCCATACCCAGTTTGGCAAAGCTTTATCAAGAGATCGAAATCCCCCTTGTGCCAGTTTTATCAAGAATGGAGCGCACAGGCGTATTGGTGGATGTGTTCATGTTGGCAGGGCAAAGCGTAGAACTGGCGCAGCGCATCAAAGAAATTGAAAAGGAAGCCCATGCCGCTGCCGGTCAGCCGTTCAATTTGGGATCACCTAAGCAGATTCAGGCAATTCTTTACGACAAATTGAATTTGCCGGTCATTAAGAAAACGCCAACGGGACAGCCGTCCACTGACGAGTCGGTGTTGCAGGATTTGGCGGAAATGTATGACTTGCCCCGCCTGATCCTCGACCATCGGTCTATGAGCAAGTTGAAATCCACCTATACCGACAAGTTGCCTGAGCAGGTAGACCCCAAAACCGGGCGGGTCCACACGTCTTATCATCAGGCCGTCGCGGCGACCGGGCGCTTATCCTCTTCCGATCCTAACCTACAAAACATCCCGGTGCGGACTCAAGAAGGCCGGCGCATCCGCCAAGCCTTCATCGCCCCTGAAGGCTGTCAATTGGTCGCGGCGGATTATTCGCAAATTGAATTGCGCATCATGGCGCATTTGTCCGGCGACCAGCGCCTATTGGAGGCTTTTGCCCAAGGCGAGGATATTCATCGAGCCACCGCTGCCGAGGTGTTCAATCATCCGCTCGCTGAGGTGACGAATGATCAACGCCGTGCCGCCAAAGCCATCAACTTTGGCCTGATTTATGGCATGTCGGCATTCGGGCTTGCCAAACAATTGGGGGTCGCCCGCGAGAAGGCTCAACTTTACATCGACCTATATTTTCTGCGCTATCCGGGTGTCAAAGCTTATATGGATGCCACCCGCGAACAGGCTCGCCAGCAGGGATATGTGGAAACCTTGTTTGGTCGTCGTTTATACATTCCTGATATTAACGCAAAGAATGCACAAAAGCGCCAATATGCCGAGCGCACTGCAATTAATGCGCCCATGCAAGGCACGGCAGCGGATATTATCAAAAAGGCCATGATTGCGGTGGATGGATGGATACAACATTCACCTTCTCACCTCACTGACGCTCGTTCCCAAACTCCTGCACGAGAGCGTGATTCAGCGGAAACCACAAACCAAGAGGTTCCCAAGCTAGAGCTTGGGAACCAGCAGATTAAAATGATTATGCAAGTCCATGATGAATTGGTATTTGAAATTGCCAATAAGTCTATCGAAACCGCTATTCCGATTATCAAAGATTTAATGAGCAAGGCGGCGACATTGGATGTGCCTTTAGTGGTGGATGTCGGCGTGGGGATGAATTGGGACGAGGCGCATTGATTTGAGCGATAAACATCACATTGCAGTTAGTGGGAAAAACATGACGACTTTTTTATTTTGGAATCTACATCAAAATAATTGCCTAGATATACTCGTTAGACTGATACATAATTACAAGGTCGATGTGGTGATGCTGGCCGAATGCACGATGCAAATAACCGATATTCTCCTAAAACTGAATGCTAATGGCGGCGCAGCATTTCATTATAATCCCGGAGAATGCAATAGAATCGTCATAATATCAAAGTTTTCCAAAAATAAGGTGAAACCCATCCTTGAAGATGATCACATGACAATTCGACGTCTCAAGCTGCCTGATAAAATAGATTTATTGCTTGCTGTTGTCCATTTGCAGAGTAAACTTCATCAATCAGAGGACAGCCAAAAAATTTCTGCAACAGAATTAGCGAAAGACATTGCACGGGTGGAAGAGAAGGAAAAACACAAGCGAACCCTATTAGTTGGCGATTTAAACATGAATCCTTTCGAGCATGGTATAGTGGCGGCATCTGGTCTTCATGCTACGATGGATCGAAGAATTGCGGAACAAGGCAAAAGGAAGGTGAATGCGAAGGAATATACCTTCTTTTATAATCCAATGTGGAGCTTGCTTGGCGATGCTTCCGAATATCCCCCAGGCAGCTACTACCGGCGGGAGTCTGAACAGGTTGCTTACTTTTGGCACATGTTCGACCAAGTATTAATAAGACCTGAGTTATTGTCAAAGTTTGAGAACAAGGATTTGAAAATACTTGAAACTGATGGGCATGTTTCTTTTTTAAAAAATGGTTTCCCAGATATAAAACATGCTTCAGACCATTTGCCGATATTGTTTCGGCTCAATTGTTGACATTTTGGAGATTGCTATGACACAAAAAATTGATGATTTATGGCCAACCGACATCGGCATGGAACCCCCCGACAAGGCACCTTTCATTATTTTACGCGAACAAGCCGAAAAGTTAGGTGAGAAAACCTCGAATATTGTGGAGGCTCAAGTCTCCGCTGAACCCAGCGCCGACGGAGAGTCATTGGATTTAAGACTTACACTTGTCGCCCCAGCTCTTGGTGGTTACGAATATGTTCTGCTCCGTGCAAAGCAACCTGTCGATCTCTATCCTGTGAAAATGGAGTTTGAAGGAAGTGGATGGATAGCGAATGAAGAAAGTGGATTTAGGGGCTATCTCCGTTCACTATTTAATTCAGTTAGAACGCGAAAAATTATTAGCAACCTCATAGCACAGAGCAAGAATGCCTAGAATGAAAATTCGCTAGGATTAAAGAAATATCCAAGTGATTTTGGCTTAATGGTAATCCTAAGAAATATATATATTTTCAGCAGTTGCACTTGTGTAACTTAAGGTAACCGCATCCGCCGATTGGGCAGACAGCCGTAGTATTAGCCATGTTGTTCGATATGCTTGACAGGGTAGACCGTTACGTTGGCTGCTTAAGGTATCAATGCCTATGGTCTTCCGCCCGACGGCCCATCCAATCAATTTCCATGATCGAAAAATCGTCGGCTAATTGGTCGGACCCATGCAGTTCATGCACATGATAAAGCAGTTGATCCATCAAGAATGAGTCGTTAGGCGTGGTGCATAAGAATTCGATGAGGTCTTCCAATTCCCAAATTTCGCCGTTTGTTTGTTCAACTTCAAAAACACCATCGCTATATAAAATAAGCTTGGCAAAATGTCCCAACTCCAAGGTTTTGGTTTCAAATTCCGCATCTTGGGTGGGTGTTATTCCGATCAGCGTTCCCTGAGATTCCAAGCGCAACAAGTTTGAGGCATTTCGTTGCCCATTGAACAACAACCCGGGTGGATGCCCGCCGCCAGCATACGACAACTTCCGGGTACTTTTTTGAAATACACCATACCAAATCGTGAAAAACATGCCATCGTGAAAATCTGCCGAGAAAGCGGTGTTCAGTGCCTTTAGCACTTGGCTGGGCTCTCTGAAATCGGTGTTGGGCAGGGCTTCGGAACGCAATACATCCAATGCCGACACAGACAGCAAGGAAGACCCAACACCATGCCCACTGACATCCAGCAGATAAACGGCAAAATGGTCGTCATCAACCCAATGATAGCCGAAAGAGTCCCCACCCAGTTCGGTCGAGGGGAAAAAACGCCAATCGACCCGGATAGGACCCTGCTTGATGGGTTTTGGCAATAGGGATCGTAAGTATTTTGCCGCCTCGGCCACTTCATTGGCCAGTCGTTGTTGCGTTTCGGCAAGTTTGCGATAAGCCTCATTGCGCTCTTGTTCACTGTGAATCCGACGCAACAAATTACGAACGCGAACCTTGAGAATAGTTGGCATCACTGGCTTGGTAAGATAGTCGTCTGCGCCCAATTCCAAACCGTCCAGTTGGCTTTGCTCGGAGGTGTCGGCACTGATGAATATGACTGGGATATCAAGCGTTTCCGGACTTTCCCGCAAATGTTGCAACACCTCAATGCCACTCATGCCAGGCATCATCACATCCAGCAGTATCAGTTCGGGCCGATCTTGTTGCCTAGCCAATTCCAAGGCTACTTCACCATTGGTGGCGGTTTTGATTCGATAGTCTGGCCGCAACGCCGCCACCAAGACATGGAGGTTGGCAGGCATGTCGTCAACCAATAATATCAATGATTTATCCACTTGTTTTGAATTCAAAGCGGTAGCTCCCTACCCAGTTTTTCAATCAGTTTCGTCATCGTGTTCAATGCGCCGAAATGATCGAATTGGTCGATTTGATGAATTAACTTTACCAACATTTCGTCGCGCCGACCATTTTGCGCCAAACGGCGTAAAGTGAGCATGGGTTCGTCGGGTATCACCTCGCATTCCCGCAAATAGGGTGCGATAGTTTCCAGCAAAGCCAACAACTCCGCGTGGTTTAATTCATCCGAACCGCTTATTACTTGTTTGCCAACAACATGGGTTGCGATTTCCTCCATCACCTGAATCAGGACATTTCCAAAAGCAGCGCGTGAATCCAAAGGTTTGCTTGCTTTGATTTCAAGTTCATAAAGCTGTGCCGCCTGGGCTAAGTCAAGCGCACCCAAGTTGGCCGCCACTCCTTTCAAAGAATGGAGCAAATCGGCTGCTTGGTGGGTTTCACCCTTTTCCAGCAAAGTATCCAGTTTGGTTAGCGTGTTAGCATGCTGCTGATTAAAGCTTACCAGTAGTCGGGACAGCAGTTGCCGGTTTCCGTCGAGTCTGTTTAAGACTTGGCCTAGCTCAAACCCACGCAGAGAGTTTGGCAACCCATCATTGCAGGATGATGATTGAGAAGACCGTTCCTTGTCATTCTTGAGTTGTCCATATGGCTTTGATTTTACCCATCGTTCTAGCACTTGGGTCAATTCATCTGGGTCTATGGGTTTGGACACGAAATCCACCATGCCGCAAGCGGCGCATCGTTTTCTGTCCTCTGGCATGACTGCGGCAGTCATGGCGACGACAGGCAAATTCTGACCCTTTGGCAACTTGTGGATGCGGCGGGTAGCCTCCAGACCATCCATGACCGGCATATGCAAATCCATGAACACCAAATCAAAAGACTCCCGCTTGACCCAATCGACGGCTTCTGCCCCATGGTTGGCTAAAATGACGGTTAAGTTAAACTTTTTCAAAAACTCGGCGGCCACTTGTTGGTTGATGGCATTGTCTTCCACTAGCAGAACGTGAACCCCGGTTAAATCTGGCAGCTTCTTGGCTTTCGCATGACGGGGTATTGAGGGAGTGGCAGACGCTGAATGGTAGCTATTTGATAACGCATCAAACAAATTGGATGGCGTGACAGGTTTTGTCAATACCCCGTCCAAGTGAATGGAGCCGGCTTGTGAGAGTAATTCTTCCTTGTCATAGGCCGTGATCATGACCACTAGCAATGGATGAATGAGCTGGCCTTGCCCTGCCCCTTCCTGTAGCCGCCTAGCCACATCCAGCCCACTCATGCCGGGCATTCGCCAATCTAACAACACCGCATTGAATGGCTGATGCGAGAGTTCCGCCTCTTCGATTTGTGCCAGCGCATCTTCGCCCGAAGCGGCGGTATGGGTTTCCAATCCCCAAGCATCTAGCACTTGTTTCAAAATCATGCGGGCAGTTTCTTGGTCATCGACCGCCAGAATTTTACAATTTTCCAACTGATGCGGGTCAGGCTGCTCAGTTAAATTCGGGGCAGCACTGACTGCAATGGTAAAGACAAACGTGGCTCCTTGCCCTTCCGTGCTAGAGACCGTGATTTCACCCCCCATCAAGCCCACCAAGCGTTGACAAATGGTCAGCCCCAAACCAGTGCCACCATACTTGCGGGTAATGGAACTGTCCCCTTGGGTGAAAGCCTGGAACAGTCGGTCTATATGTTCCTTGGAAAGGCCAATCCCGGTGTCCCGCACGGAAAAGCGAAGTGTGAGCATTTCCTCTTTCGATTGAACCACCTCAGCTTTGACATGAATTTCACCCCGATCAGTGAACTTGACCGCGTTGCCCACTAAATTGTTTAACACTTGCGTCAAACGCATTGCATCGCCGACCACCATTTGGGGGACTTCAGGCTCTATTTCAATGAATAATTCCAAACCCTTCTCGGCCATTTGAGCCGCATGTAGGTCTGCCACGTCCTTGAGGGGTTCTTCGACTCGAAACGGCATCTTATAGATTTCCAGCCGACCCGCCTCGATCTTGGAATAGTCCAGGATGTCATTCAGAATATTCAGCAGCGCCCTTGAAGAAGCATGGGCCTTGCGCAAAAAATCTTCCTGCTTGGGTGTGAGGGGGGTATCCAGCACCAATTGAATCAGCCCTAAGATGGCATTCATCGGAGTGCGGATTTCATGACTCATGTTAGCCAAAAATTCCGATTTGGCCCGGTTGGCTGACTCGGCGGCCAGTTTGGCTTGGCTTAGAATTTCTTCTTCTTGCTTGCGGGTGGTGATGTCTCTGACAATGCCTACGGCATGCCAGCGCTGGCGTAGAAAAACCGATGACAATGATATTTCAATCGGAAATGACTGCCCCCCTTTCCTGACCCCAACCAATTCTAAAGTCCTGCCGATGGCATTTCCCTTGCCCGTTTTTTGCCATTTAGGAAAAGCATCCCAGTGGGCTGGCAAAAACCTGGCAGGGGCGATCAGTTCATGTAGATTCTGACCGATGGCCTCGGCGCTGGTAAAACCGAACATGGTCTCGGCGCCCTTGTTCCAGAATGAAATATTTCCGTCATTATCACTCATCACGATGGCATTGCTGGTGGACGTGGTAATGGCGTTCAAGGTTTTGTTTTGCGCATCCAAATCATCCTGTGCTTGTTTACGCTCCGTTATGTCTTGGAATGTCACGACGGCACCGGAAAGCTTGCCCTCGTCAAGGATAGGTGCAGCCCTAAACTCCACTGGGAAGCTACTGCCGTCTTTTCGATGCAAGGTGGATAGCTCGCCCCAGTGCGTCTGTCCGTCATGCAAAACTTTCTGGATCATTCCCAACTCGTCCGAATGGGCTCTATCCCTTCTCTTTTCAGCAACGGAGGCATCAAAGTATTGCCCTAGCAATTCCTCTGCCGTGTAACCCAGCATGGCCAAGGCCGACGGGTTGATGAAAACAATCTTACCGCTTAAATCGAAACCGCAGATTCCTTCTGCCACAGACTGTAGAATCAATTCGTCGCGATGGCGCAGCCTACGGACTTCAATCAACGCTTGTTCAGTATCAGCCAAGCTAGTCACCAGACGTTGATGAGTCTCGATGTGGAAGACCCATAATAATTGGGTGACAGACAAAGACACAAGGACTGCGCAGGTGGTGCGAAAAACCTGCACGGGCACACCCACCATGTCTCGAAATTGCTCCTGATTGAGCCAACTGGAAGGGAACCAGTCGGTTTTTGGCACTATCAAGCCGGAAAACACACCGTAAGCGATAAAACTCACGGCTGCCAGGTAACAGGCATGACGGATGGGTGTGAGGTTACTGGCAACAAGGGCAGGCCGGATTCGATTGTCGCAATAGAAATAAAATCCAAAACCGCTCATGGTCGAACCCGTGAACCCGAGCAAGTAGCGCGAACTTATGTCCAAGGCCATAATCTTTTGATCTGTCAGCATCACCGCCAGCAGAATTCCAAACAGCATCACGAAAAGCGCGAGAGGGGATAGCAAAATTGGCAGCCACTTGGAATTGCAATCAGGTATCAATGAAACTGACAGCAGGCGTCTGCCGAACTCGAATAGAAAAATATACGAGAGAAACAAGCAACCCGGCCTGACCAATCCTAGGGTTGGGTAATCGCCGCGAACCACTTCCCACAAATACATCCATTCCAAGGCACCGTGGATAAAGGCAAAGCCGGCCAGCAACCAAATTAAATGAGCCAATTCGAAACGGCTTTCTTCTTTGGGCCTGACGGCTATCACTATTCCCAATAAGATGAACGAGAGGCCGTAAACAAAAAAAACGACATCGAAATAAAAATTGATCGTCGTGGAACCCATAAAATGCCAATATTGTAGTTATTGTAAAAGGCAAAACGCTTCTAATGGATGACGGCGAGCACCCAGCCAATCCCTACAACCTTAAAGTGGCCGCTTGCCTTCAATCCTCGGAAGCCGTCTCCGCACAGGGCTCTTGGAGGTTATCCGCAAACCAAGGAACATCCTGCGCGAGCGTGTCAAGCCTATCATAAAACAACCATTTCCTCACATTTAAGAATTTACGCAAGGGTAATTTGATAACCGACACGCTCAAGGCAATGGAAAGCAAGGGAATCCAAAGCTCCTTAGACTCTCCTTTGTAGACAACATAGCCGGCTGTCCCAAAGCCAACCGTCGCCAAAGCAGCCGATGCTTCGCCACTCCAACACATAGCCGAACGCCTCCACTAAGCAGGAAATTGATGGGGAAGGGGGAGGCTATATTTTGCATAATTACGTGAAGTTGGTCTAGTTTTGATTAGACCGGAGAAGGCTAATTCTTGAACTGTAACTTTATATTCGTCAATGGTGGCGAGCAATGTGATTTTAGTGTCCAGCATAATCGTCCCGGTATCGGCAGTCAGGGCAATCGCATGAAAGCTAGAACCTCGTCATTCCGGTATGGATCGCCGGAATCCAGATTGCAGGGAAGCCCCAAACCCTTGTCCGTTGAGAAAGTTTGCCATCCTTGGACGATGGATGCATTCGATACGTCCCTGTATCTCACCCTTCGGGCAACGGAGTTATGCAAATCGGCTGTCCTTCCGATTTGTCTGACATCCCTGATCGGATTGACATTATTTTTCCTTTTCGAGGATTTGAATTTCGTTCGACGATTCTTCAAAACTGTGAGTACGATATTCTCGGAAGAGTAGGCATTGTCAAACCGCCAATTCTATATCCCTAATGCCTAGAAAACTATTAGTAGGCTCATCATTTTGTTGTTCTTCTAGGCAGATTTCAATAACCTCTTGAATATTGCTTAGAGCTTCATCAATGGTTTTTCCATAACTGTGGCAAGCTTGAAATAATGGGCAACTGACAATGAAAACACCGTCTGTGTCTTGCTCGACAAGGATGGGGAAGTGTTTTTTAAGCTTCATAGTTATAGATATTTGGTTTTAGATTTTGACGCAACTCGAAATCTACTATTAAACATTCCTCGCAATACACGGGATACCGTTATTGCGCCGCGTTTAGAATGCTTGCCTAAATTTGCATACATTATTTGAAAACCCATCGCGCATTAGTTGCGTCTTCACTTTAACGCGATATAGGTCAACTAATCTCGTTTTTAATGTTGGCAATAACTTTTTTTTGATCTTCTATTGGACTTGGCAAAGAACTTTCATTCATATTTGATATATTTTTTTTCCTCGTTCCCAATCCTGAGCTTGGAAATATTTAATGCATTTCGTAGTTTGTCCAATTTTTATATTTTCAACGCTCCGCGCTGAAAATATCATTGAAAATATTATGAGTGCCTAAAATCCTGCAAATCCACCCTGACATAATGACTTGCCTCGGTCCTGACGAATTCTTCAAACGCCAAACCGACACTGGATAAGCGCTTGCCTGCACGGTGGACGATGTACCATTGACGCATGATGGGGAAAGGTTCTACATCCAAAACCACTAGGCTACCGGCTTCCAACTCTTTTTCAATGGTATGCAAGGAGACAACGCCTAACCCTAAGCCCACTTCTACGCCTTGCTTAATGGCGCCGTTGCTATTCATTTCCATGCTGATGGATAAGGTTACACCCCTTTCCAGCAATATTTTCTCCACAGAACTGCGCGTGCCTGAATCTTGTTCCCGCATCAAAAAGGTTTCGGTTCTTAATTCTTCGAGACCGATGCCGACTTTCCCATCTAGGTGATGGCCTTTTGGGGCGATGACTACCAAAGGATTGTCCATGAAGGCTTCCGCCACCAAGTCCATTTCCTCCGGCGGCTTGCCCATCAACACGATGTCGGCTTCATTGTCCTCCAACAACTGCATGACCCCTTTACGGTTGGTGACTTTGAAATTGACTTTGACTTTAGGGTAGCGTCGGCAAAATTCTGCCAACATGCGTATCGCAAAATAATGCCCGGTGCTGGCGACGGCGACCACTAGACGCCCACCTTCAGTACCTTTCAATTCTTCGATCAATTCTTCTGCTTCGTCGATCTGCCGGGAAATGGATTTACTCAGCGCGTGAAGTTCCTCCCCGGCACGGGTCAGATAAATTTTTTTGCCCAAGCGTTCAAATAATGGCAATCCGATGGTTTCCTCGAATTGCTTGACCTGCATGGAAACTGCCGGCTGGGTAAGATACAAATCTTCAGCCGCACGGGTAAAACTCAAGCGCCTAGCCACTCGCTCGAAAACTTTTAATTGTCTTAGGGTGATATTCATGGAGATATGCCTTGTACTGTTATAGATTTATCTTATCATTAATCTGATAAATGCTCGCATTAATTTATGCATTATCCGCCAACAATAGGATTAAACAAGGACTTGCCTCAACACAAGATTTTGCTTGGGTTGGATATTTGTAAAAAAATGTCGTTATGGTTGATTGAAAGTTGACAGCTAGACTAGCTCCGCAACCACTTTGCCCAACGCAAAACATACAATCGAAACCACGGGTATTGCCAGAACGACTAGGGCAATCGTTGCGAAAAATTTATTGAATTGATCCAAACCGTTCCACCATACTTTGATGTTTTCGCAGTGCTTGAACCAAAGTTCCAAAAATTTCTCACGCTCTTTCCTCCAGCTTACCTGACACTCTTGGTAGACCACTGAAAATTTTCTGAATAGGAAAAGAGCGAGGCCAATGAAAACCAAGAAACCGGTATAAGCCGTCGCCATTTGGGCATGATAAAGATCGAGTTTGAAGCTTTTACGGTAAAACGATTCCAAGTTTTCCTGAATATACTCGAACAATACCGTCAGCACACTTTCAAGTGCCTGACCAATCAGATCAAAACCAAACAACAAACCAGCGACGCAGACTGCCGCACTTGCCCAAAGCAAGCCCAGACGCAACCCGACCGTGTCAGAACCGCTGTTTTTCGCACTGTTACTAAGCGTAAAAATTCTACCCAATAGTGAATGCCAATTTAGCGAACCTTTAGTGAGCTTTATCATTGTGCATGGCCTCCCGATCTTACTTGACTTTATGGGCAGGCTACCCGTCATAACCTGCTTGATCATTGTTAAAATGCAGTTATTTCCGACACTTATGAGTGGCGAGCCTTTACATAGGCTAAATTTTCCTAAATTATTTTAATTTCTGACCAATTTAATCAACAAAAATTCCTCATTTCTAAGACCGAGCAATCTTGGATTTTTTTAGGCATAAAAAAACCCCCCCGGTTGCCCGGGGGGGCCTTTAGCCTAACGTCTCGGCCGACTTTTGGGCTTCGCCCGCCGCGCCCTGCGGCGCGGGGGACTCAGCTTACATGAAGGACGGGATCAGCGGCGCATCGATCTGCTGGATGATGCGGTTGCCGCCAGCGTCGAAGAAGAACAACAGGCCGGCGAAACGGCTGTCCGGATCGTAGATGATGTCGGACAGACGGTACACTTCCCA
>CAIYXP010000186.1 GCA_903930145.1 uncultured Methylococcaceae bacterium
TCTTGGGCGACGAGCGCAATTATGCCGGATGGAGTTTCATCAAACCCCAAGATTTCGGTCATTTACGCTATGGGACGGAACTGATGAATGTGAGTTTCGACCCTAGCCTTAGCGGTGAATTCGCCTGTTATGGCTTTGACGACTGCGGTAATCCCGCAACCCGCGAATACCTGATTAAGAATGGATTGTTGGTGCGCGGCTTGGGTAGCCTGGAGAGCCAAGCCCGCTCAGGCATCCCGGGCGTTGCCAATTTTCGCGCATCTGGCTGGAACCGTGCCCCGGTGGACCGCATGGCAAACATCAACCTTGAGCCGGGTTCGAGCAATTTGGAAGCCATGGTCGCGGCGGTAACACGAGGTGTTTACATGGAATCCAACATTTCTTGGTCGATTGACGATTACCGCAACAAATTCCAGTTTGGCTGTGAATATGCGCGTTTGATTGAAGATGGACGATTCACCAAGGTGTTGAAAAACCCTAATTATCGAGGTGTCACTGTGCCATTTTGGAATTCCCTGAAAATGGTCGGCGGCCCGGATGAGTTTCGTCAATTTGGCACCGCTTACTGCGGCAAGGGCGAACCCAACCAGATGATACGAGTCGGCCATGCATCGCCGCCCTGCCTGTTTACCCAAGTGGAAGTGTTTGGAGGTGGGCAATGAGTTTCAATGAAACAACCCGGTCACTGTTTGACCATGCCAGCCACGCCAGCTTTGCCGAACTCAGGCCGGGTGAAGCCCTCACCCTAGACCTGTATGCCGAAGAGCAGTCCTATCTTCGCTTCAACCATTCTCAAGTTCGCCAAGCCACCGCCATTGCACAAAGAAACCTAGGTCTCACATTTCAGGGAGATGGCAGGACAATTCGGTTTGCCATCGATCTGACCGGGCACGTCGATCAAAATGCCGCCCTAATCCGTTCCTTGCTCGAACGCGCTCGTGCAGAAGCGAAGGTATTGCCAGAAGACCCATTTCAAGTCACCATGGAAAATCATGGAACCAGCGATGAGCAATATCCAGCCGATTACCCTTCTGAACTTGAGTGGATCAAGCAAATCCATGAGATTGTCGGTGACTTGGACTTCGCCGGATTGTTGGCAAAAGGACCGCAGATCAAAGCAGTACGCAACTCGCTAGGTCTAGATCATTGGTTTTGCTCAGATTCCTTTTTCATGGACTATTCCATCTATACGATTAACGCATCCGGGGAAAACAAGGCGGTAAAAAACCTCTACGCCGACCGCGTTTGGCGAACCAGGCATTTTGCTGAAGCCATTGCAAACGGCAATAAGCAATTGGAATTGCTGAAACGACCGGCGCACAAGCTTTCTCCCGGTGAATATCGGGTTTATTTGGCACCTGCCGCCTTGGCCTCCATTGTCGGAATGTTTTCATGGGGCGCGGTCAGTTATGATGCTTGGAAGAAAGGTCAATCCGGCTTGCAGCAGCTTATCGAAGGAGATGCCTGTTTGTCAGATAAATTTAGCTTACAAGAAAACTTCGGATTAGGGCTAACACCGAGATTCAATAGTTTAGGCGAATTAACGCCTACAAATTTGCCGATCATCCAGCATGGCCAACTGAAAAACCTATTGGTCAGCTCGCGTACTGCAAAAGAATATGGCGTCAAGTCCAATGGCGCGGATTCCGTCAGTTGGCTAGGTGAAGGGCTACGCTCGCCAGAAGTCAGTGGAGGGGATTTGGCAGAGGCGGATACATTGCAACGCTTGGACAGCGGACTCTACCTAGGCAATCTGCATTATTTGAATTGGAGCGATATGCAAACAGCCAGAATAACAGGCATGACCCGCTATGCCTGCTTTTGGGTGGAAAAGGGTGAAATCGTGGCACCGATTCACGATTTGCGTTTCGATGACAGCCTTTATCGCTTATTCGGTTCATGCTTGGAAGCCTTGACTGCTGAAACTCAGCTATTTCCTTCCACCGACACTTACTTTCATCGGGCGCTAGGGGGCAGTAAAGTCCCCGGTGCGATAGTCGACAGACTTAATTTCACCTTTTGATTTACCTAATACGCCTGATTGAGCGCGTACAGTCGCCTGCCCCGCCCCTTCTTGTCACTCTGGAAGTTTGTAACCTTTGTCTTCAAAGAGTTTGACGCAGGAATCAACGGAAGGCCCGTCAAACAGAATGCCGCGTTGGGCGACAATTTCCCCCAACGCCGCCTTGATGCCCAGCGCTGGACGGTAAGTGCTATGGGACGACATGGCTTCGACCACATCGGCGACTGCAAGGATTTTTGATTCCGGCAAAAGCTGGTTGCCTTTCAGTCCTTGCGGGTAACCCGAACCATTAATGCGTTCATGATGCTGCAAGATGATTTGCGCGATGGGCCAAGGGAATTGAATGTCCTTGACCATCTCAAAGCCCAGGCTTGAATGCTCTTGTATGAGGGAAAACTCCTTGGCACTCAAACGCCTTGGTTTGCTAAACAACTCCGCCGGTACGCGGAGCTTGCCGACATCATGGAAGGTGGCTGCCAGATGCAAGCCATGGATGCGATCTTCCGAAAAACCCAACTGCAACGCAATTTCCTTGCAGAGGCTGGCAACCCGACGTTGATGTCCGGGTGAAGTGGTGTCACGCTGATCAATCGTGGCGGCTATGGCTTGGATCGACTGCTCCAAACTATTGCGCAAGGCTGCCTCATTCTTCCGATAAGTCGCAAGTGTACGCAAAGTGATGATGCCATAGGCCAAATCATCGGCCAGTTCCTGTAGCAAAGCGCGTTCTTCCACTGGCCAAGTTTCCGCCGCCGAGCCGTAGACCGTGACGCATCCCAGCAAGCCGCTGGCATGACGAAGCGGCAAAGCGATGGCCGAATGGTATCCCCGCTTCAATGCCTCTGCCCTCCAAGGCTTCATCCTAGGGTCAGTGGAAATGTCTTCGACAAATTGCAATTCGCCAGACCTGATGGCGTTACCGGTTGGACCCAAGCCCAAATCGGTGTAAGCCCAAGTGCTTTCCGCCACCTTAAGATAGCCATCCTCACAGCCATAGTGGGCCATCGGCTGTACGTGCTTTCCGCCATGTTCGTCGGCGTAGCCCACCCATGCCATGCGATAACCACCCGTTTCTACGATGACACGGCAGATTGCATGGAGCAACTCCCACTCGTCCGGCGCATTAATCAAAACAGTGGTGGTGTCACTGATGACCTTCAAGGCGCGAGCGGTGATTCGTAATGCTTTTTCTGCAAGCACCTGCGCGGTGATATTCCGCACCGTACACTGAATGACGGCTACGCCATCGTAATTAGACAAAAAGCAGGAAAATTCGACGGATATTTGTTGTCCATCCTTGGTTTCCAAAGGAAGATTATCGTAACGTATATGCCCCTTCTTCTGTAAATCGACAAAAGCCTCCATACTAAGTGAGGTATTCTCGAATACACCCACCTCCCAAATTCGCTTTCCTAAAAACTCATCACGGGTATAGCCGAGCAGGTCAATCATGAAAGGGTTGACATCTTCAATTTGCGAAGTCCATGCATTGAGCAATAAGATGCCATCTTGGGCAGTTTCAAAAAGTTGACGATAGCGTCTATCCAATTCCGTGGCAGAACTGGGCAAACTGCTTTTTCCCGCACCATGTTGATTGCCATTGCTCAAGGGAATGCTCCAATAAGAAAACTAGCGAGACTCATTGTAACTGATAGCGGTCGACGACGGGTATCAATAATAGACAGATGAGGAAAAGCAATTTCATCAAATAATGATTTTCAGCCTAGGATGAAACAAGCTGGTGTACACTTAACTGGTTTAATCCCAATGCCGGTCATATAAGGATTTTGCACTTGCCTAATCTATTGGCAGTCGCGGCTTCAGCCGGTTTATACATGCCCTATTCCTGTGAAAGCGGGATTGCAAACCCCTAAGCTTACCGGCCTTGGGTTTATCCCAAACCGGGTTACCCTGGAAAATGGGTGGCCTGAATCATTCAATGCACCCTACTACCAGAAGAGTAAATATCCATGGCGGAATTAGCCGAATATGTTGACGATCTTCCCAATATCTGCGGTCAGGAAGCTGAAATAGAGGCCACTTTGCAAAACAGGTCTCCCACCGTTTATGCGCATGAAACCCACATTCCTTTCGACCGCATCAACAGCGCCTGTGCCATTGCCCTGCACATGCATCAGCCCCTGATTCCAGGTGGGGGATGGGACTTACGCACTGCTGCTATCATCAGCAATCTGCAATACATGATGGAAAATCAAGGCATAGGCGACAATCACAATGCCGGAGGCTTTCATTGGTGTTATAAGCGCATCGGCGAATTCGTCCCGCAACTGATCCACGAAGGCAAGCAACCACGTGTCATGCTGGAATATTCAGGAACTTTATTCCATGGATTAAGGAAAATGGGTTTGCATGATGTGTTCGATGTGCTGAAAAATGTCACTTGCAACCCCCAATACCGCCATGCGGTGGAATGGCTGGGCGCCCCTTGGGGCCATGCCGTCGCCCCCTCCACCCCGGCACAGGATTTCAGGCTGCATGTCATGGCTTGGCAGCACCATTTCGCCGCCATCTTTGGAAAAGAAGCCCTAAGCCGTGTACGCGGTTTTTCGCCCTCTGAAATGGCCTTGCCCAACCACCCCGATGTCGCCTATGAATACATCAAAACCCTGCGTGATTGCGGCTATGCCTGGGTGTTGATTCAGGAACATACCGTCGAACAGCCCGACAACGGTCATGGGCCGGAGAAAAAGCACCTTCCCCACCGCTTGGTATGCAAAAACTCCAAGGGCGAGAGTATTGACATCATCGCCATCATCAAAACCCAAGGCAGCGACACCAAATTGGTCGCGCAAATGCAACCATATTACGAAGCCAAAAGCCTGTCTCGTTGGGAGTTGGGCGGAAAAACCGTGCCGCCTCTGGTGACGCAGATCGCCGATGGGGAAAACGGCGGGGTGATGATGAACGAGTTTCCCGGCAAGTTCTTCGACGTGTCCCGCGAGTCAACTGGCTCCGACACACCGATGATGAATGTGACTGAATATTTGGAATACCTTTTTCAGTCTGGCATCAAGGGAGGCGATTTCCCAGTGGTGCAGCCGATTCACCAAAAGGCCATTTGGGCCCGATTCAAGGCAGGGGATGGCCCGGAGAAACTGGCTAAAGTCATCGAAGAACTGCGCAAGGAAGACCATCGTTTCCACATGGAAGGGGGCAGTTGGACCAATGACATTTCTTGGGTCAAAGGTTACGAAAATGTACTCGGCCCGATGGAGGAAGCCAGCTCGCTGTTCCATGAGAAAGTGCTCAAGCCCGGCATTCCACCCAGCGACCCAAGATATCGCAACGCTTTGTTTCATTTGATGACCGCGCAAACTAGTTGCTACCGCTACTGGGGCCAAGGCCAGTGGACTGACTATGGCAGGGAAATCTGCCGAAGGGCGGTTGACATTCTGCAACATGATTTCTAAGCGACGATTTTCACACACATATTGACAGGACAGAACATTATTAGCGATAATTAGCAGTCTGACAGCGTGGCAACGTAGCTCAGTCGGTTAGAGCACCGCATTCATAATGCGGGTGTCGCAGGTTCAAGTCCCGCCGTTGCTACCAACCAATTCAAGCCCTTACGAGAAATCGAAGGGCTTTTTTGTTGGGCTAAATTTAGCCATAAGTGAAATGTAAGTGCAATGTGTTTCTGGCGTTTGAAGCTTCATCCTATTTCCTCGAATTAGCGATTTTGTAGTTCCCGCTCCACACCCGAAATAAACTTTCCAAGGCTTGGAGATAACGGGTTTTCAAGATTGATGTGAGGGGCTATTTTTTCAGCCCAAGCATATTTGAGAGGCCCGTGCTTTTTCGGTATAGGGTCACCTATTGCTTCTGCTAATTTTTCCCATGCGCCAATGACGGCATCGGGCTTTTTTCCGCGAAGCACCTGCAAATTGGCCTCGGGAAAGACTTTTCTAATCGCCTCTATATCAGCGATAAACCAACTTTCTGTTTCCTCAATAGCTAACCGGAACAGCACTCTAGGCGGCTTGTGGGGCAGGCTGGCAAGCATAGCGTTCAATTGGGACAACAATTCTCGGCAAGGCGTTTTATCCGAGTCCACTAAAACCAAGACACATTCTTGTTCGCCGCAGTATTTACCCATTCCGATTAATTTGGCTGGCAACAAGTCGAGTAAACCTCTTAGATGGTTTTCGGGCATTTTCATGGGATTGGACGGAAGTCGACCAATGCCTTGATGGGGGTGTATCTGAAAATCCTCATCTTCCCTCAACCGGAACCGCCGCGTCATAATCTCACGTACTATAGGCACATCGGCATCGCCTTCAACTAAAATATGGAAAAAGGTCATGGCCGATCGGTACCAAAATGGTTGCTATACCAAAGGCTACCCATTGGCAAGCCCGCCTCATATAATTCTGGAACACCTCTAATATCAGCCGTGCGTCTGAGTCGGCTAAATCCATCTTTACCTTTATGCAAAATCCATACTTCTTCTGGAATTAGTGCATCGACAAGATTTTGCGAATGTGTTGTAATCAAAATTTGCGGCCCATTCTGTCTCCTAGAAAAGGTTTCGAATTCGGCCACCAACTCTCCAAGAAACATGGAATACAAGCCATTTTCTGGTTCTTCAATTCCAATAAATTGGGAGGGATTTGGATCTTCCATCAACAGCAAATACGCCAACGTTTTCAGAGTTCCATTGGACATGTCCTGTGCATAGAACGGGTGCTCGAAACCCTCTACTTTGAATTCTAACAAAAGGCGACGATCTAGAGTTGTTAACGATTTTATCGCTTGAATGCCGGGAATCTTTTTCGCGATCCGCTCAAGCATTTCTTGAACTCCAGCAGGATCTTCACGTTCAATATATTGCAGATAATTAGCAAGATTATCACCCGTTCGGCTCAAATGGGCATCATATCTAGAAAGTGGCTGAGGGCGAGATTGTTGAGGATCA